>JBPCXN010000210.1:0-78335 GCA_051008495.1 Endozoicomonas sp. | reverse complement strand
GCTTTAGACAAGCCACAAGCCACCATTTTGTCTGGCAGTTCATCTGGCAGTCAGGCCTTCCCTGACTATCAGGAAATTGAATTCTGGGCCAGCTTCCAGGTTTGTCAACCGCACATCAGCGCTGCCCCTGTCTGACAAGGCGCAAACTCACTCCCTGAAGATCTGTAGTTATCCTGGCTGGTTCAAGCCTGATCTGAGAGGGCTCAATCCCATGCTGCAAAAGCCAGTCCCTGACCATCCAGGCACGCTGCTGACCCAGTTTTTTCAGTGCATCCAGCTTCACAGGCCAGTTCTCAAGGAGCCACCGCTCGGCAACCTCTACCCGCTGCTGTGGCGTTTCAGAGCCGATTTCCGGCTGTTTCCTTTTCTGGGTGCGAAGATACATCTGCTCAACCAGACGACTGCGCACTTCTTCCGGTATGATCGCAGGTTTATTTCCCTCCACACGATCCCTGTTCAAGGCTGAGTACAATTCCCGAAGATCACTCTCCAGTTCAGCTTTGGCCATTGTCGGCCAGTCCCTGGACTGGCTGGCACTGCCCTGAATGGACAACTGAAGCCCCGGCCTGGCCTTCAACACCTGAGCCATGGTTGCTAATGCACCGATCGAATCAGTTGTCATCTGGCTTTTTCCAGGCTCTGCTGACAGTGTCGTCGGTAAATTGTGGTTACCGGCAACTGCCCTTGAGAGATAGGCCAAAGGTTTTTCCGCAACAGACAACCAGTACTTTTCGATTGCCCTGACAATAGCAGCACTCTGGTCTTGCAGAGGGGTATCATTTAGTTTCAAAGGAACATGGATTTTTCCTTCAACATCCGTCATTAAGGCAGTCAGAAAGGTAAAATCGAGAGTAGCATCATCTCTGAGCTTTATATTGTGCAGCTGGGTGATGACAGCTTCGCCCTGCCTTGTCACACCTTTACGGTTCACCCTGCCATTCATGCTGAAATCCAGGCGGGCTCCGGCGAGATCATTCCCCGAAAGAATCCGTAGATTCTCCGGCAACAACGCCACATCAATATTACTGGCGCTCATGTTAAACCTGGATGCTTTTTCCTCCACAGTGCCTGTCAGTGAAACAGAAACTGTGTCCAGCCATTTTCCCTGCAGTTCATAACCCAGTGTATTGTTCTTTCCCGGGCAGACCTTTCCGGAGATCCCGGACAAATAGCCCTGGGATTCTGGCCAGGAGAAAATTAAACGACTGTCCTGCAACTCTATAAACTGGATGCCTGACACCTGCTTTTGTATTGAAGAGAGCGCACCCTGAAGTTCCTCTCCCGGCAAACGGGCATTCAACTCGTGAAACTTAAGGGACCTTGCCTTACCCGTGCCGCTCTGAAAGGAAAACCCGGAAACAGCCAGCGATTCCCAGTTCAGAACGGCTCCCCCGGAAATTTCCCCACTCCCCTGGCCAACGGAGAGGTCTCCAGAAAGCTCAAACTCTCTGTCCGGGCTCCAGACCAATAACAAGTCGCTGCTGACTGAGCCCTGGAAAGAACAATTGACACATTCCTCTAGCAGCTTGCTCGCAGTTGTTTCCAACTGCACGTCACGAACAAGCAGTCGCCCAGCAAGCTGTGGTGTCTCTGTATTCAGCTCACCCTGCAACTTCCATAAAGTTTCATCAGAAGCACTCTGTGCATTTACTTCAACAACACCTTTGTCAGAGGCAGACAGGCGAATCTGTTCAAAAGCCGTTTTCATTTGCCCTGGCGTCCACAGTTCCTGGCCCCTGACCACAAGATAACCTTCATCAAAGACAAGAACCGGCTTACTGGCCAAGAGGCGGGCATAGGGCTGATGGGCTGCTGCCTGAAGCCGGTCCAGGTCAATATTGATTTCTGAATCCTGGAACCGGATCTCACTCAGCCGCAGCTGCCCGCTCCAGATGGAGGATAAACCGGTCGTTAAACGAATTTCTCGGGAACTGAACGTCAGCGATTCTGAAACGGTTATTTCCGCTCCCTGCACAACCAGCTCACCAGTGAACAGTGAGAAATGTGCCTGATCAGGATGAATTTTAATGGACGCTTCACGGGCAATGAGGCTTAGCAGTCGCGAGGCGATCTGTTCAGGCAGAAAAACATAGCCGGCCACAGATACAGACAGCAGCAGGGCAAAAGGAAAAAAGAGAGTTAACCAACGTCGCTGCCGGATTTGCATAGTACATCTCGTGCGATCAAGGAATTGTGATTATCAGCCAGGAGCCTGACCGGGAATAGCGGTCGAGATTACTCTTTATGGCAAGAGTCAGTAGAACGAGTCAAATTTTCCGATAAATTCGTGCGAATAGTGGGCCTATTCAATCGAATTCATCAATAAATCTGGCCGTTCTTTCTGGATTTTAGGCCGAAATTGCCGTAAGCCCGACAGGCTCCCAGCTCACCTACCAGCTCATGACCTGTTTAACAAAAGGTATGGTCAGTTTCCGCTTGGCCCTCAATGAAGCGCTGTCGAGCTTCTGCAGAACCTTGAAGAGATGTCCCATATCGCGATTGCTACGATAAATGATATAGCGGGCCACATCTTCACTCATATCCAGCCCGCGCAGATGCGCGCGCAGCTGCAATGCTGCCACTTTTTCCTGGTCAGTCAAAGGCTGAACCTGAAACACCAGCCCCCAGCTCAATCTGGACACCAGGTCTGGCAGCTGTATTTTCAGAGCCTTGGGTGGGCAGTCCGCAGCAACCAGCAGTCGGGTTTGGGAGTCACGCAGACGATTAAAGAGATCAAATAGAGCTTCTTCCCATTCTGCAATACCTGCCGCCGCACCGACATCATCGATGCAGACCAGCTGCAGCCGCTCCATACCTTCAAGCAGCTTGGAGGGATAGTGAATCAGTTCTTCCATGGGCAGATAGATACTGCGCCCCTGGCGGCTGTCCACCTGGTGGCAGGCAGCCTGAAGAAGGTGGCTGCAACCGACGCCGGTGGAACCGTAGAGGAAGATAAACTGCTCAATGTCCATGCCGGGGACCTGCCGGTCCATATCCAACAGATTGATCAGTGCAGCATTTTGTCCGCTGAAATAATTGGCGAACGTGGCGTCGTCCCTTAACTGGACACTGAGCGGCAATTGCACAGGCAGACTCATATACGACATTAGACAATCAGTTGTAACAGGCAAACATGGAAATACGTACCAATTTACTATGGAAATGCAGCAATTTCCAAACTGTAGGATGAGCTGCATTTCAAGCTCATGGCTGTATGGAGCATTTCTGTTGGATAATCAGCATCGTCACTGACAGCATCACTCATTACCGGCATGGTAAAGGTGGCTCGCCTTGTAGTTTCGATGCAGGTGACGCAAGAGTACCATAATAATGGCCGCCAGTGGCAATGCAATGAGCATGCCAACAAATCCAAACAGGTGTCCACCTGCCATCAGGGCGAAAATCACCGCCACCGGGTGCAGGCCAATCTTATCCCCCACCAGCCATGGAGTGAGAAACCAGCCTTCCAGAGCCTGTCCGACCCCGAAGACCGAGGCCACTGCCACCAGGGGCCAGAGGGCATCAAACTGGAACAGGGCAACAATAATGGCAGTACCGAAGCCAATAAAAAAACCCATGTAGGGGATGATGCTGGCCAGTCCCGCCAGCAGGCCAATCAGCAGAGCAAACTGCAGCCCAATAGTCCAGAGCCCGAGGCCATAAATCGTCCCGAGAGCCAGCATGACCATCAGCTGCCCCTTCAGAAAGGCGCCGAGCACTTCGTCACACTCTGAAGCCAGCCCCACCACCACGGGTTCAAAATTGCGCGGCGTCATCATGCGCAGGTGTTCCATGATGTGATCCCAGTCCCGCAACAGGTAAAAGGTCACCACCGGCACCAGGAACAGGTTTACGAAAAAGCCAATCACCGCCAGGCTCGAGTGCGTCACCGAGCGACCCAGTTCTGTCAGCAGCCCCCCTGCCTGCTGCCACTCTTTCGCCATGCGTTTCACCAGGGTGCTCAGGTCAAACAACTGCGGATCCAGACCAATATAGTGCAGAACTTCCGGCAGCAGATTCACTCGCAGCCATTCTTCCCAGACCGGCAGTAGCTGCACAAGCGTCTTCAGCTGGTGAAACATCGCCGGCACCAGCACCAGCAGCAAAAGGGCAACACCGGTAAAAATCACCAGAAAGACCAGGGTCACCGAAAGCGAGCGTGACAGCCCCATAGCTTCCAGCCGGTCGGCCAGCGGGTCACCCAGGTAAGCCAGAACCATACTGATGACAAAGGGCGTCAGGACTGCGCCCAGAAAATGAATCACCACTACTGCCGCCAATGCCACCCCTGCCAGCAGCCAGAATTGTTGTTTGGTCATGGCCTTTCCTTAGATGTATGACTTCAATGAGTTTGACTAGGGGCCTGACCGAGAATAGCGGTCGAGTATAAAATTCAGTAGAACGAGTCAGATTTTTCGTTGGATTTGTGCGAATAGTTGACCTATTTAAGCAAATTCAACGAACAATCTGGCCGTTCTTTCTGGATTTTAGGCCGACCTGTCTATTCTCGGCCAGGCTCCCAGGTCGGATTAGAATTGTAAATTCGTAATCCGACACGGATCTCTGTCAGAGTTCAGCCCTGCGACGCTGGTAACGGCATGCCGGATTACGGGCAGGCCCTAATCCGACCTACGTAAACCATTTACTAGCGCCCTCTCCAGTGATAATTCAACTGATTCACAGGCAGATTGGAATCACCAGAAGGACGCACAAGTTTACGTTCAAGAGCAATCGAGTCAACGAGCTGGCTGACGGTACCGTCTATGGACAGCTCCAGTTCAATCCTTGCCCCAGACAGCTTTCGGACTGAGACATTTCTCACAGCGGTCAGCCCTTCCAGATAACTGACAACCCGGGCATAGTCACGGGTAGAGAGAACACCATCCACCGACATGATGGGGTTCTCACTTTGAATACCGGATGTTACACCATAATGCCTGGACAGAGTGTTGCCCACCAGGTCGGCCATGGCCCTTGAGAGACCTTCCGATCCGAGGTCAGTGATCTCGGCATCGTATCTCTGATTTCTGAACATAAGCACCAGTCTGCCACTGTAGCGGTCGCCGTTTTCACTGGAGGAAACGGTCAGCCGGCCGCCAAGCACCGATTCTGAACCATAGCGCTGCGATGCGCTCCTGAGTTTGTCGGAGAAGAGTCCCCAGATATCGACAGGGGATACTGACATCTCATCCTCAAAGTCCATCAGGGGGAAGATCAGGGGCAGGGCCCTCAGCTCAAACATCCTGTTCATTTCCAGCTGGACGCCGACATTGACGCCACTGCGCAGAATCGACCTGCGCCCGCCTTTGTCAACGGCCAGCCAGGCCAGGGTGGCGGGACGGTTTTGTCCCCAGATGCCCAGACGGTTCTCCCTTAACAGCCGGGTCACCGCCGTTTCGTCAAAGCTGACGTCAAGCAGCAGCTGACGGCCTTCTTCGGTATCTTCCCTTTTATAGCCAAAACCCCGGACGTAGGTGGTTGCCCTTCTCAGTGCCGTTTTCACTACCGGCTCCGACAGTACCTGACGCTGGCCGGTTACCTTGACCAGCACCTCAGCCATGCCCCGGTTCATGGCCTGCTGGCGTTCAACCTCGGCCTGACTGTTCACTGGCACCTCAACACGATAGAGGCTGGAGACCTGGGAAGCGAGAAGCGTCTGTGGGCATAAAGCCAGCAGACATAACTTAAGCACCACCAGGGTTAATAAATTCACTGTTCTCAAATTCGTTCGCCTGACACTGTTAATGACAGCTAAAGACATGCCAAGAATTCCGGAAATGTATCAATCCTGCAATTCTGCCATATCTCTGCGGCTTCGCACACAAAAGAGCCTGAAAACCATTACTCAAAACACCCCGGACGGATTCCCTCCATGCTATTCCCCGCTCAGGGGTGTTTGGGATAAAATGAGCTCTCTGATCTTCCTCCTTTCTCTACACATGGTGCGGATTCACCTCAATGAGTAACACCGACCACGAATCTAATTCGTCTCAAGCAGCCCTCAGCTATAAAGATGCTGGCGTCGACATCAATGCCGGCAACGCACTGGTGCAGCGCATCAAGCATGTGGCTAAGGCTACTTCCCGCCCTGAAGTGATGGGCGGACTGGGGGGCTTCGGCGCCCTTTGCCAGATTCCTGCAGGGTACAAAGAACCCGTTCTGGTTTCGGGCACTGACGGCGTAGGAACCAAGCTGAAACTGGCCATGGACCTGGGCAGGCACGACACCATCGGCATTGACCTGGTGGCCATGTGTGTCAACGACCTGCTTGTCTGTGGCGCTGAGCCGCTGTTTTTCCTGGATTACTACGCCACCGGCCAGCTCAATGTTGATGTTGCCGAACAGGTGATTACAGGTATTGGTGCCGGCTGTGAACAGGCGGCCTGTGCACTGATTGGCGGCGAAACCGCTGAAATGCCCGGCATGTACCAGGGCGAAGACTACGACCTGGCCGGTTTCTGCGTCGGCATTGTTGAAAAAGCCGACATTATCGACGGCTCAAAGGTTGCCCCCGGAAACGTACTGATCGGCCTCAAGTCCAGCGGCCCTCACTCCAACGGTTATTCCCTAATCCGCAAGGTTCTGGAAGTGACCGGCGCTGACCAGAATACCCTGTCTGAGACCTTAGTGGACGACAAGCCCCTGAGCGATGCCCTGCTGGCACCTACCCGTATTTATGTCAAATCCCTGCTGCAGCTGGGCAAGGAAATGCCCATTCACGCCATGGCCCACATCACCGGTGGTGGCTTGACGGAAAACCTTCCCAGGGTGATACCCGAAGGCTGCCGCGCTGTTATTGATACCGCCAGCTGGGACATTCCCGAAGTATTCCGGTACCTGCAGAAAGGCGGAAACATCGCCCAGTCAGAAATGCACCTGACCTTCAACTGCGGTGTTGGCATGGTCGTCTGCGTTGCTGAAGAGCACGCTGAACAGGCCGTTGCAAGACTGACCGAACTTGGCGAAGAAGCCTTTGTCATTGGCCGGATGGAAGCCGGTGAAGGGGAGCAGGTCGTCTACAGGTAAAGATGATCACTTCTGTAGAAAGGGCAGAGGGAAACCCTCCGCCCTCTTTACTATAAGAATGCAGCCAATCCGGGCCCTGCGGCCATTTTCGTGACTCAGGGTGAGCGTCACTCCCCATAAAGGGCCGCTCATGGCTGTTTCTGTAACAATAAAAATGCAACCTATTGGATATACATGCGATGACGGACAGAAAACGGGTAGTCGTCCTGTTGTCAGGCAACGGCAGCACATTGCAGGCCATACTGGACCAGCAGCCAGGGTTTCATTATGAAGTTGTCGGTGTTTTCAGCAACCGCCCCGGTGTTGAGGGTCTGAATCGTGCTGACAGGGCGGGTATCCCTACCCGGTGCATTGACCACCAGCAGTTTCCGGACAGGGCCAGCTTTGACCAGGCCATGATGCTGGAAATTGAACAGCTGCAGCCTGATCTGCTGGTGCTTGCCGGCTACATGCGCATTCTGACCACTACTTTCGTAGAGCGCTTTCAGGGCAAAATGATCAACACCCATCCCTCCCTTCTGCCAAAGCACAAGGGAATGAACACTCATCGGGCAGCCCTGGAAAGTGGGGACAGCCACCATGGAGCAACGGTTCATTTTGTTACCGAAGAGCTGGATAGCGGTGGTGCTATCCTGCAGGCCAGCCTGACCATTCATCCGGACGATTCCGCTGAAAGCCTTGAGCAGCGGGTCAAGACCATGGAACAGGTGATCTATCCTGTGGCTATAGACTGGTGTGTCACCGGCCGAATCACTATAGAAGACAGTGGCGTTTACCTTGACAACCAGCCGCTGACACCACAAGGATATCTTTTAGAAGAACACAATCTGGAGCCCTCATGAAAACTGCAGGACGCACTCTTCTACCCGTTCTCACTTCACTCTTTCTGACCAGCCCTCTCTGTCTGGCTGAAGCGACCAGCAAAAAGCCTCAGCCAGAACCCAGTGAGTTCAGCGCCAGCTACTCCGCCAAAATCGGCGGTATGCCGTTTGGTGGCAAAGGCAGCCGAACGTTTAAGAAAGACGGTGACGAGTGGGTACTGGAATTTGGTGCAGACGCGACATTTTTTGGCATGAATGAGACCAGCCGCTTCAAACTCAAGGACGGCCTGGTCATTCCTGCAGACTACACCTATGCCCGGTCAGGCATAGGCAGCAAGGCGCCCAAAAACGCTCGTTTTAACTGGAAGAAAATGGAAGCCCTGTGGCAACAGGACGACGAGAAGTCGAAAGTGGCCATCAAGCCCGGCACCCAGGATGCTCTTTCGTACCAGCTGCAGCTGCGACTTGACCTTGCTTCTGGCAAGAAAGCGTTCAGTTACCCGGTGGCCGACGACGATGAAACCTATCAGCGCCGCCTGATTGTGGAAGGCGATGAGGTACTGGAAACCCGCGCAGGGAAACTCAATACCACCAGGGTAAAGGTGGTCCGTGATGATGACGATCGCCAGACCTGGATCTGGTTTGCCAAAGACTGGGACTATGTCATGGTGAAGCTGTACCAGAAAGAAAAGGACTCGGACTATACCATCGAGTTTCGTGAAGGTTCTGTTGCGGGTAAAGACATTTCCGGCCTGAAGGATAAATAAAGGCCGCCAAGGCAGAGCAATAACCTCTCTATCGCAGGGTTGAGATAGGAAACCCAACAGGTTCGGGCTTAAGCCCTGGGCAATGTTGGGTTACGCTACGCTAACCCAACCTACGCAATAGAACAGTTACATGCGCCAGCCTTCCCTGACAAGCACCTCCCGGACAACCGATACCTGGCAATTCTGGGTTGACCGTGGCGGCACCTTCACTGACATTATCGCCCACAGTTCAACCGGAGAGATCCGTAACCTCAAGCTCCTTTCCGAAAATCCCCAGCAGTATCCGGACGCCGCCATAGCCGGTATACGACGCATCCTTAATATTCCTGCCGTAGCACCCATCCCTTCTGAGCGGATTAGCTGTGTAAAAATGGGCACCACGGTGGCGACCAATGCCCTGCTGGAAAGAAAGGGTGAACCTTCTGTGCTGGTGACCAGCAAAGGCTTCAGGGATGTCCTGCGCATTGGCTATCAGAACCGGCCAAAACTGTTTGACCTGAACATCCAGCTGCCGGAAATGCTCTACAGCCATGTCATCGAAGCCAATGAAAGAGTCAGCGCCGACGGAGGGCTTGTCTGCCCACTCGATGACAGAGACTTAACCAGACAACTGTCTGATGCCTATGCCCAGGGTTACCGGACTGTCGCTATTGTCTTCCTGCATGGCTACCGTTTTGGAGTTCACGAACAGCAGGCCGCGGCCCTGGCCGAAAGCCTGGGTTTTACCCAGGTTTCAACATCCCATGAAACCAGCCCCCTGGTACGGTTCGTTAGTCGTGGTGACACCACCGTAGCAAACGCTTACCTTACTCCCATCCTCCATCACTATGTGCAGCAGGTTTCCTCAGAACTGCAGGACGTCGACCTGCAGTTCATGCAGTCCAGCGGTGGCCTGACCGATGCTTTCAACTTCCAGGGCAAGGACTCGGTACTGTCCGGGCCTGCCGGTGGTGTGATCGGCATGGTCAAGACCGCGGCCATGAACGGCATTCACAGGGTCATTGGTTTTGACATGGGCGGCACTTCAACAGATGTGGCCCACTACAACAATGAACTGGAGAGAAGCCTGGACAATGAAGTGGCCGGTGTTCGTATCCTGGCGCCAATGATGCAGATCCACACTGTAGCGGCCGGTGGCGGCTCCATTCTTGAATTCGACGGCAGTCGTCTGAAAGTAGGACCAGAGAGCGCAGGTGCCAACCCGGGACCAGCCTGTTATCGCAATGGAGGGCCTCTGGCGGTGACAGACATCCAGGTGATGCTTGGGCGACTTCAGCCGGATTTCTTTCCAAAGATATTTGGCTCTGATGGCAACCGGTCTCTGGATACCAGTGGCGTCAGACAGCAATTCCAGCAACTGGCAGAAACCGTAAGCAGGGACTCAGAACAATCGATCAGCCCTGTTGAGCTGGCACAAGGCTATCTGCAGATCGCTGTCGATAACATGGCTAACGCCATCAAAAAAATCTCGGTTCAGAAAGGCCATGATGTCAGCGATTACACACTTCAGTGCTTTGGTGGAGCCGGTGGACAGCATGCCTGCGCCGTGGCCAGAAGCCTGGGTATGAAAAGCATTCTGATTCACCCACTGGCCGGATTGCTTTCCGCTTACGGGATTGGCCTGGCAGAGACCCGTATCGCCAGACAGAAGACCGCTGCCATGCCATTGTCAGAAAGCACAATTCCAGAAATCGAGCAACAGCTGTCGTCTCTGGCTGAAACAGCTTGGAAGGAGCTGGCAGAACAGGGCTTCGATAGTGAACGGATTGCCACTAACTGCGAAATCCTGATTCGCTACGAAGGTTCAGACGCCACACTGCCTGTCAGGTTAAAACCCTGCCACGACATGGTCAGGGACTTTGAGCAGCGACACCGGTTGGAGTTCGGGTTTGCAATGACTGACAAACCTGTGATCGCTGAAACCCTGGGCGTGGAAGCTGTGGCATCCGGTAATGACATCCGGGAAAAAGAGTTCGCAGCAGTTGACAGCATTACTTTGCCTGAGCCATTGGCAATGCTCCCGGTGCATTTCGACGAAGGTGAACAGACAACGCCCTTTTATGACAGGAGCCGCCTATTACCCGGCCACAGTATCCCTGGCCCAGCCATAATCACGGAAGAAACTGGCACGACAGTGATAGAGCCTGGCTGGACGGCGAGGATCACGAATCATCTGCACCTGCTGATCAGCCAGACCGAGACATTTGCTGAAGAGAACACTGTCCAGGATATCTCTGCCGATCCGATCCGGCTGGAGGTGTTCAACAATCTGTTCATGAACATTGCCGAGCAGATGGGGCTGACACTGGCGAGAACTGCTACATCGGTCAATATCAAGGAACGGCTCGATTTTTCCTGCGCCCTGTTTGACGACCAGGGACAACTGATTGCCAATGCGCCACACATGCCGGTTCACCTGGGGTCCATGGGCGAATCGGTGAAGGCGATTATCAAAGGCAACCAGGACAGGATGAAACCCGGTGACGTGTATATAGTCAATTCACCCTTCCACGGCGGCACGCATATTCCCGATGTCACAGCGGTGACCCCGGTCTTCAATGATGATGGCGGTCATATCCTTTTTTACACGGCCTCCCGTGGGCATCATGCCGACATAGGCGGAACAACGCCCGGCTCCATGCCTTCCGACTCGGTCTCCATCGATCAGGAAGGTATACTGATTGAAAACTTCAAACTGGTGGACCAGGGGCAATTTCGAGAAAAAGAGCTGGTCGAACTTTTTACCTCGCCACCCTGGCCTGCCAGGAATATCAGCCAGAATATCGCCGACCTGAAAGCCCAGGTTGCGGCCAATGAGTGCGGCATAAGGGAATTGCGTAAAGCGATTACTCACTTCGGCCTGACAACCGTCCAGGCTTATATGCGACATGTGCAGACTAATGCGGAAACCAGTGTCCGGCGCTTGCTGAAAGAGCTCCCGGAAGGGCAGTGCAGCCTTAAAACCGACAAGGGCGACCAGATCCAGGTCAGGGTAAGCATTGACCGACAGAACCTTGATGCTACGGTTGACTTCACCGGAACGTCTGCCCAGGCCAGCAACAACTTCAATGCTCCCCTGGCCGTCACCCGTGCCGCTGTTTTGTACGTATTCAGAACACTGGTTGGCGAAGAAATCCCACTGAACGCCGGCTGCCTTAAACCGATTAACCTGATTGTTCCAGAGAACTCTCTTCTCAACCCATCCAGCCCGGCTGCCGTTGTCGCCGGAAATGTTGAGACATCACAGCATGTCACCGATGCGCTTCTGCAGGCCGTTGGCGCTCTGGCAGGTTCACAGGGCACCATGAACAACCTGACCTTCGGCAATAAACACTACCAGTATTACGAAACCCTTTGTGGCGGTGCCGGTGCCGGCGATGGGTTTAACGGTGCTAATGCCGTACACACTCATATGACCAACTCCCGGCTCACCGACCCGGAGATCCTGGAAAATCGCTTCCCTGTGCGACTGGAGTCCTTTTCCATACGGGAAGGTTCCGGCGGCAAGGGTAAATACAATGGCGGTGATGGCGTCATCCGTCGTATTCGATTCCTGGAGCCCATGACCGCATCCCTGCTCACCAGTCATAGATCCGTTGCACCTTCCGGTATCAACGGTGGTGGCGACGGTTCTCCCGGAACCAACCGGCTAATCAGAGCCGATGGTCAGGAACAACTGCTCGCTGCTACGGAAAGTGTTGACCTGGGTATGAATGACCAGCTGGAGATTGCCACCCCTGGTGGTGGTGGTTTCGGTATGAGGAAGCAGTGAGAACTGCATCAGGTGCTTCAATCAACAGTAGATACTGCAGCCGGCGTCAGTGTTTTCCTGAACTTTTCCAGCTCGTCCATGTCACAGGCTTCAGCGATACGCGTCAGATATTTGCAATAGGCATCCAGCTCGGGCTGCTCCATGCCCAGGGTAATGGAGGGCAGTGCCTGAATATCACCCAGTTCCATAATTCTTGTCAGTCTGGCCACCAGTTTCTCTTTCAGTTCATTATCCAGCTCTGGCAATTCATCCTGACAGGGCTGTGGCAACAATGTCTGCTTTACCTCCATCCTGAGTTGCAGAAGATCGGCGATTAACTGCAGCAAATAATTGACTTTAAAAGGTTTGGCCAGGACGCCATCAAAACCCTGTCGCATCAGCCTGTCCTTGATGTCGGATCCCGCACTGGCAGTCACGGCAACGACTCTGAGGGGTCTTAGTTTGGGGTTGGCACGGATGCATTGCAGCGCTTCCGAGCCACTCATTCCAGGCATACGGATGTCCATCAGCACCAGGTCCGGTAGCTGTTTCTTCAGCCAGTCCAGAGCCTCAATGCCGCTGCAGGATTCAAAGACCCGGAAGCCCGCCTCTTCAAGAATGACCCGCAGCAGATCCCTGTTGATCTCCAGATCGTCGACTACCAGAACGGTGTAACTGTAATGTTTAGGCAGTTCAAGCTGAATCTGTTCCCGGGAATAGGCCTTTGCCGGAGTCACTGCCTGCGCCAGCACTACAGGCAGTGAAAAGGAAAAGCAGCTGCCAACCCCCACGTCACTGCTCACCTTCAATTCACCGCCCATGGCAGTTACCAGACGACGGCAGATCGCCAGTCCCAACCCTGCACCGCCCGCCTTCAGGCCTTCATCCAACTGGCGGAAAGGGTCGAAAATCACATCAAGATTTTCCCTTTTAATACCGATACCACTGTCCTGCACAGCAAAATTCAGACTGCTATCCCTCACATCCAGGCTCAGGCAAATCTGCCCACTCTCGGTATACTTGACCGCATTACCTAACAGGTTAGTGAGCACCTGCCGCAACTTCACTTCATCCACCATTACCCATTCCGGCAGGTGTCCGGCAGTTTTCAGCTTCAGCCTGAGCCCCTTGCTGGCTGCCTTTGGAGTGAGCAGATCCAGGGTTTCCTGAAGCAGCAGTGGCAGGTTAACCGAAACCGGGTGCAGATTAACGCCCTGGCTTTCAATCTTGCTAAGGTCAAGAATGTCATTGATGAGGTTCAGCAGTTGCAGGCCACAACGCTCCAGAATCGAGAGTTTCTGGTATTGTCCTGGTTCCAGACCTGCCGATCGCTGAAGAACCTGGGCGTAGCCAATGATGCCATTAAGGGGAGTACGCAATTCATGGCTCATACACGACAGAAACAGACTTTTGGCGCGACTGGCCATGATTGCCTCGTCATGGGCGGTCTTGAGCGCCTTTTCAATCTGTCTGCGCTCGGTGACATCACGGATGACCACGGAAATCAGAACTCCGTCAGTGGTCACCAGCGGGTTGCTGGTCAGCTCTGCCGGGAACAGCCTGCCTGAACAATCAACAGCATCCGTCTCTATGCGGTACAACGCAGTTTTATTCCAGGCTTTTTCCCGCAGGGGCAACAGTAGCGGATGCACGTTTCTGAACGGATGAGGCACCATTATCGCGATGGGCATGTTGATCAGCTCTTCACTCTGGTAACCCAGCAGGTCAACAGCCCGGGAATTCGCCATCACAATAATCCCGTCAGGATTGAGAATCACTGTTGCATCCGGCGCTGAATTCAACAGAGCCTTGAATTTAAGGGTATCACTTACCCGTTCAGTGACATCATTGGCCAGCCCCTCAAGCACACTTTGCTGTTGTCCTTGCTCCATGGCAGTCCAGAACACTTCCAACCTACGATTTCCGTCGTATTTATGCATAACTTCAAGTTCAAACGCATCAACCCAGTCTCCATCAAGAACTTTCTGGAAGTTGGGAGTAAAGCAACGGTTGCCCGGGTCGGAGCTCAGATACTCACCAAATGGTCGACTGAACTCCTGCCTGCTGTAACCCAGCACTGACTCTATGGAGGGGCTGATGTAGACAATATTGCCCCGGGCATCGAGCTGGAAATAGAAATAGCGGCCCTTGAGGCTCTGAACGATATGCCCCATGTTATTGGCCCTCGCCACCTGCAGGGCCTTGTCACGGTGATCCAGCCATAACGCCAGTTTACTAAAAGAACGGGTCAGGGAGTCTGTCTCATCGCTGGTATTGGTTTCCGGCATGTCGATGAGCCGGCGGTGCTCGATGAATCGATCCATGCAGGCTTTCAGCTGAATCAGGGGTTGAGTGATTCGCTTGGACGAGTACCAGATGCCCCAGAGTATGAGCAGCAGCGAAACCAGCATGATGAAAGTGTCGGCCAGGGCTACATCCAGAGCACCTTTCAGCGCGTGCTGACGGCTCACAGATGTATACAGCCACCAGTTCAGAGAATGCACCGGCGCGCCAAAAACCCAGTACTCCCGGCGGTACTCAGGGTTCGGTATCCAGATCCGGCTGCTGGCCGGTTCGCCGGCATCAATGAGTTCGGCAATATTTTCCCCGAAGCCTTCAACACCGTATACCCTGCCGGTTTCTTTCAGGTTCCGGTGCCTGTGTCTCTTGGCCTGAATGCTGTCGGTATAGAGGTAGTAGCCATCACGATCCACCAGATTGAATTTCCAGAGGTTGATGCCTATATACCGGCCGGTAAAGAGACTGCGATTGATGACAGACTGAACGATGGTATAGATATCCACGTCCAGCTTCAGCAGCCGGGTCATACCCTGTTCCTGCACTGAGACCAGATAGCTGATGAATTGCTTGCCAGTGCTGGCATCACGATAGAGTGCTGTCCAATAGGGATCCGCCCTGATCATTTCCGTCCACTGGCTGACGCCTGATTCCGAGGGAGGAAAGGCCAGAGTCTGGCATGGTTCGACTCTGTCCATGATACGGCTGGCGCAGACTACAGGCTGACTGGAGTCCAGGGCATACCAGCTGGCGCTGAGCAAAAAGGGGTTGGCGCTGACCAGGTCCTTCAATATCGGATAAACAGCCTCGCTATCCAGTCTCAGCAGTTGTGACTGGGCCCTGCCGAGGGCGACTATATGCTGGCCGTGGGCGTCAATAGACCTGGCGAAATGCACGACATTGTTATGCATCTGCGCTTCGATTTCTTCACTGGATTCCTGGAAGAAGGTGTAGATGTGCAGGGCGCTCAGCAGGTTATAAAGAAGTGTCACCGGAACCACGGTGTAAAGGATGATTTTCCTGCGGATGGAGGGTCTGGCCACACCGGAGCCTCATGCACAAGCCAATGGATCTGCTACAGAATAGACAAGGATTCATTTGAAGTTTGTGGAATGGGCAAGACTCAGGGACGGAAACAGGCTGATGAGTAGCATAAGCCACTTCATCCAGTAAGCAGAACTGCAGATGCCGCCTTCAGGGCAAATGATGCCTGGAGCTGTTTCTGCATTCTGGGGCAAAGGAGGAAGGTAGCCCGGATTCGTTGTCTGGGCTGTCGCCACGGGTTGATGCTGAGGGCCGGAATCTTTGCCATTGTGGCTGGCCTGGCCTGTTTCAGGTTCATTGGTAAATCCCCACAGGCCTCCTCCACACTCTATGTCTGTCTCGACGCTCAGGCCAGGGCCTATGTTGCCTATATCGAGGGTTCCTGGTGTGTCCAGCTCGATGTGGTTTAAGACTTCTGTATCCTCGCCTTCCATATCAGCATCACTCATTGCCGGCTGATCAGCCAGCATATGAAAACCCTGCATGTTCAGAACCGGCTGCCAGTGTCCCCCCTGCAGGATGTCTCCCTCCAGTCCAGGTCCGCCATTAAACAATATCAGGAGGTTATCGTTTTGCAGATGGCCGGGAATGGCTGTTGGATCCACAATACCCTGGTTGGGATCTCCAGGTGATATCAGGTGAGCTAACAGTGGTATACCCTGATTGTTGTGGGCCTCTACCGGGTGCAGTACAAGTACCGGTTGCCAGATACCGGCATTCTCCAGCATGGGCATGAAGAGGTCATGCAGCATAAAGTTGTTGGCCCAGATCCCCTGGCCCGGCTGGGTGGGCAGAAAACCGTTGAGAAGTTCCCAGTTCGCCGGTGTCTGATTCTGAAGAACGTTTTGCATTGCCTGTACACCCATGGCAAAAAACAGTTCGTGATGCTGCAGTCCCACATTACCGAGTTCCCACTCATTAGCGAGAGCATTGACGATGGTTTCGAAAAACTGGTGAGGATTTGCCACAGCGTCTGCTTCCAGTACCAACTCGTTTATACCATTGGCGAGAATCATATCGAATCCGGCGTTATTTCCGGCATGGACCAGAAGCTGATCCAGGACACCCCCAGCAACTGCGTCACCAGATGTACCGTTTATTAACTGCTGCCACAGCTCCAGAGGGTTGATAGGGACGCCAGCATGAAACTGCCAGTAGACCATCAGCTGACGCAGAATCTTCAGCAGCACCCGGCGCACCCTGGCAGAATCGAAGTGACAGGCATCTATGGCACGCCTGAGCTCTGTTCTGGAAACCTGATTCTGCAAGGCCAGAAAAATAATATTGCTGTATAACCGGGTAACGATGTCCTCGTAATCCTGCGCTGTCATTTCATGTTGCTGGGCTGGCAACACCTGTATCAGGTGTCTGAGCATACCGGCAAGGTGCTTCATCAATAAACTGGCCGCAACGGCATTTGCACGCAGCAGCCTGGCCAGGCTTCTATAGAGGCAAAAATGGTCCCCTTGAATTGGGGCTATCACCAGGCCGAATGAGATTATATAAAGACGAGCCTGGTCTTCTGCGCTGGGGGCTCCGACCTGTCGGTGCCCGGAACCGGTAAGGACGGACGATTCTAATCTGATTCTTTTGTTCTCAGGCATGGTGATCCGATTCAGGGGCCTCCGCTTTGCAACCGAGGAACCGGAATGGGAAGAGAACCTGGCGGGTGGTGTCTCCTCCCTTTCAACATTCGCCCCTTTAACAGCCTGGGAAGGGCCCGGAGAGGGCGATGAAGCCAGAGGTTTAACCACGAACCAGTGATCCTGACCACCCTGCCGCAGGACACGTACCAGAGTGTCACACTGTTGACCATAGAGTAATTGACTGAGTTCCCTGGATGAGATGCTTCTCTGGATAACCCTGGTCACGTCGTCGAAGTTCTGTGTTTCAAACAGAATCACTCTGGCAGACCCTCTACCTGCTCCAGCTTCTTCAACTGCAGCAGAAAGGTCAATAACAACAAGCGGTCTCGGCTCGCTCCGCTTGCTCCATTTGCTCCGTTTGCTCCGATTGATTGTTGTTTTGATGGCCTGTATCAGGGTATTGCGACCATCATATCTCGGGTAATGCACGTCATCCTGGGGAGGAATCAGCAAGACCTGTCTGGCGAGCCATTCACTGTCGTATATTCCGGGATCAAGCCGCAGAAGAAGCTGATGAACCTCTTTCTTTGAGCGTCCGCCCGCTTCCACTCGCAGACTCACCAGATTGGGCAGGGGAATGACGGATTGCAGCTGCCCCTGACTGGCCTGAAGGATATTGTCCCTGGCAGCTTTCCAGGAGGTCTTGCCGATCACCCTGGCAAAAGCTTCAGGAAAGGTGAAGGCAGTACCCGTCTTTACCACCAGTGGTAAATTCAATTCCTGTGCCAGCAGTTTATCCAGAAGCTGTTTAGTGAGCGGGCTCGCGGAATAACCTTCTGTCAAGAGGACAGTTTCGGAGGTTGCACCGGTGAGGATAGTTGAGTGTTTCCTGTCGGCTATTGAAAGCTTCGACTTTACCTCTGGAGCCTGCTTGCCCTGGCTTAGGCGACTGTCGGCCACCATTTGTTGAAATAGGCCGTCCAAGTTTGGATCCGCCTCAACCCGTTCAGAATCATCCATGTTCGGGGCAGCTGTGAAGATTTCGACTGACTGCTTTGCAACCGTTCTTAGCTTGTCCTTATACATTGAGTTCAGGTGAGCTATCCAGCTGTCTCCCATCATCTGTTGAAATTCATGAGCGAGGCTCTTATTGTTGCCCAACCTCCAAGACAGGGTTTTAGCTTCCAGAATATACCAGCTCATCAGCCGTCTGATTTTAGCTTCTTCTATCTGCTTTAGTCGTCTGATTTTAGCTTCTTCTATCCGCTTTTCATCTTTGAGTATTGTTTCGATGAGGAGGAATAGCTTTTTAGTCGCCTCAGTGGTTTCATCCAGCTGGAAGATGACACTGGGCTGATACTGTGGGCTCTTACTGTCAACCTCCTGAAGCCTCTCCTGTATGGCTCCGCGCAATTGACTTTTGTATTCCTGCTCAACAGCTTTCAACCACCAGTCCTGCTGGTAATCAACGGGTATGTAATCCCTGTGCCCGAAGCGGTCGGGATCAATATCACCCGCCATTTTCAGCAGCAGATAATGCAGTTTCAGACGCAGATTGCCCCTTTCACTCTTCTTGCGATATTGCAGAATATCCTCAGCCGTCAGTTCATCAAGGTCAAAGAACAGTTTTTCCGGAGGCAGCCCTGGCGATTTCGGGGGAGGTGTTCGTATTCCCCACTGTTTCAGTCTGTATCTGACATAGGATTCTCTCAGCATGGGGTTGGATACCCAGTGATCCCACAACATTACCCGGGTCCGGTCTACCAGTTCATGCATATACTGTTCGCTGCTGTCACCGCCGTGATAGGCAATGTTCGCCAGCACCTTGGTGATCAGTCTGCGTGCGTCGGGCAGCTTTCTGATCGTGCCTTTAAAATCATCGAAGGGATTCCGACCCAGCAGAATCCTGAGTTTCACCCCTTCAGGGCCACCATCGAACAGCACCTGCTCGTAGAGTACAAGTGTGCACGGGTGAAAGTCAGTCAAGTCGGCCTCGGCTTCCACTCGCTCAGTCTCAATTTCTTTCCGCGGGACGCTGCGATACCACTTTTTTTCGTAATCGAAATTGACGGCATAATTATCGGGTTTGGCATCACTGCAGATACTCAGGGACGAGTCATCGCCATTCAGGCTGATCAGGTTCTCATAGATTTCGACAATGTTGGCCTGGATAATATGGATCAATGCTTCTGCATAGGTCAGATTGTAGGCTATTCCCTGTGATTGCAGGACTTTCGCCACCCCCTGAGGACCGTGCTCAAAGAGCCCTTCCAGGTAAAACTCAGCCAGCTCATCGTGACGCAGTCGCCGCTGCAACATGTAGACCGTGTGCTGGCCGTCGGGAGTCGGCACATCAATCAACCGGGTAGATTCGATATGGAGTTTCATTTCATCGTAAATATGCAGAGCGGCTTCGTGGGTCATGCGGAACCCATCAGCGTCTTCTTTACTTCTGAAACCAGGGAAGCGCCTGAGCGCCAGCCCCTGCATGACATTCTCAAAGGAGAATACCACCGAGAACTGGCCACGCCCGATAACCCGGACGCTGGCCTGACTGTCTTGGGAAAATTTGCTGTCGATAGCCACTTGCAGGGTGTCATGCTGGTTCAAAAAATCGCCACTAACGCCCCGTTCAAACTCTGTCAGAAGCTCCTGGACATATTGCTCATATGTTAGCCAGCCGTGCTTACCAAAATCAGGCAGTACAGGGTCGTTCTTTAACTCTTTGGCTTCTTCTGCGTCTTTATAAAAATGGCTTCGACTGCGCATGACTTCCAGAGGCTCAGAATCTCTGGACACAAACTGGATACAGGTTTCACATTCGAGGTCTTCGGTGTATTGAGAGTGGCAGAAATAGTTAGTCGTGCTCTGGCTGAATCCGTATGTATTGGGACGGGTTTTGACCTGCCGGAAAGGCCTCTTGGCCTCAAAAGGTCTGGACGGGTTCCGTGTAAAGGCTCCCAGATGGACGTAAAGGCGGGGATCCCAATTGTCTGATAATAATGGGGGAGATTGTATTACCAGCTTTTCGTTTTCCTCATCTATCGCCCAGATCCAGGGGAAGGGGCCAAATTGCTGCTTTCCGAGTTCCGGTGTAGCCACCGTAGTGTCAGGAAGTTTGTGCTGGGGGGCATTACTCTGGTTGTTCACAACAACAAGGAAGTTTCGGTAGGGTTCCGAAGCCCCGGATACCACCCTAACTCCCCAGTAAGGGTGACTGGTGCCACTGATATCCGCCACTTCATGGAGAATCCGGGCCAGTTGCAGGAAATACTTCTCGTAAGCCTTGACCAGGGCTACATCACTTACCAGACCTCCGGATGCCTGCATGGAGAATAAGAACATCCCTGATACAACAAGCAGGGCCTGCCGGAACCTCGCCGGTTTCTTTTTACAGACAGCCGCCCTCAATGGCATTGAGCCATGGCAGCCCCACCTGAAAGGTTCAGCAAGGTCGGAACACCCCTTGTTACATATAAGCCTGATGCCGGATTCAAACAATAAGTGCAACAGATAGAATGAAATAATCCTTGATATGTCCTGACTTTGATTGTGCGCCGATTGTGCGCCGAGTGGCGATTCAGGCATTGACCAAAGGCAGCATAGACTATGCTGAAAAAACTTTGTAACCCGGGGCTCAGGGAGGCTGCAAACAACTTCGCAGAAATGATGATTTACGGTAGAATCCCCTTACTGCGATTTCTCATTCCTTCCATCTATCAATATCCACTGAAACCACGGGAGTCATTCATGCGAGTTCTCCATACTATGCTGCGTGTTGGCGATCTTGACCGTTCCATCGCCTTTTACACTGACGTCCTTGGCATGAAACTGCTGAGAAAGCACGATAACGAAGAGTACAAGTACACCCTGGCCTTCGTCGGTTACGCCGATGAGAGTGAGCAGGCGGTGATTGAGCTGACCTACAACTGGGGTACTGACAACTATAACCAGGGCACTGCTTTCGGGCATATCGCCATTGGCGTTGGTGACATCTATGCCACCTGTGACGCCATTCGTGCCAACAAGGGTAACATCACTCGCGAACCTGGCCCGGTTCTCGGCGGCACAACCGAAATCGCTTTTGTCACCGACCCTGATGGCTACAAAATTGAGCTGATTCAGATGAAGAGTGCCAGCAAGGGCATCGAAGGCTGATAGCACTTGGCGAAGCGGAACAACCATTCCGCTTCACTCTCTTTTTTTGATGATCTTGTGTCTTACCATTGCCAACAGGGACGTACCGCCTGAATGAACAGTAAGCGACTCTTTGCCAGAATCAGAAACCCACACCGCTTATTGAACCCTGCTCTATTCCCGTTTCTTTTCAGCCTGTTGGTTCTTCCCCTGTTATCCAGCTGCTCCAATAACGCAGCCGTCAATTACGCCTCCAGGGTGGCTATCAAGGAACTCGGTCCGGCTGGCGAGATTATTAATGCCGCCGCGGACATTCATAAGGATGTGATTGGTTTTGAGGCCCTGGTAAGGATTCTTGCCAGGGAAGCGAGAGTCACCTGGGGTGATGAGAAAAGGGCGAGCAACACCGAGTACGTCAAGTACACCAATAACTATCGCACCCGTGTCTTTGTCAACTTTGAGCAGGGAAAGATTCATGTTGAAACCCTGGATCAGGAAGACCTGCGTCACGCCATCATTGTTACCCTGCTGACGCCTTATGACCCGGACAAGGTCGATCTGTTCAGCGACAAAGCCGTGCCGTTGGGGGAAGAACCCATGCTTTATGGCCAGGTGCTTGATGACCAGAACCAGCCGATCCGCTGGGAGTGGCGCGCCAGCCGTTTCGCCGATTATCTGCTGAGCAACCGGCAGAGCACCCGTCGTTCCTCCAAAGGCACGGTCTATTCCGTCGACTTTGACCTGATCGACAACCACATTGAAAAACGACAGTATCAGTACGCCAGTATTGTCCGGCAGATGTCCCAAAGGTATGACATCAAGGAAAGTCTGATCTATGCCATTATGCGTACTGAAAGCAGCTTCAACCCCTATGCGGTCAGCCATGCCAACGCCTATGGTTTGATGCAGATCATCCCATCAACAGCCGGCCGTGACGTGTTCAACCTGGTGAAAAACAGAAATGATCAGCCGACTAAGAGCTATCTGTTCCAGCCCTACAACAACATCGATACCGGCACAGCCTACCTGTCGCTGCTGGAAAACCGCTACCTGAGAGATGTCAGAGATCCTTTAACCAAACACTATGCCATCATTTCCGCCTATAACGGTGGCACCGGCAACGTTCTCAGAACCTTCCACTCCAACCGCAGCCGGGCAATGGAAATCATGAATGGTATGCAGCCGTCGGAAGTTTACTGGGCGTTGACCAAACGTCATCCGCTGTCAGAGTCCCGCCGCTATCTGGAAAAGGTGACCGAGGCCCAGAAAGATTTCTACCGGGGAGATGTCTGAGAAAAAGCTATAGAAGGCAGGGGAACGGTCTGAGCGAAGGGTCAGACCGTCTTCATAAAGCGTCAGAGCAACTTGCGCCCCTTGTCGGCAGCAATTCTCATACGCAGAGCATTCAGCTTGATAAAGCCTTCTGCATCACCCTGGTTATAGGCGCCGGCGTCTTCCTCAAAGGTAGCTACGGCTTCATCAAACAGGGTGTCATCAGACTGTCGACCGACAACAATGACATTTCCCTTGTACAGCTTCACCCGTACGACACCATTCACATGCTCCTGACTGTCATCAATCATCTTCTGAAGCATTTCCCGTTCTGGAGACCACCAGTAACCGTTATAAATGATCTCGGCATAACGTGGCATAAGCTCATCTTTCAAGTGCGCCACTTCACGATCCAGGGTGATGGATTCAATCGCTCTGTGAGCCTTCAGCATGATGGAACCTCCTGGAGTCTCATAACAGCCCCTGGATTTCATACCTACATAACGGTTCTCGACAATATCCAGACGACCAATGCCGTTTTCTCCACCGATTTTGTTCAGGTAAGTCAGTACCGCAGCCGGTGTCATCGCTTCATTGTTAATGGCAACAATATCGCCTTTCTCATAGGTGAGGTTCAGGTATACAGGTTCATCCGGAGCTTCTTCCGGTGAAACCGTCCAGCGCCACATATCGGCTTCGGCTTCGGCCCATGGATCTTCGAGAATGCCACCTTCGTAAGAGATGTGCAGAAGGTTGGCGTCCATGGAATAAGGTGACTTGCCTTTCTTCCTCTCCACCTCGATACCGTGTTCATCACAGTAAGACAGCAGCTTTTCACGGGAGTTCAGGTCCCACTCCCGCCAGGGCGCAATCACCTGGACACCCGGTTTCAATGCATAGGCACCCAGTTCAAAGCGCACCTGGTCATTACCTTTGCCGGTAGCACCGTGGGAAATGGCATCGGCGCCGGTCTCATTGGCGATCTCCACCAGGCGTTTGGCAATCAAAGGCCTGGCGATAGAGGTTCCCAGGAGGTACTCCCCTTCGTAAACGGTGTTGGCGCGGAACATGGGGAAGACATAATCACGGACAAACTCTTCCCGCAGGTCCTCGATGTAGATCTCCTTGATACCCAGTGCTTCGGCCTTGACCCGAGCGGGTTCGACCTCCTCACCCTGCCCAAGGTCGGCAGTGAATGTAACCACTTCACAGTCGTAGGTATCTTCCAGCCACTTGGCGATAACGGATGTGTCCAGTCCTCCGGAATAGGCCAGAACCACTTTTTTGATTGCTTTCATCGAGCACTCCGAATTCCCGATCAGGATTTAGGTTATTGTTCTGTCTAACACCACCGGTTCAGGTTATTTGCGGTGGTATTTTCTGTTCAAGGCTTTTCTTGGTAACAACTATATGTAATTTTTATTCAATTTTAAAGAATAACAATTCATAGCAACCAAACTCATGTGACTCCTGCATTCCCCAGGAGGCCGACAGGCGTCCATATTATTCTCATGCCAGAGAAATTTCTCTACCATGTAAAGACGATTTTCGCTAGGATGAGCTTCCGGATCTTCGGGAGTCCCAACCCCTCCCAACCGGACAAGGTAATCTGAATTCATGACGCTCACCTCACAAATCACCCTGACCCGCCCTGATGACTGGCACCTGCACCTGCGGGATGGCCTGGCATTGAAAGAAACCGTCAGTTCTGCTGCGCGTACTTTTGGCCGCGCCATTATCATGCCGAACCTGCGCCCTCCCGTGGTCAGCGCCAGTGACGCCAGCGCCTATAAAAATCGAATTCTTGAAAACCTGCCGGAAGGCTCAGACTTCAAACCTCTGATGACTCTGTACCTGACAGACAGAACTACGCCGGAAATGATTCACCAGGCCAAAGCCCAGGGCGACATTGCCGCCCTCAAGCTTTATCCGGCCGGAGCCACTACCAACTCGGATTCTGGTGTGACCGATCTGGAAAAGATCTATGACACCCTGGAAGCCATGGCGGAATGCGGCCTGCCTCTGCTGGTCCACGGTGAAGTGACTGATGCCGAGATTGATATTTTTGACCGCGAGCAGGTCTTTATCGACCGTCACCTGAAGCCCTTGGTGCAGCGGTTCCCGACACTGAAAGTCGTGATGGAACACATTACCACAGCCAATGCTGTTGAGTTCGTGAAAGAAAGCCCGGCCAATGTAGCCGCAACAATTACTGCCCACCACCTGCTGTATAACCGTAATGACATGCTGGTTGGCGGGATTCGTCCGCACTATTTCTGTCTGCCAATCCTGAAGCGCAACACTCATCAGCAGGCATTGCTGGAAGCTGCCACCAGCGGCAACCCGAAATTCTTCCTGGGTACAGATTCCGCGCCTCATACCGCTGAAACCAAGGAAGCCCCCTGTGGCTGTGCCGGTTGTTACACAACACCTGCCGCCTTGGAAATGTATGCGGAAGCCTTCGAAGCGATGGATGCCCTGGACAAGCTGGAAGGCTTTGCCAGCCACTATGGTCCAGACTTCTATGGCCTGCCCCGCAACCAGGACAAGGTCACCCTGGTCAGAGAATCCTGGCAACTGCCTGAATCCATAGCTTTTGGCGAAAGCCGGGTCATTCCTCTCAGAGCCGGCGAAACAATGAACTGGCGGCTTCTTCCCAACGAAAGTCGCTGATAACATTCAACCATGAAACTCGCTCATGACTCGCTCATGAAAAACAGTATTAAGGAGATTCCGTGAGGGTCGACGAAAGCCATCTGATGGCGAACCGCTTCCGTGGCTTCCTGCCTGTTGTGGTAGACGTGGAGACCGGCGGCTTTAACCCCGCCACAGATGCTCTGCTGGAAATCGCCGCGGTGGTGATTGAAATGGACGAAACCGGCTATGTGCACCCCTGCAAGCCCCAGTCCTTTCATATCAAGCCTTTTGAAGGCGCCAATATCGAGCCTGCGGCTATCGAGTTTATCGGTGTCGACCCTTTTCACCCGCTGCGGATTGCCAGCGAGGAAGCTGAAGCGCTGAACGCCATCTTCAAGAACGTGCGCAAGGAAGTAAAACGGCAGGAATGCAGCCGCGCCGTGCTGGTCGGACACAATGCTTCTTTCGACCTGAACTTCCTGATGGCGGCGGCGGAACGTTGCAATATCAAGCGCAACCCGTTCCACCCGTTCTCCTGCTTCGATACCGCAACACTCGGCGGACTGGCATACGGACAGACCGTTCTGGCCAAGGCGTGCCATGAAGCCCACATCAAGTTCGACAAGGGTGAAGCACACTCAGCCCGTTACGATACGGAAAAGACCGCCGAGCTGTTCTGCGCCATAGTCAACCAGTGGAAAGATCTGGGCGGCTGGATCTGAGAAATCTGAGAAAACAGTTAACCGGGTCATCGTTTCGTACGACGAAAGCCCGGCCTCAGCATTTTCGTACTTTTTATTTCCTGTGCTTTGGCCGGGTCTGCTTAGTAAGTTTCTGCTGGTAAGCGGCCTCCCGACGGGAGGCCACTGATGCCCTTCCCCCCCGGCTGACTACACTGCTTAACCCGTCGTACATATGCCCTATGGATCTCATGAGATTGCCGACATTAGTCTTATAATGTTCCTTGTCTTTCATCCGTACAAACACCTCCGCCCTGTTATTAGCCAGCACCTGACACTCACCCCCATTCCGGGGAAGGTGTTCGACGCTAACCCCGACCTTGATAGCCAGTGCGAGCCAGAGGTGATCCAACGCCTGATTAAGCAGTTTCTTACCAGCCTCTTTGTATTGCTTATGACCCACAGCAAGAAAGCTCAATGGCTGATCCCATTGCCGATAAAGATACCAGGCATATGCTTCGTGAACACGTTCTATGCCAGCGCAATTCGGCTGCTTTGCCAACATGTTCTTCAATATCAGCTCTTCCGTTTCAATATCCCCCAACCTTTCAAAGTACTGGGCTGCACTTACAGCAGGCCAAACCTCAGGATGCCAGTTCCAGAACAGTAAAGAATTCGGATCTTTTTTTGCTACGGAATACCACTCTTCGGAAACTGAAGATCCGGTTTTCCTCTGTTGGCCCTCTAACACCAAGCCAGCTGCAACGGCACCAGAAACCTGAGGTTTCTGAGACTCTGAGGCCGGTACAACAGAAGCCCGGGGGGGCTGAGACTCTACGATCGGTTTTACAGCCAGCATCTCTGTCTCTGCTCCAGGGGTTGCCGCAGCTTCAGTTTTTGTCTCTGTCTTTGTCTCTATCTCTGTCTTTTTCTTTTTTCGACGCTTCTTCCGATTTTTGGTACTGCCGTCCTGGGAGATATCCAGCTGCTCAGGATCTCCGACAGGTTCAGGGTCGATTACAGCTTCAGGCACAGATTCCATGGTCGTTTCAACATCAGCTGGAGGCACAACCACCCTGGCAGCCTGTGATACTGCCTCCGGGGGTGTCTTGCCTTTAGCTGGTGCTTTATACGGCGACGCTCCTTGTACACGTTGCCCCGAGTCAACGGGACCTGCTCCTTTGCTCTTTGTCTTTTTCCGTTTTTTGGGTTTACTGTCCTTTTTGAGAGATTCAGCTAACCTCTGAAATTCTGCCGCCTCTTTTTCCCCGAATTCTAACTCAATCACCTCCTCTGCCATTTGCTCAAAATCCTGCGCCTGTTGCCTATACTTCTTGCACTCATCTGCAGTGAACTGATCCTCCGCAGCGGCTAGCATCCGGCTTGCATCGGCAGCTTCCACATAAAAGCCTTTTTCCCTGAAAACTCTGATGGCATTTTCCAGTGGCTCTTTAAAAACAGTGAACTTGCCTGCTTTTCGATATTCCCTGGCAGCTTCAAGCTGAGCATCGTGGCTCTCTTCACGTAAACCCACTTGCCAGTCAATTGCCATGTACACATGGATAAGCACAGACAGTTGTGCCGGTAATTGTCTTTGCCCTTTCGCCATATAATCTTTCAGAATCTCTATATACCTGACGCTGTTCAATAGAGTCTTTCTTTCTTTGCTCACTGTGTAGTTCTGATACAGTTTTCGAAGAGCTTCCTCTTCTCTATCAATCTCCTCAGCAAGAAGCTCAGCCTGAGTGAGATCTCCCCTGTCTACTAGATCTTGCCTAGCCTGTTTCGTTCGCGTTATTTTTTCAGATTGAGCGTTGCATCTTAAATCGAATTCTACCCATACAGCTTCATGGCAGTAATACGCGGAATGCAACGCCTGTAACAGAACATTAAGGCTGGAATAAAAATGGGCTACCCCTGACAATTGGTTAAGTTCATATTCTATACAGCCCACACCAGCTGAAACCTTATACAACCAGGGAAGGACTTTTTCTTTAATGAGAGGGTGGTTATCGGGGTTAAGTGCTGTTTTTCTAAGCAGTTTGTGGCTATCAGGAGGTTGCGTGTCGTCAGTTTTAGCCAGATGTTCCAGGAAACTGAAAGTCAGGGGGTCTTTTGAGTATTGCAATACACCGGAAAATTTGGATGGCCTGACTGACATGCTATGATGTGCGTACCATAAGTGACTTATGCTCTCACTCGGGTTCCCAGGTGGAAGGCGGTCAACCAGGCCCAGATCAGCCAGCCCCAGGATCCAGTTTGCTATTGGAATACCAAATAGTGCCGCCAACTGGAGAGATTCCACGATCTCCCGCGCAGCCTTTATGTCCGGTGGAGTCTCATCGTTCAGCCTCTGCAACGCCATCCAGCACTTGATCTGGGCTGCGCAGTACGCAGGATTTGCGAGAGCTGCAGCTTTCAGGTATTTTCTCGCGTCTTCTTTTTTCAGGCTGTCAGGGTCAGCCAGTTCAACCACCGCAAAACATAAGGTTGCAAATACGTGATTTTCGCCCTGACGCAACCACTGCTGTAGAGCGTCTGGCGTTTTATCTTCCAGATGAATCTCAATGCCCTTCAAAGCCGGCCTGAGCTCAGTGTCAATGCGCAATTTTCCCTCTTCAGCCAGCCTCTCAAGAGCTTTTGCTTCCTTAAGAGCAGAGTCCTCCCCTTCCGGTGCAGCCTGACCCTGAAGAGCTACCAGCTCTCTGACGGTAAGTGGTTTCTGACCAAACAGCCATGAGCCTGATATCAAGTGTTCTCCCACTGGATCGGACGTCGTTTCCCGGCCTTGATCTGGACGAGGGCTTACCTGCCGACCATGAGCCGTCGCTTCCTGCGGAGTAGCTTCCTGTGGGGTAGTTTTCTTAGCTTCAGCCTCAACAATGGTCTGCTTAGGGACACCCTCGGGACCAATATCCATATTTGCCGCTTCCTTTCTGTCTAAGGCTGTTTTCGGCCCTTTAGAGCTATTGTCGAGAGAGCTCCTGTAATTTTTTTGCAACGGTTCCTGCATCAGGTCGCCGATCCGGATAATAGCTCGTGCATTGCTCTATCAGATCTAACAGGGCTTTGAGGGTATCCTTGTTGACATCGCTGATCGGATCCCCACCTTCTTCCACCCTTATATTCCTCATATAAGTACTCAAAGGAGAGTCGAGCACACCTCGAGACAGCCCTACTAAAGGAAAAGAGTAAGAATTCTCTTCAAGTGGGTACAGGGAAAGCAGCGGTTTATTCAAAGGACTCTGCAGGGCATAGCGATGGGCTTGCGGCAAGTGATAGAGCACCACCGCCATCGTGAAGCCAAAAGACCATATGTCTCCCGCCAGTGTGGCGGGCACATATTGCCATTCACGCCTCGTTTCCGGCGTGGTTGGAAAGCGGATTTCCGGGGCATGATGGGCGTTATTGGAATAGGTGAACTTTTTCCTCCCCAGGCGTGGGTGATCATAAGGCTGATCGAGTCTGCTGGACCGTTCAAAGTTGGCAAAGACCACATGATGACCGTTCACAAGCAGCTTGCCCGGATGAATGTCACCATGAGCGACTTTCCTGTCGTGCATATGCTCCAGGGCGCTGGCCAGTTCAGCCAGCTGTTTTATTGCCAGCCTTAGAGAAGGCGTTTCTTGATGGAGGTATTCCCGGTAACTTTTCGAGTACTTCTCCATCAGGGGCATGGCCAGCTCAGAATCAGAGCTGTCTACCAGCTTGATGATATTTGGCTGATCCAGGAGCTGGATAAAGTCTGCCTGACGGGCCACACCGCCCAACAGCTCCATAAACTGGTGAGGATTATCGCTCTGGGCATTCTGCAGGTTGGCTGTACCAAGAACGCCTTCAGCCAGAATCCGGGCTTCTGCAGTTTCTCTGACCTTTACTGAATAACGCTGCACAAACCAGCCCTTTCCAGGCTCAGCGAGAGATATTGTCTCATTACGGTAGCGGGCGGAGCTGTTCTTGAAGACGACCAGCTGATAGCGCTCATCGGCCTGCAGGGAAGCACGGATATTGCCCTTGACCGTGCGGGTGATAAGGTAATAATCCACCTGCCCCCCGGCGCTGTCTGAACTGGCTACCTGCTCCAGGGTGATATTGCCCATTTTGTTACGGTTTGCTTCCGTCTGCTTCTCCATGTCCAAGGGAACCATGGCCTTTATGCTGGCCGTCAGCGACTGCATGAATTTACCGCCGGGATCGAGCAGATAAGCGGTGAGCACATCCTGCCATGGTTGCTGGGCAACAGCTGTAGAGGAGACCAGCCAAAGAGAGAGCAAGAGGGTTAACGGAAGTGTCTGGGGTTTCTTTTTCTGCATCATGTCTCCGGTACTGCAAGTCATTACCCTGCAATCTCTTGATTCCAGAGATCACAGGGAATAGACCTGAGACACAGAGATTGGTTCCCAGCGCCAGTGAAGCAGGCTTACTGCATCAATTGCTTCTCAAGGTAGTCTGCCACGGCATCATCATTGCAGTGACCGATGACCTCATTATCCGGAAGTTTTGCTCGCAACCTCTGGTCGGCATTGCCCATAAGCAGGCCTTTCCCGACTTCAGCCAGCATCTCATAATCGTTCAGGCCATCGCCAAAGGCTACAGTATCCTTGAACTCGTACCCCTTCAGCTTCAGCACTTCGGCCAGGGCCACGCCCTTGCAGACGCCTGGTGCCATGACTTCGAGGCAGTTAGGCAGGGAGAAAGTAACACTGACCTGCTCACCAAACTGTTCCAGAATGTCCTTTTCCAGCTGCAGCAGCGACTCATGATCTTCAGCCATGTAGAACACCTTGGCAACGGCTTTTGTCGGTACATCATCCAGGTTAATCATGGTGTAATGGAAGCCGTTTTCATCACTGAACTCTTCCATCTTTTCAAAGTATTGCTCTACGAACCAGTTGTCTTCCTGGTACACACTGGTAAAAACCTGTTCTTTGTATTGGCGACCAAGCGCCACCAGAGGGCCGACATGCTCAGGATAAACGTCATGGCGGATAATGGCCTCGTCCTCAGGGTTATGAACCCGCGCACCATTGCAGGTAATCATATACATCTTGATCCCCAGCTGCTCACGGAAATCCTTAACATCCACATGATGACGCCCGGTGGCAAAAACAAACTTGGTTCCCTGGGCACTTAAACGACGAATAACATCCAGCGTGCGCGGAGCCAGCTCGTGGTTTTGGTTAAGAAGGGTTCCGTCCAGATCAGAGACAACAACTGGATACATGCATACCTCGTGATGAGAAAACAGTGCCGCAACTTGCAGCTACTGCAGATTTCTGCAATTCAAAATCAGACAGCGAGTGTGCAGGCCACGGCCAGTGACCTGCAATACGAATAATTACAGAGACAGGTTTATTTGAAAGCGATGCCACCTTCTTCCACAACCGCCTGGATAGTGTCACCGGGGCCATATTTGCCGGACAGAATCGCTTCTGCCAGAGGGTTCTCAATACTGCGCTGTATGGCCCTTTTCAAGGGTCTCGCACCATAAACAGGATCAAAGCCTACTTCTGCCAGCTGCTTCATCGCCTCTTCGGTGATTTCAAGCTTCAGGCTGTTTTCCGCCAGTCTCTGGTTGAGGCGATCAAGCTGGATACCGGCAATGCCTTCGATCTGCCCGGCAGTGAGTGGGTGGAAGACCACCAGCTCATCAATTCGGTTGACGAACTCGGGCCGAAAGTGATTGCCCACCACGTCCATCATGGTCTCTTTCAGGGCTTCAAAATCTTCTCCCTGCATGGCCTGAATCACATCAGAGCCCAGGTTTGAAGTCATGACCACTACAGTATTTTTAAAATTTACTGTACGACCCTGGCCGTCAGTGAGACGACCATCCTCAAGCACCTGCAGAAGAATATTGAAAACATCCGGATGAGCCTTTTCCACCTCATCCATCAGCACCACAGAATATGGCTTGCGACGTACGGCTTCCGTCAGATAACCACCCTCTTCATAGCCAACATACCCAGGAGGCGCACCCAGCAGCCTGGAAACAGAGTGCTTCTCCATAAATTCCGACATATCGATCCGGACAATGGCGTCCTCGGTATCAAACAGGAATTGCGCCAGCGCCTTGCAGAGCTCGGTTTTACCAACTCCGGACGGCCCGAGGAACATGAACGAACCATTGGGTCGGTTAGGATCAGCCAGTCCTGCACGGGAGCGACGCACAGCATTGGAGACAGCAACAACGGCTTCGTCCTGCCCAATCACCCGGGCATGCAGCGCCTCTTCCATTCTCAGCAGTTTGTCACGCTCGCCTTCCAGCATTTTTGTTACCGGAATGCCTGTCCACTTGGAAACGACTTCAGCGATCTCTTCATCGGTGACCCGGTTGCGGAGCAGTTTCATTTCACCACCACTTTCGGCAGCGTCAGCCTGCTCCAGCTGCTTCTCCAGGTCTGGCATTCGACCGTACTGAATCTCTGACATCCTGGCCAGGTCGCCATTACGCTGGGCGGCCTCCAGTTCGATCAGCAGCTGTTCCTTCTCTTCACGGATTTTCTGAGAACCCTGGAGAACGGCCTTTTCGGCCTTCCAGACGTCTTCCAGGTCGGAATACTCCCGCTCCAGTTCCTCCACCTGCTCATTCAGGCGGGAGAGCCGTTCCCTGGAAGCATCGTCATCTTCTTTTTTCAGGGCTTCCTGTTCGATCTTCAGCTGAATCAGCCGCCGTTCCAGCCGGTCCATCTCTTCCGGCTTGGAGTCCATCTCCATGCGGATGCGGCTGGCCGCTTCATCCACCAGGTCGATGGCCTTGTCCGGCAGCTGCCGGTCGGTGATATAGCGCTGGGACAGTTTGGCGGCGGCAACAATAGCCGGGTCAGTAATATCAACGCCGTGGTGAGCTTCATAACGCTCCTTCAGACCACGGAGAATGGCAATAGCGTCCTCTTCACTGGGTTCATCCACCAGGACCTTCTGGAAACGTCTCTCAAGGGCCGCATCTTTTTCAATGTACTGGCGATATTCATCCAGGGTTGTCGCCCCTACACAGTGCAGCTCTCCGCGGGCCAATGCCGGCTTAAGCATATTACCGGCATCCATGGCGCCTTCCGCCTTGCCAGCGCCAACCATGGTATGCAGTTCGTCGATAAACAGGATGATCTGGCCTTCCTGCTTGGCAAGGTCATTCAGCACAGCTTTCAGGCGCTCTTCGAATTCCCCCCGAAACTTTGCTCCGGCAATCAGTGCCCCCAGATCCAGGGATAAAAGACGCTTGCCTTTCAACCCTTCCGGCACTTCGCCATTAACAATTCTCTGGGCCAAACCTTCGACAATCGCTGTTTTACCGACTCCAGGCTCACCAATAATGACGGGGTTATTCTTGGTGCGGCGCTGCAGCACCTGCACAGTACGACGAATCTCATCGTCCCGACCAATCACCGGATCGAGCTTGCCCTGCTCGGCCCTTTCAGTGAGATCTATGGTGAATTTCGCCAGGGAGTTGCGACTGTCTTCGGCATTGGCATCGGTGACAGCTTCACCACCACGGATATTCTTGATGGCATTCTCCAGCGCCTGGCGGCTAACGCCCTGGCCATTGAGTACCTTCGCCAGTGGTGTGCCGCCTTCCATCATTACCAGCAGGACCGTTTCGCTGGAGATGAACTGGTCATTGTCCTGTTGCGCTTTCTTGTCGGCCAGGTTCAGCAGACGCAGGAGGTTCTGGGATGGCTGGATATCACCAGTGGGGCTTTTCACCACAGGCAACTGGTCCAGAAGCTGAGTCAATTCATCCCTGAGGGGCTGAACGTCAAAGCCAACCTGCATCAACAGAGGCTTGACCGAACCGCCCTGCTGATCCAGCAGCGCCAGCATCAGGTGCACAGGCTCAATTTGATTATGATCCTTGCCTATGGCCAGGGACTGGGCATCGGCAAAAGCGGATTGCAGCTTGGTGGTGAGTCGGTCAGCTCGCATCAGTCTCTCTCCCGTTCCATGCCTTCCGAAAATGGCGGAAATGTCGGCTTATACCTTTAATATGGGAGCAGTATTCTCTTTTTCAATGACGCAGCCAATATCGTCTAATCTTGCTGTTGCTCTAGCTATAATCCGAAAGGTAGCAATCCGTGCAAAATCAAATCAGACTGGCTGCAGTCTTCATACTATTCGTAGCCTCACTCTCGACACCAGCTCACAGCACTTCGATTCCCAGGGGGACGCTTGAAGCGCTGTCTGCAAGAATTGAGCAAATACTGGCAAAACTTCAAGAACTCGAAAGACAACTAAAAGCTCGCCCCGCAGAAAAGCCTACAATGCAGGCGCTGGACGAAGGACTGGGGTGGATAAACAACTTGGTGTCAAGAAAAGTCCTGGTACCAACCTCTGGGAGCGCGAATTTTGCTGACCTGGGCCACCTGTCAGTTCAAGTTTATCCTGCCTTACAAAAAACGCAGACTGCGGCAAACGCCTTATTCAAACAGGATATAGACCCTCTACTAACGGAACTGCAGGAACTGAACAGTGAATTTCAGGATCCAGATTTTGTTTCAACCGGTCATAACGTCGCAACCAATATCAACTTGCTGTTTCACAGCATGGTCGGCTCTCCAGAATATTTCGCCTCAGTAGCCACAGTGGAAGGCATCGCCGTTCAGATAGAAACGTATCGTTTTCTCTTAATACTCATTAAATTTCGAGTCGAGAAAGCACTCAAAGACATGTCGAGTTAATCATCAAACCAAACCAAAGAAGCCAGGCGCCCGGATTGCTGACCATCACGTCGATAGGAATACCAGCGCCGGGTGTCTTCAAACGTGCAGAGCCCACCGCCATAAATATTATTAACGCCTGCTGCAGAAAGTCGCTGGCGGGCCAGAAGATAGAGGTCCCCCATCCAGCGGTCACCTTCTCCCGGAATAAAAGCACTTTCAGCTTCGGGCTGCACTTTCAGAAAAGCGTTTCTCACTTCCGGCCCAACCTCAAAGTGCTTCTGGCTGATGGCCGGACCAAACCAGGCCATCAATTCCCCTGGAGGAACAGCCATCGCCTTGATCGTTTCTTCCAGAATACCTGCTGCCAGTCCTTTCCAGCCAGCATGGGCTGCCGCAACAGTTGTGCCTTTTCGATCACAGAACAGGACAGGCAGACAGTCAGCGGTAAGGACAACACAGGGCAGACCGACAGTTGAAGTCCAGGAAGCATCGGCTTCCTGTTCAAGTCCGCCGGTATTGGCACAGACTACGTCTGCGCCATGAACCTGTTTCAGCCATTGCGGACTGTTGGACCAGTTCCAGTCATCTGTCAGTAACTGCCTGTTGGCAGCAACGGCCTCAGGTAAATCTCCGCTGCGCGTCCCCAGGTTAAAGCTGGAATAACTGCCCTGGCTGACGCCTCCCAATCGGGTTGTCACGGCTGCCCTGATATTTTCGGGGACAGGCCAATCCGGAATCAGGTAGCGGTCATCTATGGCAGTCATCAGCAGTTTACCTTTACGTCAGTTAGCCAAAGCTGGCCTGGAGTCTTCCTTTAACACCGATAGCAGCTGGTTGAAGTCCTCAGGAAGCTGCGCTTCCCACTCCATGGGCTCGTTACTGACCGGATGGACCAAGCCAAGTCTGCGAGCGTGCAGCGCCTGTCTGCGAAAAGCCCGCAGCTGCTCTTCTAATTCAGGTGAACAGCCCTTGGGCAGTTTCAGGCCACCGGAATATAAGTCGTCGCCAGTCAGAGGGAAGCGGATGTGGCTCATATGGACACGGATCTGGTGGGTACGCCCGGTTTCCAGCTTGCAGCGGATGTGGGTATGGGCGCCATACTTTTTCAATACCCGGTAATGGGTCACCGATGGCTTGCCACTGCCGACCACAGCCATCTTCAAGCGATGAACCGGATGACGACCTATAGGAGCATCGACACTGCCACCTGCCGTCATCACGCCCTGAACTACCGCTTCATATTCACGGCTGACACTGCGTTCCTGCAGTTGCGCTACCAGATCAGCATGGGCCGCCAGGGTTTTCGCCACCACCATCAGTCCCGTAGTATCCTTGTCCAGACGATGAACTATGCCGGCCCTTGGCACCGCAGCAAGATCCGGGCAGTGGTACAGCAGACCGTTCAGCAGCGTTCCGGAGTAATTTCCTGCCGCCGGATGCACCACCAGACCTGCGGGCTTGTTGATCACCAGGATGTCGTCATCTTCATAGACAATATCCAGGGGTATGTTCTCCGCCTCCCAGCGTTGCTCGTCCGCCACTTCCACGGACAGGGTCAGAGTTTCACCACCCATGACCTTTTCTTTGGGCTTGCAGCGATTACCGTCCATCAGCAGCGCCCCGCTTTTGATCCACTCCTGCAGCCTGGCCCGGGAAAAATCCGGGAAACAACTCGAAGCCGCCTGGTCCAGACGCTTGCCGCCCAGCTCCAGGGGAACTGCAATCTGCTGATCAATTGTTACACTCATTCACGCTTTCTCGTTTTACTATCTTTGGATATGCCGCATTTCCCTGGTCGGAACGCTTCAGCAACTCAACAGGGCGACATTTCCCGCTCAAGGCTGTTTGCCACAGTCCGCTCACAGTTCTACATTCGATTCGGACCATTTTAATGAACGGCCCGGGGCTGTGCGGTTTCTTTCCGTTTATAGCCGACTGTGTTTAAATTAGTTGAATTAACCAGCCCGGAAGTTTACCACAGAGGCAGCTTCCCGGTCTGAACAGGGAGAATGATCTCCAGAAACTTCTCCTCCGGAGTACGGAAACCTAGACCCCATGAGTACACTTATCATCAATCTCAAACGCCTGCTGGCGCCGCTGACGTCGGGTTCGCTGTTGCCTCTGGCCTTGGCCGCCGTTTTCCTGGCAGGGTGCTCTTCAACTCCCGATAAGGATCAGCTGTCTGAGTCACTGTCCGAGGCTGAACTTTATCAGATGGCCAGCCAGTCGCTGAATAACAAGAACTACTCGGATGCCATTACCCGACTGCGTACTCTTGAGTCCCGATACCCGTTCGGTTCTTTCGCGGAGCAGGCTCAGCTGGATATTATTTACGCTTATTTCATGAACGTGGAGCCCGAAGCTTCCAGGGCCGCAGCCGACCGCTTCCTGCGACTGCATCCCCAGCACCCGAGTGCTGATTACGCCTATTACATGAAAGGACTGGCCTCCAATACCGCCTCCATGGGGCTTCTGGAACGTTATCTGCCCACAGATTCCACCCGCCGTGATCCGGGCCAGGCACGCCAGTCCTTCAATGAGTTCTCCGAGCTGCTGAGTCGCTATCCCGACAGCAAGTATGCACCGGATGCCCGTCAGCGTATGGTTGCACTTCGTAACCGTCTGGCCGCCTACGAAATCCATGCCGCCAACTACTACATGACTCGCAAGGCTTATGTCGCTGCCACCAACCGCGGGCGGTATGTAGTGGAAAATCTGCAACAAACTCCGGCTGTGCCGGAAGCACTGGCGATCATGGTAGAGGGCTATCAGAGAGTGGGGCTGACCGAGCCGGCCAATGAAGCACTGGCAGTACTCAGGCTGAACTACCCTGACTCCAAGGCCCTGAATGAAAGTGGTGAGTTTATCGGCTACCACTCTTTTGGTGATGTGGATCCGTCACTGCTCAACACCATTACCTTTGGATTGCTGGGAGACTCAGGTAAGAGGGACCGCATCAGCGACCTGCCGGACGCTCCACAGCCTCCGGCAAGTAAACAGTAATCCTGCCCTGCTGAAACAGAAAGCCCTGGTGTTGCCAGGGCTTTGATCTATTAGCACATTCAATCACGAAATCAGAAAATGCCTGTTACCGTAAAATGTCCCAAGTGCGGCAAGTCTGTGGAATGGAAAAAGGACAACCTTTATCGCCCATTCTGCTCTGAGCGCTGTAAACTCATTGACCTGGGTGCCTGGGCCAGTGAAGAGCATGCCATACCGGGTGCACCGGACTTTGATGACCTTATGTCCGATGAAATCGACCCGCAAGGGAATCGCTGATACCACGCCCCAGCTCTTCAGGCCAGTCACCCTGACCCAGCAGTGCCCTGGCCTGATCCCGCTTGAACCTTAGAATGACCAGCATGGCATTGGCTACATCTTCCTGGTAAACGTGGCCGACCACTCCCCTTAACTGTTCATCCGTCAGCGAGGCTATTTTCTCAAGCGCATTCCTGATACCACGGTCTACCGCTTCAGAATCCATACGACGGATGACGCTCATGATAGTGTTCTTTTTCCAGTACTGCAGACGATGCTTTGCCGAGGGCGTGAATACCCTCTGCTTGAACTGATCCATGGAGCAGCCTGGAGGAAGGGAGAACTTGTTGTAACAGGCCATTCCGAAGTCGATGTTGCAGAGCCGGTCGCCATCGAACATGTAGTTATCCAGTTTCAGATAGTCTTCATCGCCGAGCAGAAAACGCCTGATGACGAGATTGGTCACCGGGTTCAAATCCGGGTCAAACCGGGTACGAAGCGGTTTCGCCGAAGCAGCGGTAAAAAGCTCACTGCCTGGCCTGAAACCGGTAAGATCACTGGAAGTAATACAGTGGCTGTCAGTACTATCGTCATAGCTGTAATGAACTCTGTACAAATCATTAAAGCCAACAGGCTGGCTTTTTCCGGCCAGCATCACCATTTTATAGACATTACTGGCCATCACTTCCCGCTGGGCCAGAAGTTGCAGGTCGTTGTAGAAATACGCCTTGTAGGATTTGCCGGTGATTCTGTAAATAATTTTCTGCAGATAACGCTTGAGGCGCTCCGGAGACGACTCCCGTCCCGGGGCTTTCACATGCCACCTTCCGGCCAAAGCCCTGGTTTTGCGCTGTTCAGCCCTGACTTCCAGAATATGGTGCTGGACAGTGTCCAAGTAATTCCGGTCGGTTTTCACTTCTTCCCAGAAATCATTAAAGGGACAGTCATTGATGGCGGGTATGACAGGGTATTCTGGAGAATGGACTGACGACGGTAAAAATAAATGAAGCCTGGCAGGCAACAGTTTTCGAAAAAGCCGGAGTGCCGATGCCTTTCGAGCGTGGTCGATCTGCCCCCTTGCCCCGGCGTGCAGATGTTTTTCTGAGGCGGCTGACTGGACAGAACGATGCCTCCAGGCTGAGGTCAGTTTCTGTTTTCCAAGCCTGAAACGGTTTACGACGGGATTGTGAGAAAACGAAATACCCTTGATGGAGTCCTTAGCCATATGCGTCCCTGCAAACGGCTGCCATTACAGCTTGTTAGGAGCCTGACCGAGAATAGACAGGTCGGCCTAAAATCCAGAAAGAACGGCCACTTTTCGTTAGAAAGCGGATGAGAGTCTCGATAAATTCGATTAAATAGACCCACTATTCGCACAAATTTATCGAAAAGTTCGACTCGTTCTACTGACTCTTTCAATGAAGAGTAATCTCGACCACTATTCTCGGTCAGGCTCCTAGTGCGCGACCCAGAACGCTCCGATTGCGGCCACTCCCCGTGCTCCCGATTCGATGGCAAGTGATTCGTCATTGAGCCCGAGCCCTCCTAGCCAGTAAATCGGCAGGGGGCAGGATTCCACCAGCTCCCGGGCCGCCTCAACCCCCAGAGAGAGTCGTCCTGGATGCGACTTGGTAGGCCGGACCGGCGACAAAGTCGCAAAATCCACGCCTGCTGCCACGGCCTGGTCGAGCTGCTTCTGGTTGTGACAGGAGGCAGCCAGCCATTGTCCAGGTCTTTTGTGGCTGATCCAGTCCGCAACGTTTCCGGCCAGCTGGTCTGAACGCAGATGAATCCCGTCACACCAGGGCTCCTGCAGCAGGTCAGGGCCACCTTTCAACAACAGCCTGGCGCCATAGGGCTGACAAAGGTGATGAAGCTCTCTTGCCAGATGGAGATAGGGACTCGTCTGAAGCCACGGAGCCCGGAACTGGATCAGCCGAACCCCTCTGTCCAGCTGCAGGCTGACTTTTTCCAGCAACTCCGCTGCTGAGGAGAACAACCCGGTAATCATGTAATGATCGGGCAACAATGCAGCGGTAATGATAGAGCCGTTAGCAGGAGGAAATTCCAGCTCCGTCAGCTGCTGTGGTGATACCCACCGGATCTCCTGACCTTCATTGCCTCTGGCCTGGCCGTTAATCCCGGTCGCCCACCATGTGTCGAGCATTACTGACTTGTCAGGATAATCGTGTCTTATCTTGATCAGCGGCCTGAACTCACTGGCAGTGATCGCCAGTTCTTCCTGAAGCTCACGCTTCAGTGCCGACCGGAGATCTTCCCCGGTTTCGACTTTGCCACCTGGAAACTCCCAGTACCCTCCCATATGTTTGTCATCAGGCCTGCGGGCAATCAGAATCCGCCCCTGCTCATCACGGATAACCGCCACTGCGACATGTACAACCTTCTTAGTTTCTTCTGGAGCAGCGAGGGGTGAATGGTCTTCACGAGCCATAAGTCATGCCTGTGTAGTGCCTATGAGGGGAGTAGATAACAATGTAGCATGCAGGCCGGCCTTAAGCCCGATACCTGCATGCATAGGCGACTATCAGCTGCGGTACTCTGCATTTATCCTAACATAGTCGTGTGAAAGATCCGTGGTCCATATTTCTTCTGCGGCATTGCCCACCCCAAGCTGAACCCTGATCATCAGTTCTTCCTGGTTCATTACCCGCTGCCCCTGCTCTTCACTGTAAGCAGGGTGAGGCTCTCCATTCTCTACAAGGCAAACGTCGTCAAGCCAGAGGGCAATACTGTCAATTTGCATTTGATCGACTTCAGCACGACCAACCGCCGCCAGGATACGGCCCCAGTTCGGGTCACTGGCAAACAGGGCTGTTTTGACTAACGGTGAATGAGCGACTGTGTAGGCCACCTCCAGCGCATCACGCTCAGAAGCGGCCTGCTCAACCCTCACGGTGACAAACTTTGTAGCTCCCTCACCATCGCGCACGATTGCCTGAGCAAGTTCCATGGCCACCTCTTTCACAGCCGCGAAGAGCTGACTGTAGAGATCACTCTCGCCAGAAACAGCGGAATTACCGGCTTCTCCCGTTGCTACCAGCATACAGGCGTCGTTGGTTGAAGTATCACCGTCCACGGAAATACGGTTGAATGACTGATCCGTCACCTGTGACAGGAGGTTTTGCAGACAGTTTTTTTCCACTGCTGCATCGGTGGCGATAAAACCCAGCATAGTTGCCATATTGGGCTTGATCATGCCCGAGCCCTTACTGATACCACTCACTGTATAAACGACGCCATCAACTTCGAATTGGCGGGACGCACCCTTGGGCCGGGTATCCGTCGTCAGGATACCTTCCGCCGCTTCCAGCCAGCCATTTTCACTCAATGATGCAACGGCCTCCGGCAGCCCTTCTATGATTCTGTCTACAGGCAGAGGCTCACCGATGACGCCTGTCGAAAAAGGCAGAATGGCTCCAGCACTGCTTGAAGTCAGCTCGGCAAGGTACGCAGTGGTCTTTCTGGCGTTTTCCATGCCTTCGGCACCAGTCCCGGCATTGGCATTGCCGGTATTGACAAGGAAGTATTCAGGAGCCCTCTCAAGCCTCTCCTTTGCCAGATGTACTGGTGCAGCGCAGAACCTGTTGCGGGTGAACACCCCTGCTACAGTTGCGCTCTGGTTCCAGTTCATGACAACCAGATCCCGGCGATCAGGATATTTTATCCGTGCCCTGGCTGTTCCCAGCCGGAACCCCTTGACCGGATGCATTTCAGGCCACTGATCAGGACCAACCGCCATAAACCACTCCCAGGAAAGCTTCAACTTACTGACTTACGGTGCAGAATTACAACACACACACCCTTATCCGACAACTACCCATACACTGTCTTAAGTGCAGTTACGTAGTCCGGCTATGCTCTGTCAGGCTCCTGGGCTTTCTATCTGGGCACGGTTTAATGTGAATAAAGACGTTCCGACACCAAAGTTTTTATCACATTTCCACTATCTCTGTGGGTCGATAAAGGCCTTTTTAACCTCTCCAGTGCAGGGGTTTTCTGCTGTGATGGTTTGAACTGCCTTTTATAAATGATTTCGATATACCCTGAACCTTCGATGGATTGCAGGTTTTCAATAAGAAATCGGATAGCCATACTGTATAACTGCCCTCTGTACCGCCCCGCAGTGAATATTTCAGCTCGAAACAAAACGGGCGCGTACTGATCGTAAGACGCCGTGATAAAATGTTTGTCATCGAAATCGAGAGAGTAGGAAAAAGTAAACTCCTTTACAGCCTCTGGTTCAGTATGGCCCTCATCAGTTTCTATCATGACTGCTTTCGAACAGGTTTCCAGCTGTACCGGGATGTAGTTTATGTGCGTCAGAAAGGAGGCCAAGATATAATAATTTCCCGACAGGCCAGCGCCCTCCAGAAGCTCTCCGCTGAGAAATACAGCAGGTATGTTTGTTATTTTTACTGGGTAGCGTCTTTCCTCTTCAAAGAGAGTTATTTTTTCACCACTCTTTTGCTTTTCAACTTTTGCTTTGTAACCGGAATCATTTTCTTTCTGGTAAACCACATATCGTGTTCCTGCTTCCAACTTATGCATCACTGACCCTATATCTAACGAGTCGAACACTCCTATGAAGAGCACCTTTGGTTGGCATAGCCAGGCAGTCAATGGCGAAACATCTCTGTTTACAATATTCATTGATTCAAAGCTGGGCGGACACAACTGCGACCTCAGCCCTTCTATCCCACCAATTTCATGCGCCAAAGCAGCAGATGAATGGTGAGTGCTTCTCGGAGCTTCAGGGAGGAGCGGCGTGGTAGTCATAGTATAACGATGGAGTTGAGAGTTTGGCGGCTTAAATAGACTTAATTCTGCCTGACCAATAGTTTGCTCCCAGGTTCTGACAAAGCCTTGCGACTCAAGGAAGCTTCCATCGTCAATCATTTCATCCAGGGACTTCAAGGTTTCCTCCCTGGCGCTGTATAACAAATTAACGTCAAAGCATGCAGCGTAATCCGCAGGGAGAACAGCATACGAAACATCCATGATGAACATAAAGCCTAAAAGCAAAGAGCAATTTCTGTATTTCATTGGCCAGAAGCTACTTCTAATAGTCTCGATAGGTGAAGTATTGGACTATTAAGCCGGGTTATCAAATTTCAGGTGTGCGGGAATCATAAACACGTATTACAACATGATGAAGAGCTTCTGGATGCGCCTGACCTCTCACAAATACCCACCACAGATACGCCAGCAGTTTCCGTCGCACGGAGCTACGCCATCCAGGGTTACGTAAAGAAAACGGGCCGCATATGCGACCCGTTCAGATAAAGCAGCAGGTACGTCAGCCTATCTTGCCATGACACTGCTTGAATTTTTTTCCAGAGCCACAGGGACAGGGCTCGTTACGTCCCACTTTCCGGCCTTCACGGACGAACGGCTCAGGATGCGCCTGCTGTTGCTGCTGACCTTCCTGGCCTTTCTCTTCATCAGACTCACTCATGCCGGCGGTCTGGGCATGCTTGAATTCCATCCGGCGGGCCAGCTCCTGACGACGCTGTTCTTCCATCTCCTCCGTGCGGTCATCCTGCTGGACCTGGACATGAGAGAGAACACGAATGGTGTCGTGTTTGATGTCTTCCAGCATCTGCTGGAACAGCTCAAACGCTTCACGCTTGTATTCCTGCTTGGGGTTCTTCTGGGCATAGCCTCGCAAGTGAATACCCTGACGCAGGTGATCCATGGTCGCCAGATGCTCTTTCCACTTGTCATCCAGGATACGCAGCAGGATATGTTTTTCGAAGTTTCTGAGCACTTCTTCGCCGGCCAGCTGTTCTTTCTGCTGATAGGCTTCCACCACAGCATCCTGAATCCGCTTGCGCAGAGCGTCTTCATCGAGCCTGTCGTCTTCATCCAGCCATTTCTGGACGGTAAGATTGATGGCCAGCTCAGCCCCCAGCTTCTCTTCCAGCCCTTTGACATCCCACTGTTCTTCCAGGCTCTCAGGCGGAATATGCTGGGAGATCACCTCGCTGACGACATCTTCACGCATGTTTTCGATACCGGAAGAGACGTTCTCGGCATTCAACAGCTCATCACGCTGGGTATAGACCACTTTACGCTGGTCATTGGCCACGTCATCGTATTCCAGCAGCTGCTTACGAATATCAAAGTTGCGGCCTTCCACCTTGCGCTGGGCTTTCTCAATGGCATTGGACACCATGCGGTGCTCGATGGCTTCACCCTTCTCCATGCCCAGAGCTTTCATGAAGTTCTTCACCCGGTCAGAGGCGAAGATACGCATGAGGTTGTCTTCCAGGGAAAGATAAAAGCGCGAAGAACCCGGGTCACCCTGACGGCCGGAACGGCCACGGAGCTGGTTATCGATACGGCGGGATTCATGACGTTCGGTGCCGATAATATGCAGACCACCGTTGTCCAGTACCTGCTTGTGACGTTTCTGCCACTCAGCCTTGACCTGGTCTTCCTGTTCTTTGGTCGGATTCTCGATCTTGGCCAGCTCAGCTTCCCAGTTACCGCCAAGGATGATATCGGTACCGCGGCCCGCCATGTTGGTGGCGATGGTGATGGCACCCGGCTTACCGGCCTGGGCAATGATTTCAGCTTCTTTCTGGTGGAACTTGGCATTCAGTACATTATGTTCAACGCCAGCCTGGTCCAGGGCACTGGAGAGTAGCTCGGAAGATTCGATTGAGGCCGTACCCACCAGCACCGGACGAGCATTGGCCACAGTTTCCTTGATATCAGCGATGATCGCTTCATATTTCTCACCGATGGTCAGGTAGACCAGGTCATTACCATCATCGCGCACCATAGGTTTATGCGTCGGTATGACAATAACATCCAGGCCATAGATCTGGCGCAGTTCGAACGCTTCCGTGTCAGCGGTACCGGTCATGCCGGACAGTTTCTCGTAGAGACGGAAATAATTCTGGAAAGTGGTTGAAGCCAGTGTCTGGCTTTCAGCCTGGATCTGCAGACCTTCCTTCGCTTCCAGGGCCTGATGCAGACCTTCCGAAAGACGACGACCGGGCATGGTTCGGCCAGTGTGCTCGTCCACCAGCAGGACTTCATTATTGTTGACGATGTACTCAACATTGCGGGTAAACAGCACATGCGCCTTCAATGCTGCATTGACATGGTGCAACATATTCAGGTTATGGGAAGAGTAAAGGCTCTCGCCTTCTGGCAGCAGGCCTTTTTTCTGCAGCAGCTCTTCGATGTACTGGTGGCCGACTTCAGTGAGCTCCACCTGACGGGTCTTTTCGTCGACGGTATAGTGGCCGGTCGGTTCCTGGCCTTCCTCTAGCTCTTCTTCCTGACGACTCAGCTGGGGAGCCAGTTGATTCATCTGTTTGTAGAGCTCAGAAGAATCTTCAGCTGGACCAGAGATAATCAGCGGCGTCCGAGCTTCGTCAATCAGGATCGAGTCAACTTCGTCGACCACAGAGAAATACAGGGGGCGCTGGTATTTGTCTTCCTTACGGAAGGCCATGTTATCGCGCAGATAATCAAAACCGAATTCGTTATTGGTGCCGTAGGTGATATCAGCCTGATAAGCAGCACGCTTCTCTTCCGGGTCCTGCTGCGGAACCACAATTCCCACGGTCAGACCAAGGAATTCGTAGAGTGCACGCATCCAGTTGGCGTCACGACGGGCCAGGTAGTCATTGACCGTTACTACGTGAACCCCTTTTCCGGTGATGGCATTCAGATAGGTTGGCAGGGTGGCCATGAGGGTCTTACCCTCACCTGTACGCATCTCCGCCACACGGCCTTCGTGCAGTGTAATACCGCCAATAAGCTGAACGTCGAAATGACGCATGCCCATGACCCGCTTACTGGCTTCCCGGGCGACAGCAAAGGCTTCTGGCAGAAGGTCATCCAGACTTTCCCCCTGCTGGAACCTGTTGCGGAACTCCTGTGTTTTGGCGACCAGCTCAGAATCGCTTAACCCGGACAAACCGTCTTCGAGGGCGTTGATCTGTTTGACCAGCTTACCCATGCGTTTAAGCTGCCGGTCATTCCGGCTACCGATGATTTTCTTGACTAAAGAAGCAAACATAGATTGGTTATGGTCCCACTCTGTTTCCGGAGCTGTCTCTCCATCCGACAAATCCGGGCCGGGTAGACAAGCACAATAGCCCAACATTCTATGACAATCGGGGAAAAGTCTCATCCATATTAGCCGCATTTATGATATCAGGCAGGTTTTAGACCAAAAAGTCAGTAACTGACCAAGGCGCAGCAGGGTACACAAAGAAATGGAAGTCAAAACAGTGCACAGAATCACTTGGGGAGCGGGAAGCTCCCAAGAGGAGGCTCAATTGAAAAAAGAGTCTTTGCTGAACAGGAGAGAATTGCTTATTTGCCAGCTCGATAGATATAACGGGCTGGGTCTACATGCCTGCCGTTCTTCAATACCTCGAAGTGGACATGAGGCCCCGTCGAACGACCGGTGTTCCCCAGCTTGGCAATGACCTGTCCCCTTGTGACAACATCACCGACCTTCACTTCATTGGAATCATTGTGAGCATAACGCGTCACATAGCCGTTACCGTGATTAATCTCAACCAGAAAACCGTACCCCCCCCGCTTGCCGGAAGAAGTCACCACACCGGCTGCAACGGCAAAAATATCAGTGCCACGCTTACCGGCGAAATCAATACCATTGTGCCAGGAAGAGTTACCGGTAAATGGATCCGTACGGGCACCGAAGCGCGACGACAGCCATCCCTTTCTGACAGGCAGTCCCGAAAGAAAGGATTCATCGTCAATGGTTCTATTGGCCAGCAGCGTGTCGAGAAGGTCAAGCTGGTGCTCACGATTCTCGATCTGGGTCGACAGCAGGTCAATGGCATCAACGAGGGATGGCTGGGCATAAATCTGTACACTGTCCTGGGACTCTTCCGGCCCACCAAGTGCTGGCGGCTCATTGAAATCAAACTCCCCGTCGTCGAGCTTAGCCCGGACTGTCAGTCGCTCACCAAGAGCGTCAAGACGGGTAACACGCCCCTGGAGTTCTGCCAGACGGAGCGTCAGGGCATCCAGCTGTCGACGTGTGTCATTGCGAACCGAGGCAAGGTCCTGTTGCTGATTATCCAGCGCCTGCTTCCAGTTCTGCAGCCCTTCCTGGGTCAACATGCCCTTCGAGTCCAGAGCCATCCAGGAATAGACGACACCACCACCTAATACGGCAGACACGGAAAGCGCCAGAGAAGCGGAAAGCAACAGCCGCCTGACATCGACACGAAATGAGCGTGTACGGGAATGATCCTGTTTAACTACGATGACTTTCATCAAGGAAGCCCTGTACTCCCGTCTTTGAACCTGAATACCCAATACTTCTCAGCTCTGGTATCGGTAGAAAAGCAAAATCTGCTTGGAGATTAATTCAGAAAGGACTTTAGCATTGACCGGCAAAATTCGGCAAGAATTCCGCATACGAAACAGCCAAAAACATGCAGCACGTCAAAAAAACCAACAAAAAAGGCTGCAAATAGCAGCCTTTTTTCATTTTTATCCTGAGCCTGGATAGCCATTACAGCACCTGTCGCCCAAGACAATACTGCCTACAAACTATTAATAACTGAAACTATCAGGCTGTCACCGCCACCGGTTTGAGGTAGGAAATAGGCGCCACTTCCGCATCTTCGAAAGTGACCACTTCCCAGGCCTTCTCATTCTCGAGCAACGCCCGCACGAGCTTGTTGTTCAGCTCATGGCCGGATTTGTGACCGACAAACTGGCCAATCAGGCTGTTACCCAACAGGTAGAGATCACCTATAGCGTCGAGCATCTTATGCTTGACGAATTCGTCGTGATAGCGAAGACCGTCTTCATTGAGAATGCGATAGTCGTCGACAACAACTACATTATCCACGCTGCCACCCAGGGCCAGGTTCTGGGAACGCAGATATTCAACATCACGCATGAAACCGAAAGTACGCGCCCGGCTGACTTCCTTGACGAAGGAGGTACTGGAGAAATCAATAGCCGCAGTCTGTGAGCGCCCCTTGAAAACAGGGTGGTCAAAGAAGATGGTAAAACTGACCTTGAAACCTTCATAGGGCTTGAAAGTGGCAGACTTGTCACCGTCAGTAACAGTCACCTCTTTCTTGATACGGATGAATTTCTTGGGTGCATCTTGCTCCTGGATACCAGCGGACTGGACCAGAAAGACAAATGGACCGGCACTGCCATCCATAATAGGCACTTCATGGGCACTCACTTCAACATAAGCATTATCAATGCCCAGTCCGGCCAGCGCCGACAGAAGGTGCTCTACGGTATCCACCCGGACACCATCTTTCTGCAGAGAAGTGCACAGCGTTGTCTGCCCAACATTCTCCGCCCGTGCAGCTATCTCTACGACCGGATCGAGATCTGTGCGGCAAAATATGATACCGGTATCTACGGGAGCCGGCTTCAGGGTCAGATAAACCTTCTCGCCGGAATGCAACCCCACTCCCGTGGCACGAATAATGTTTTTCAGGGTACGCTGTTTGATCATGATTTCGCGATTCCGTGACCTCAAAGGCCCCTGTTATTTGAACGCAACGACCTATTGTAACAAAAGCTACATGCGATACAAGTCCTTACCTTCCAAACAGACATCTACGGAAAAAACTCCAACCTAGTGCCATGAAAACAAAATGCTTTTCATGGCGGAAAATTAATCGGCCTGGCGGCGCAGAAATGCCGGGATATCCAGGTAATCCACATTATCTGTGGACGGGGCTTGACGTTTGGGCCTCTCCTCTGCCGCCGCCGGCTCAGCTTCCTGGGCCTTGTTACGCAAATGAGGTGGGATATCCAGCTCTTTCAGGTTCAGGGTACCATCAGGGCGTGTCGCCTTTGGGCGGGAACCTTCCACGACTTTCAGGGATGCGTCAGAAGCCCTCCCTCCTTCACCAAGACCGGTGGCTACCACAGTCACCCGAAGCTCATCGGTCATTTCCGGATCAATAACCGTACCAACTACAGTGGTAGCGTTTTCGGAAGCAAACTCCCTGACGGTGTCACCCACTTCATGGAACTCACCCACGGACAGATCCAGGCCGGCAGTAATATTCACCAGCACACCACGGGCCCCCTGCAGATTGACATCTTCCAGGAGCGGGCTGCGGATAGCGCGTTCAGCCGCCTCTGTAGCCCTGTTACTGCCAGTGGCAGAGCCGGTACCCATCATGGCCATGCCCATTTCAGACATTACGGTGCGAACGTCGGCAAAGTCGACATTGATCAGACCGTCGCGGGTGATCAGCTCAGAAATACCCTGAACAGCACCCAGCAACACATCATTGGCCGCACCAAAAGCATTCAGGAGACTGACGTCACGCCCCAGCACAGGGAGGAGGTTTTCATTGGGAATGCAGATAAGGGAGTCGACATTCTCCTGCAGCTCCTTCAGACCTTCTTCTGCGATAGTCATTCTGCGGCGACCTTCAAAGGAGAACGGTTTGGTCACCACGGCAACAGTCAGGGCGCCCATGTCTCTGGCCACCTGAGCAACAACAGGAGCAGCGCCGGTGCCGGTACCACCGCCCATGCCGGCGGTAATGAAAACCATATCAGCACCGGACAGCAGCTCGGAAATTCTGTCGCGATCCTCCATGGCAGCCTCACGACCTACTTCAGGGTTTGCGCCAGCACCAAGCCCCCGGGTAATCGCAGCCCCCAGCTGTAAATGGGTATGCGCCTGAAGATGCTGCTTCTTAAGCGCCTGGGCATCGGTGTTGGCGCAGACAAACTCAACACCTTCCAGCTGGCTGTTAAGCATGTGACAGACAGCGTTGCCACCGCCGCCACCGACCCCGATAACCTTGATCACCGCTTCCTGCGGAACGTTATCAACCAATTCGAACATGGCCCTCTCCTTTTCTGTCACCTTAAACAGGATATTTTCCGAAAATTGTTCAACTTGCTCAATCAGAAGTTTCCCTGAAACCATTGCTTAAACCGATTAAACAAACTCTCACCCTGCTTGTTGTAAACGGCTTCCTTACGCCCCTCTTTCTGGGCCTTGAGACCGTAATGCAGGAGTCCCACACCAGTGGAATAAATCGGATTGCACACTACATCTGCGAGCCCCTGAACTGTCTGGGGCATTCCCAGTCGCACCGGCATGTGGAAAATTTCTTCAGCCAGCTCCACCGCACCCTCCATTTTGGAGGTGCCACCGGTTAAAACGATACCCGCAGGAATAAGCTCTTCAAAGCCGCTCCGGCGCAATTCTGCCTGGATCAAGGTGAACAGTTCATCGTAGCGGGGCTCAACCACTTCCGCCAGAGATTGCCGGGACAACTCCCGGGCGGGTCGATCGCCGACACTCGGCACCTTGATCATGTCGTCTGCCCCGGCCAGCTGGGTCAGGGCACAGGCGTATTTGATCTTGAGTTCCTCAGCGTGCTGGGTCGGTGTCCGCAGCGCCATGGCGATGTCGTTTGTCACCTGGTCACCAGCAATGGGAATCACCGCCGTGTGTCGAATAGCGCCGTCGGTAAAAATGGCAATATCCGTGGTGCCACCACCAATATCCACCATGCAGACACCCAGCTCTTTCTCATCCTCAGAGAGGACCGAGTAACTGGAAGCCAGCTGTTCAAGAATGACGTCGTCGACTTCCAGGCCACAGCGTCGAATGCAGTTTTCGATATTCTGTGCGGCATTGACGGCACAGGTCACCAGATGAACCTTAGCCTCAAGGCGCACACCCGACATTCCCAGGGGCTCCTTGACCCCTTCCTGGCTGTCAATGACATATTCCTGGGGAAGAATGTGCAGGATACGCTGGTCAGCAGGAATTGCCACTGCCTGGGCCGCATCAATAACACGATCGATATCGGCCCGGGTGACTTCACGCTCGCGAATCGCGACAATGCCGTGGGAATTCAGGCTGCGGATATGGTTTCCGGCAATACCGGCATAGACCGAATGAATTTGACAGCCGGCCATCAGCTCAGCTTCCTCTACGGCGCGCTTCATGGCATGGACGGTAGAGTCGATATTGACCACCACCCCACGCTTCAGCCCCCTGGAAGTGTGAGAACCAATTCCGATGACCTCCAGCTCACCATCTGCGGTAATTTCACCCACAATGGCAACGACCTTGGAGGTACCTATGTCCAACCCAACGATCAAATTTCCGTTATCTGCCGATGTCATGGCATTAATCTTCCCATACCTCAATTACTGTCACAGTCAGCGTGTTTCTATCACCGTCTCTGCCAGATGTTATTTTGCAGTGCCATTATGCTTTATCCCTGTCATCGAAAGCTGAACTACTGCCGCTATGGCTGGCTGCGCTCTTCATCAAAAGCAACAGCCGCCCCGTTCAGGTAACGCAGGTCAACCCGGACCACTTCCTGCCACTGCCGGTCAAGCCGGGCGTGGTATAACCGGACAAATCTCTGCAACCTTTCCATTCGCCGGTCGCGACCAACATTCACCTGTACGTGATCAACCTGAAAGCGCCATGAGCCGGCACTGCCAAGAATCAGCTCCCGGACAGATAACCCCATTGGCCTCAACAGCTGACTGATCGCCAGATACTGCTGCATTACCACCAGGGCCTGGTCCTCTGGCCCGGAAAGCATCGGAAGATGTCTGAAACCCTCTACCGACTGAGGTCGGAAGACCACTCCGTCGCCAGTGATCAGTTCCCGCCTGGCCCAGCGGGCTACCGGTTCCTGCTCCTGCAGACTGACTTCCAGCGCATCAGGCCAGATCCGCCTGAGGCTCACCTCCCGGGTCCAGGGCATTTCAAGCAGCGCCTGCCGGGCCTCTTCCAGGTCAAGGTAGAAAAAACGATTCACCAGGTAAGGCTTCAACCGTTCTTCCACCTCTGCACGCTCCAGGGAGTGGAAGGGCGCACGAATTTCTACACGGGCTATCGGCTGGTTAACCCAGTTCATCAATGTTGGCCAGAGTACCAGCAACCCGCCCATAAAACCCAGGGCAATGGCTGCCTGAAGCACTCTCCACCATGGCCAGCGTTGCCCAACCGTTTTATTCACCCTGTTCCGGGAAGCGCCTTTGCCCCCCTCGGGTGCAACTCTGTCAGACGACTTCCGGTTCCAGTTCTGCAACCGTCTCGCTTCCCTTTTCCTGTGACTGCCTGCCCTGACTTTCACTGGATTTCAGTGATGATTTCAGAATCTCCAGCACCAGATCATCAAATTCCAGTCCCACCGCTTTTGCAGCCATGGGCACCAGGCTGTGATCCGTCATCCCCGGTATAGTGTTGACTTCAAGCAACCAGAAACGTCCCATAAGATCCTGCATGAAATCTACCCGCCCCCACCCGGTGCAGCCAAGCGCCTCAAATGCGGTCAGGGCAATGGCCTGCATTTCCTGTTCCTGACTCCTGGAGAGCCCACAGGGCAGGCGATAGCCTGTATCATCAGACAGGTACTTGGCCTCGTAGTCGTAAAACTCACTCTGGGCTTCTATCCTGATGACCGGCAGCGCCTGATTATTGAGAATGGTGACGGTAAACTCCGGGCCTTCAATAAACTGTTCAACCAGTACCGGACCACCATGCTCCATGGCTTTTTGCCAGGCTGGCTCAAGATCCTGCTCACGGTTTACCCTGGCCACCCCGACGCTGGAACCTTCCAGGCTTGGTTTGACAAACACCGGCAGTAATTCCTCACAGCCCTGCAGACCTTCCACTGTCTCCACCAGACGAAAGTCGGGTGTCGTCAGACCAATAGCCTGCCAGAGCAGTTTGGTGCGGTACTTGTCCATGGCCAGGGCAGAAGCCAGAACCCCACTGCCCTGATAGGGAATCCCCATGTGTTCCAGCAGTCCCTGGATAGTTCCGTCTTCACCACCACGGCCGTGCAAAGCTATAAAGGCGCGATCCGGCTGATATTCCTCAAGCTGATTCACAAGGTTATCAGCAGCGTCTATCATCCTGCAATCAATTCCAAGACGGGCCAGCGCCGCATAGATCCTGTCCCCGGACGCCAGGCTGACCTCGCGTTCCGCAGAAGATCCTCCCAGTAGTACTGCAACCTTGCCAAAGGCCCGGGGGTTGAAGGGTTCCATCTGGCTTTCCTGACGGTTGTATTTCATGATTCAGTCCTGCCCTGTTCAGCGTTATCAGCTACAGGATTCCCGAGACAAGCTGCCAGCTTAAGCGACAGCGCACCAATATTCCCCGCCCCCTGGGTAAGAATCAGGTCACCTTCCTGCATCAGGCCCGACAGAAGGGTCTCGACTTCATCCGGGCTGGAAACAAACAAAGGGTCCACCTGTCCCCGCTGGCGAATGCTCCGGCACAGGCTCCGGCTGTCCGCTCCGGGTACGGGCTGCTCTCCTGCTGCATAGACTTCCATCAGTAGCAGCATATCAACACGGGACAGGACATCGACAAAATCTTCATAGAGATCCCGGGTTCTGGAATACCTGTGCGGCTGGTAAATCATCACCAGTCGTTTATCAGGCCAGCCTTCGCGGATGGCGCTGATGGTTGCCGCCACTTCCGTCGGGTGATGGCCGTAGTCATCAACCAGCATTACAGGCCCTGCTGCACTGGACAACTCCCCATGAACCTGGAAGCGCCGGTCGACACCCTGAAACTTCTGCAAACCTTCACAGATAACTTCATCAGACAGGCCTTCATCAGCGGCAACAGCAAAAGTTGCAAGGGCATTCAGAACATTGTGTCTGCCAGGAATATTCAGCTGAACGGTAACCTTTTTATCACCCGCAGAATTCCTGCGCTGCAGCTCAAAGCTGGTCTGCATGCCCTGCTGCTGAATATTCACCGCGCGGTAGTCGGCATCCTCGCTGACACCATAGGTAATAATCTGTCGTTTAATCTGCGGCAGCAGCTCCCTGACCACCGGACAATCGACACAGACTACCGCCAGTCCATAAAAGGGCAGGTTATGAAGAAAATCCACGAATGTTTTCTTCAGCTTGCCAAAATCCCCTTCGTAGGTGGCCATATGATCGGCATCAATGTTGGTGACTACCGAGACCATGGGCTGCAGGTGCAGAAAAGATGCATCGGACTCATCGGCCTCGGCCACCAGATAACGACTGCCGCCTAACTGGGCATTGGTGCCAGCGGAGTTCAGCCTGCCACCGATAACAAAGGTTGGGTCCAGTCCTCCCGTTCCAAGAACAGAGGCGATCAAACTGGTTGTTGTCGTTTTACCATGAGTGCCGGCCACGGCGATTCCATGACGATAGCGCATCAACTCTGCCAGCATTTCAGCCCGTGGCACAATGGGCAGACGCTTTTCCCGCGCCGCCTGCACTTCCGGATTTTCGCCGGCCACTGCTGTCGACGTTACCACTACATCCACACCACGGATATGACTTGCGTCATGCCCGATGAAAACCTTTATATCTTGTTGCTCAAGACGACGGGTGACTGGCGACGCCTTGATATCGGAGCCCGATATTTCATAACCCTGGTTGCGCAGAACCTCGGCAATGCCACACATCCCCGAGCCGCCGATACCGACGAAATGGATTTTGCGGATACGGCGCATTTCCGGTACTGGAGTCACGGGGAAAAAACTGCTCTTCTTAGGCATGACAAACCTCCAGACAGTGATCAGCCACTTCCCGGGTCGCCTGGGGTCTGGCAACGGACCTGGCTGCCTCTGCCATAGCCTGCAGCTGCCGGTGGTTGCCGGATAATTCCTTAAACATCTCTGCCAAACTTTCTTTACTCAATTCGTTCTGCTGAACCATCAATGCCGCTCCCTGTTCAACCAGATAGCTGCCATTAACGGTCTGATGATCATCTACCGCATGAGGATAAGGCACAAGAATGGCTGGCCGCCCTGCGATCGCAAGCTCTGAAACCGTCAGGGCACCGGAACGGCAAAGCACCAGGTCCGCCCAGGTATAAGCTGCAGCCATGTCATTAATAAACGGCTCCACTTTGGCATCTATACCCTTTTGCTGATAGGCCTTACGGGTTGCTTCATAGTTGCCTTTGCCAGTCTGGTGCCAGACTGCTATCGTGCCAGTCGTTATCCCATCTTTTTCCTGATTCAAAACTGACAGGGCCGCTGGAACAACTTCGTTGATCGCAACAGCCCCCCGACTGCCACCCAGAACCAGCACTTTCAGTGCTGAAGTTCCAGAGTAAGCCACTGGAGCCGAACTGGATTCAATATCACCCCTGACCGGGTTTCCGGCATGATAAACTTTGTCCAGTTGCATTCCTGCCCTGGCGAAGGTGCCGGGAAAGGCTTCGAGGACTCGACTGGCAACTCTCGCCAGCAGTTTATTGGTCAGCCCTGCCACCGCATTCTGCTCATGTATAACCAGGGGCACACCGAGAAGACGCGCGGCTACACCACCAGGCCCCGTGACATAGCCACCCATGCCAAGGACACACACAGGCCGGTACTGCCTGAGCGCTTTCATCGCCCTTAAAACTGAAACCGTCACTTTCCAGGGCGCTTTGACCAGGAAACTCAGACCTTTGCCCCGCAGGCCCGTTACTGGCAGAAAGCTGATGTCATAGCCATGTGCAGGCACCAGCTCCGCCTCCATACTTCCTGGTGTACCCAGCCAGTGGATACGGTAACCCCGGGACTGCAGCTCCGCTGCTGTTGCCAGGGCCGGGAATATATGTCCGCCGGTGCCTCCAGCCATTACCAGAACGGTACCTTTCGCCCTGCCTTCAACACCTTGACTATCTGGTGAAGAATCTTTCGTTTCTGTACTCATGGTCGAATCGGAGATCTCGCCTCCAGCATCCCGTTGACGCCGGGCAGCAGGGGAAGCTTCTGAAACAGTCATCGCATTCCCCCCCTCTCTTTATCCTTTTTTCTGTTTTCCGTTTGTTGCAAACGGCGTTCGTAATCAATCCGCAGCAGCATGCCAAATGCCAGGCAATTAATCAGCAGGCTGCTGCCACCATAACTGATCAGGGGCAGCGCCAGACCCTTTGTTGGCAGCAAACCTGTGTTTACCGCAATGTTAATCAGCGCCTGACTGCCAAACAGCAGGCCAAATCCATAGGACACATAGCCATGGAAAAGCAGGCCAATCTGTTCGCAGCGCCGCCCAATCTGCATGGCCCTCCAGGAAACAAAAAGGAACAGCACCAGAACCAGGACAGCGCCGAAAACACCCAGCTCTTCAGCCAGGACCGCATAGACAAAATCGGTGTGCGCTTCAGGCAGGTAAAACAGTTTCTGGATACTGTGACCCAACCCTTCACCAAACCATTCACCGCGCCCGAAAGCAATGAGCGCCTGGGTCAGCTGGTAACCACTGCCATAAGCATTGGCCCAGGGGTCCATGTAGGAAGTAAGGCGTGCCATACGGTAAGGCTCGAAAACCACCAGTCCGACAACAAAGGTCACCAGAATGGCAATAACGATTATGAACTGCCCCAGCCGCGCACCGGCCATAAAAATCATACCGACAGAGGCCCCCATCAGCACCACCAGGGCTCCGAAGTCTGGTTCCATCAACAACAGCAGCGCGGAAACGGACAGTATCGCCATGGGCTTAAAAAAGCCACTCCACTGGGTACGGACTTCCTCAAGGCGGCGTACCAGATAGGCCGCGAGATAGATAACGATCAATACCTTGGCGGCTTCAGACGCCTGCAGATTGAAAAAGCCCAGCGGAATCCAGCGCACACTGCCGTTTATTTCACGGCCTACAATCAAAACCAGAACCAGCAGACCTATACCGGTAAACAACGCCAGCCAGCTGTGCTTCTCCACCGTAGATATGGGCAGCATCAGCATTAAGACAAGGCATGCCAGTCCTGCCGAAACAAAGATCGCCTGCTTGATAAGGATGTAAAACGGGTTGGCGTAAATAGTGCCTGAAACTTCCATGGAAGCCGAGCTGACCATCACCAGACCAATAGCCAGCAGAGCCAGCACAGCGCCCAGCAGGGAGTAATCGAGAACTCCCTGCCGCTTGCTCATGCTCAGTTCCTGCAGCAGCCGTTGATGGACCGTCATTCGGATTCTTTCGCCTCCAGCGCCTTGACCAGGTAAATAAAACTGTCTCCGCGATGCTCGAAGCTATCAAACATATCAAAGCTGGCACAGGCTGGCGCCAGCAGGACAGCATCTCCTTCCTCTGCAATCTGGCAAGCGTCATTCACCGCTTCAGTAAGGTCATCACAATACCTGTGCGAGACCTCATCATCGAGCGCCTTGCCGATATCGGGCCCGTTCTGCCCAATAAGGACAACTTCCCTGACATATCGCCGGGCAGGCTCTGTCATCTCGGAAAAGTCAGCACCTTTGCCATCGCCACCGGCAATCAGAACCAGCTTGCCGGCCTGCAGTTCACCAACCCCTTCAATAGCAGCAACTGCAGCGCCGACATTGGTGGCCTTGGAGTCATTGATCCAGGTCACGCCATTGATGCTGGCCACCCACTGGCATCGATGGGCCAGGCCGGGAAATTCTTCTAAGGTTTCCAGCATCGGCTTCAGTGGTATACCAACTGCTTCGCCAAGAGCCAGGGCTGCCAGGGCATTCATCTGATTGTGCTGACCACAAAGCTTTATGGATGAAGTATTCAGCAATTTCTCCACGCCTTTGCACAGCCAGATATCAGCGCCTTCCTTAATCAGGCCATAGTCGTGCAGATCGGGCTTGCCGGAAGTGAAAGCCGTTGCTTGGGTAGCCTGAGGCAGCAGCGGCGTGGTAAGTGCGTCCTGTTTGTTATAAACAGCGTGCCTGCAGCCCCGATAGATACGCTGCTTGGCGCCATGATAGTCAACCATGGACTGGTAACGATCCATATGGTCAGGGCTCATGTTCAGAATGGTCGCAGCAGCAGCCTGCAGGGAGTGCGTGGTTTCAAGCTGGAAGCTGGAGAGTTCAAGGATATAAAGCGCCTTTTCTTCATCTTCCAGCAGATCGAGAGCCGGTGTACCAATGTTACCTCCGACACTAGCCCTGACGCCGGCTTTTGCAGCCATTTCTCCCAGTAATGCCGTGACCGTGCTTTTTCCGTTCGAACCTGTGATAGCCACCACTGGAACATTCACTTCACGGCAGAACAGTTCAATATCGCCAATAGCTATGGCGCCCAGCACCATAGCTTCAGCAATTGCCGGTTCAGCCAGGGCGATACCGGGACTGATTACCAACTCATCAGCACGGTTTAACCATTCCTGGTTGAAACTTCCCAGGTGAACTGCGATATCGGGATAATCACGCTTAAGCTCATCAATCCCGGGAGGATTGCTTCGAGTGTCCATGACCTTGAACGGCAGTTTCTTTCTGGCCAGATAACGGACACAGGACATCCCGGTCTTACCTAGACCAACAACCACCCTGTTAAGACTTGTGCCAATCAAATCTGCCACGGATTTTCCCGCTCGTTAGTGTTACACATTTCAGGAATGTTCAATCTGACCCAACTCATGTGTCATGGGCAAACATCCTTTTCTCTCAGGCCGCCTCTCAGGCAGCCACCTTCTTTAACGAATTTTCAGCGTCGCCAGCCCAATAAGAACCAGGATCAACGTAATAATCCAGAACCGGACAATAACCCTGGGCTCCGGCCATCCCTTCAATTCAAAATGGTGGTGCAGAGGCGCCATACGAAAAATCCTGCGACCGGTCAGCTTAAAGGAAGCCACCTGCAGGATGACTGACACGGTTTCCATCACAAAGACACCACCCATGATGATCAGGATGATCTCCTGGCGGACAATGACAGCAATCACACCCAGCGCCGCTCCCAGAGCCAGGGCACCGACGTCCCCCATGAAAACCTGGGCCGGATAGGTGTTAAACCACAGAAAGCCCAGTCCGGCACCGGCCAGGGCAGCACAGAACACCACCAGTTCACCGGAACCCGGAATAAACGGAATGTGAAGATACTGGGCAAAATTGGCATGACCACTGAGATAGGCAAAGATCGCCAGAGCTGAAGCCACCAAAACGGTTGGCATGATTGCCAGGCCGTCGAGGCCATCGGTCAGGTTCACGGCATTACTGGTTCCGACAATGGTCAGGAAAGTCAGCAGGATAAAGAAGGGGCCCAGCTGAATGACGACACTCTTGAAGAAAGGCACTATCAATGCCGTTTCCGCTGGGCCACTGGCGGTCAGATAAAGGAACAATGCCGCTCCCAGGCCACCGACAGACTGCCAGAAGAACTTCCAGCGCGCCGGCAGACCTCTTGAATTTTTTTCCACTACTTTACGATAGTCGTCTACCCAGCCAACCAGACCAAAGACAGCGGTCACCAGCAGCACCACCCAGATGTAGCGATTACTGAGATTGGCCCACAGCAGAGTACTCACCGCTATACAGACCAAAATCAAGGCACCACCCATGGTTGGTGTTCCAGCCTTGCTCAGGTGAGATTGAGGGCCATCGTCACGGACCGTCTGGCCAATCTGGTGATAGCTCAGACGGCGGATCATGTGCGGGCCCAGCCAGAGGCTCATTCCCAGGGCAGTAAGGACCCCGAGAATAGCTCTCAGGGTCAGGTATTTGAATACGGCAAAGCCGTGGTAGTACTGGGTTAAGAATTCAGCCAGCCAGAGCAGCATTATCAGCGCTCTCCCTTGTATTGCGGCCCCACCAGGGTCCGGACGATATCCAACATTTCCATGCCCCGCGACCCCTTGACCAGCACTGTCGTCTGTTCAGCTTTGTCAGGGTTGTTACGCTTGTCTGCGGGTGCATTCAATAAAGCAGAGACCCAGGTCGAGAGAGCCTCTTTGCCATCAAAGTGACGCCCTGCTTCACCGAACTCTTCCACCGCCAGCCTGGCCGCAGGGCCATAGCCGGCAAAATAATCAATGCCAAGATGACGGGCATACTCTCCCACCTCCCGGTGCCTGGCTTCCACCACACTGCCCAGGTCAAGCATGTCCCCAAATACCATCACCCTGATACCTTGACACTCTGCCAGCTGATCAAGAGCGGCCAGAGTTGCGCGGGGATTGGCATTATAAGTCTCATCAATGACCAGAGAATGATCGGACATCTGATAACGCTGCCCGCGCCTCTGGAAAGGACGGGCATTTTCCAGCCCTTTGATGATGCTGTCGACACTGATGCCGGCCGCAAATGCAGCAGCTGCCGCACAGCAGGCATTCTGGACCTGGTGTGCTCCCCAGAAAGCAATACCTATATCCGCAGTGCGTCCGGAAATATGCAGCCTGAAAACCATGCCTTGTGCAGTGGACTCAATACCACTGGCATAACAGTCCGCAGCAGGGTTTTCCAGACTGAAGGAAATCACTTTCCTGGCTCTCTGAGCCCCAGTAGCCCTTTGCTGCCACTGTTCAAAAAAGACGTCATCAAGATTCAGCACTGCAACGCCATCAGGCTTAAGGTCATCAAGAATGAACCCTTTTTCCTGGGCCACACCTTCAACACTGACCAGCTTGTCCAGATGAGCCTCAGCCGCATTGGTGATCACTGAAACATCCGGGCTGGTCAGCTCGGCAATGTACTGTATTTCACCGGGAGAGCTGGTTCCCAGTTCAATCACGGCAAAGCCATGCCGAGATCCGATACGGGACAGTGTCAGAGGCGCACCAAAGGCATTATTGAGATTTCCCTCTGTAGCCAGAGTGGGTTCCTCTTCACTGCAAATGGCGGCCAGCATTTCCTTGACGGAGGTTTTGCCACAGGAGCCGGTGATAGCCAGAACCGGATGATTGAAGTTACTCCGATTGTACTGTCCGATCATTCCAAGCGCAGCAAAAGTATCACTGACGACAATTGCCGTCAGAGTCTGTGCCTTTTCAGCATCCTGCACAAGCACGGCCACAGCACCCGCTTCAACAGCCTGCTGCAGATAGGCATGACCGTCAAATTTCGGCCCTCTGATTGCTATAAACAGGTCGCCAGGGCTGATATTCCTGGAATCGATACTGATTCCGGAAACGCACTGGTCGTCGCCTCTCAGCTCACCACCCAGCATTTCTGCCAGTTCAGATAACCGGTAATCCCTGATCACTGAACACCTCTGACAGCCGCCTGATGGGTACTTCCCATACCCCAGTGGGACAACGCCGCTTTTACATGTTCAGCGTCATCAAACGGCAGACGTTTACCATTCACTTCCTGGTAATCTTCATGCCCCTTACCGGCGACAACAACAATATCTCCCGCTTCCGCCCGCTCTACCGTTCTGGAAATCGCTTCGGCACGATCGACGACAATGTTAACCTTTGAGCGATCCGGGGAAGGAATGCCCTTCAGGGCATCCGCAATGATGACCTCAGGATCTTCAGTGCGGGGATTGTCGCTGGTCACAACCACCCTGTCGGCATAACTTATCGCTGCCTTGGTCATCTGGGGTCTTTTACCTTTATCACGGTCACCACCACAGCCAAAAACACAGGTGAGGCTGTCAGCACCATGCTCGCGCAATGACACCAGCACGCTCGCCAGAGCATCAGGGGTATGGGCGTAATCGACTATGACCAGTGGTTTGTCTATTCCGCCCAGGCTCTGCATTCTGCCGGGCACAGAGGCCAGATCAGGAATCAGCTTCAATACTGAGTCCAGAGGGAATCCCTGCACACAAACTGCTCCGATCACCGCTAACAAGTTCTCCAGGTTAAAACGTCCCATCAGGGGGGTCTCAAGACGGCCATCCCCCCAGGGGGTATGAAGATATGCCGTCAGACCGGTCGGAGAAAGGTGAACATCCGAGGCAAAAATATCGGCCTTTTCTGAGCGGGTAGAAAAAGTGACAACGGAAGTGCCTGCGGGGCAAGCGCTCAGCATCAGGTCGCTGTATTCATCATCCAGATTAATCACCGCCTGCCTGGCCTGGCCTCGGGCGAACAGCTGCGCCTTGGTCCGGGCGTAGGCGTCGATGGTTCTATGATAATCGAGATGATCCCGGCTGATATTGGTGAACACCGCCACCTCGAATTTCAATCCATCCGTGCGGCGCTGGTCCAGCCCATGGGAAGAAACCTCCATCGCCATGGCGGGTACACGATCTTCAACAAGAGCAGCGATATACTGCTGCAGGGAAATAGAATCCGAAGTTGTATTCAGGCAGGGCTCCAGCTCTGGCGGAATGCCCTTACCAATGGTTCCCATTACGGCACAGGGCTGGCCAAGCCTGGACAGCAACTGGGCGATGAACCAGCAACAGGAAGTTTTACCATTGGTGCCGGTAACGCCGGTCAGCCTTAACTTTTCAGAAGGCTGCCGATAATAGTGACTGGCAAGAAAGCCTATTCTGCCCTGTAAATTGTCAATGGAAATTACCGGCACAGCATCTCCATCAGAACTCCCGGCCAGATCATCAGACAGCTCTCGCCCGGATTCGGCCAGGATCGCAGCCACACCTTTGCCCATGGCGTCATGAATGTAGTCCCGGCCATCGACATGGAAACCCGGTACAGCCAGAAACAGCTCGCCCCCGACCAGCTTGCGGCTGTCGAGGGCCAGACCCGATACCATAATGTCCTGACTGAGCGGCGCCTCTCCCAGCACCTCCAGTATCTTATTGAGAGACTGCTGTTGACGCCCGGTCATGTCTCATCCTGTTGTCCATGTAATAACCTCATCGTTCGGCAGTCAGCACTTTTCTCTCTGTGGGTTTGACCCCCAGCAGGCGTAACGCCTGGGCATTGACCTTTGAAAATACCGGCGCTGCCGTCAAACCGCCGTAAAACTGCTTGCCCGCAGGGTCGTCAATAATGACCACCGTAGCCAGCTTCGGATTGTCAATGGGGGCGACTCCGGCAAAAAGCCCGGTATAGCGGTTGTCAGAATAGCCGCTGTTACCAATCTTGCGAACGGTACCCGTCTTGCCCCCCACTTCGTAGGAGGGCACCCCGGCCCTTCGTCCAGACCCTTTGCGGACAACCGCCCCGAGCATTTCCAGAACTTCTCTGGCGACTTCCTGATCCATCACCCTGCTGCCCTCAGGGGCCACGTCACGCTTGATCAGCGATACCGGCCGCATGATGCCACCTGCGCCAAGCACCATATAGGCCTGTGCCAGCTGCAGCGGCGTCATGGTCAGGCCATAGCCAAAACTCAAGGTGGCTATTTCAATATCGCTCCAGCGATCCTTGTAAGGCAGGTAGCCGATTCGTTCACCGGGAAAGCCGGTTCCGGTACTCTGCCCGATACCAATCCTGCGCATCAGACTCATGACACTGTCTGCACCTATATCCAGAGCCATCTTGGAAACGCCGATATTGCTGGACCTGACCAGCACCTGTTCAACATCAATACGGCCATAGCCACCCAGATCACGCACCGCATCACGCCCCAGACGCATGTAGCCATTGCCGGTATTGATCTCTGTAAACTTATCGTATTTGCCGGACTCAATCGCTGCGGCCACCGTAAACGGCTTCAGAGTCGAGCCGGGCTCCATGATGTCAGTCATGACCCTGTTACGCATGCGATAAGGCTGCATGCTGGCACGATTATTGGGGTTATAGGAGGGCTGATTGACCATGGCCAGCACTTCCCCGGTTTCAACATCCAGCATGACCAGGGAACCTGAACGCGCCTGGTACTTCTCTACTGCTTTCTTTAATTCACGGTAAGCCATGTATTGCAGGCGGAGATCAATACTGAGCATTAATTCCTTGCCCGGGCTGGCACCGGTGACCACTTCAGCTTCCTTGACCAGGTGCCCCCGCCTGTCCCGCAGCACCCTCTGCCTGCCTTCCTTACCAGTCAGCCAGTGGTTGTACCCCAGCTCCAGGCCTTCCTGCCCCTTGTCATCAATCCCGGTAATACCTACCAGGTGAGCCGTCACCTCTCCCAGTGGGTAATAGCGACGGTGCTCGTCCCGTTTGAAAACACCGGGAATATTCAGATCCAGGACTTTCTGTCCCTCTTCGGGAATCATCTGCCGCTTCAGATAAATAAATTCCCGGGACGCATTGTTTTTGATTCGTCGGCTCAACCCGTCGAAATCGACATCCAGTGCATTCGCCAGCTCCTGCCACCTTTCAGGCGCCTGCACCAGGCTTTGCGGGTCTGCCCAGAGGGTCATGACGGGAGCACTGACCGCCAGCATTTTACCGTTGCGGTCAAAAATCACACCCCGGTGCGCAGGAATGGATTCATAGCGTACGGCCCGCTTGTCACCTTCACTCTGCAGGAAGGTTCGATTGAATACCTGGAGATCCAGCAGGCGACCAAATACCAGGAGCCCGGCCACAACAAGAACCAGCTGAAGCAGACGATAGCGCCAGCGGTAGCCTTCCACCTCCTGATGTTTTGCACTATTTCTACTGTTGACCGCTTTGTTCTGGCCCTTTGCTTTATCGGCGCGGTTTTCGGCGTCCTTCATGGCGCCACCACTTCAATACGCCTGGATACTGGAACTTCCATATTCAATTGATCCCTTGCGATTTTCTCCACCCGGGCCGGAGCGGTCAGGGTGCTGTACTCCAGCAGCAGCTTGCCCCACTCCACCTGAGCTTCATTTTTCTTTCCGAGTTCTCTCTGCAACTCGTTGTGCAGCCGACGGTTTTCATGTCCGGCATAGGTCACAGCCACGCCAGACACAAGAACCACCAGAATCAGCAGAGCCACTGGCAGATTGCCAGCATCAAAAAGTGCTTTCAGTGGCTCTTTGTCCATATTTCTTACCCTGTCATGCCAGCTTCTGCGCTACACGCATGATTGCGCTGCGCGCCCTTGGGTTTGCCTGCACTTCAGCGGCTCCGGGCTTGATGGCCTTACTCAGGGCCTTCATGCGTTTATTGAGCTGGTCTTCCCGCACCGGCAGCCAGCTGGGCAGCTCATCCCCTTTGGCATGCTTGCGAATAAATCGCTTGGCGATCCTGTCTTCCAGTGAGTGGAAGCTGATAACAACCAGCCGTCCACCGGGTTTGAGAACTTCCAGAGCTGTATCCAGGCAGTCGATCAGATCATCCAGCTCACGATTGATGTGAATACGGATGGCCTGGAAGGCACGGGTCGCAGGGTGTTTGCCTTTTTCCCTGGAAGGGCAGGCGGCAGCAATGATGTCCGCAAGCCGCTTGGTGGAGGTGATCGCTTCCTCTTCACGCTCACGGACAATCGCCCTTGCCATGCGCCGGGAAAACCGGTCTTCGCCGTATTCCCAGATCACCCGGCTGATCTCTTTTTCTTCAGCCCTGTTAATCCAGTCGGCTGCACTCTCCCCCTGCTGAGTGTTCATGCGCATGTCCAGGGGGCCATCGTATAGAAAGCTGAATCCACGCTCAGGTGTGTCGAGCTGCGGCGACGAAACCCCGAGATCCAGCAGAATCCCGTCTGCCTTATGATGATCCAGAACGTCATCCAGCTCTGTAAAAGAGCCGTGATGAATTTTGAACCTGCCGTCCTGAACTTCCAGCTCATGGCCTGTGGCTATGGCACGGGGATCCTTGTCGATGCCAAAAAGACGACCCTGGTCTGATAAGCCATCGAGAATGGCGCGGCTGTGCCCGCCCCTCCCGAAAGTACCATCCACATAGATACCACCAGGGTCAGACAGAAGCGCTTCAACAGCTTCTTGCAGCAGCACGGTAACGTGCTCTTCAGTTTTACCCATTACTTGCAACGGCACTCATAAATAGCTTTAAACAATCACTCAACAATCACTTAACGATGACGCTATGAAAACGGTCAGAGTGACAGCGACTGAAGTTCATCGGGAACTTCGCCACCGCCGCTGGTTTCCTGCAGATAGTCATCGCGACGCTGATTCCAGCAGCCTTCGTTCCAGAGCTCGAATTTCTTGCCCTGACCGAGCAGGATGCATTTTTTGTCCAGACCTGCGTATTCCCTGAGAAGGGGTGGTATCAACAGGCGCCCGCTGCCATCCATATCAATATCGGTGGCATGGCCAATCAACAGGCGCTGAATACGGCGGGTCATGGGATGAAAACTGGGCAGTGCTTCAATCTTCTTCTGAATCGCATCCCACTCATCCACTGGATAAATAAGAAGACAGGGCTCGTCGGTATCAATGGTCGCCACCAGGCTGCCGGCGCAACGATCCACCAATCCCTGCCGATAACGGGTAGGTATTGCCAGTCGTCCCTTGGCATCGAGATTGATAGCGTTAACACCGCGAAACAAATCTCATCTCCCTGTCAAAAATCCAGACAGTTTTACCACTGACCGGATGCCTTACACTAGATTAACCCACTTTTATCCACAATACGCCACTCAAGCACACTATAGGAATGTGGAAAACCCACGTCAAGCGGGGCAATTACGTGCTCCGCCAAAGGTTTGACGGAATTCACAATGCCCCGACGCTGGAAAAAGAAGAAATAAGCTGAAAAAAGCAGGAAATCTGTAACCGGTTGCGGAGATTCTCTCCATGAGAAAGGTTATCGATGGCAGGAAAACTTTTTCCCGTACGGGAAGATAAGACGGATGAACATCCGAAATTTGCCAAATTGCAGAAAGGAAAAAGAAAGCGAGTTGGCCTGTAAGCCGGGTTCTGTCCAGCCTGTAAACAGGCCTGAGCAGTCATTCATCTGGGATGCCTGTCACCAGACACCTCAAGCAACCTACCCGAATCCAGTGCGGGTACACACCTGTAGGATTCCTATTTGGTCTTGCTCCAGGCGGGGTTTACCATGCCGTGAACTGTTACCAGTCACGCGGTGCGCTCTTACCGCACCCTTTCACCCTTACCGGTCCCTGTCGAAACAGAAACTTAGGCGGTCTGCTCTCTGCTGCACTTTCCGTAGGCTTTCGCCCCCCAGGCGTTACCTGGCGCCCTACCCTATGGAGCCCGGACTTTCCTCCATCAAAATCCCGAAGGATTCCAACAGCGACTGCCCGGCCAACTCGCGGCGGCGAATGTTACCCGAGCACTATCAAGCAATCAACCCTTCATGGACAGCGCCAGCTCATAAAGCTCGTTTTTTCGGTAATCCGTAACATCGGCGACAACTGTCGCCGCTTTTTTTACAGGCATTTCCCTCAGCAGGCGCTCAAGAAGCTTTCTTGTCTGATCGTCAACGGTCTTGTCACTCTCTTCCTGAAAGCCTTCAACCAGAAGCACAAACTCTCCCCGGCGCTGATCTGAATCCTCCTGCAGACTCTGCTCCACCGTTGCTACAGAGCCGGCGATCACTGTCTCAAAGGTTTTGGTGATTTCCCTGGCCAGCACCATGTGGCGGTCTGCACCCAGAACCTTCCGGCAATCAGCCAGACTGTCAAGGATACGATGCGTGGATTCGTAGACTGCCCAGGTGTTTGGCATTTCAGCCAACTGTTCCAGACGCTTGACCCTTGCAGAAGACTTGGCGGGCAAAAAACCTTCGAAATAGAAGCGGTCTGTCGCCAGACCGGAGACCGACAAGGCTGCAATCAGCGCGCAGGCGCCGGGAACCGGGACCACTTTATAACCCGCCTCGCGGGCCTGTCGCACCAGGTAGTAACCCGGGTCTGAAATCAGCGGAGTGCCGGCGTCACTGACCAGCGCCACCGACTCACCATTTTCCAGCCGGGACAGCAACCGGCCTGCCTGCTGTCTTTCGTTGTGCTCGTGACAGGGTACGAGCGGCGTGTCGACACCAAAATGACTCATCAGCTTCTGGCTGTGCCGGGTATCCTCTGCAGCAACCACATCCACCTGCTTGAGAATCTCAATGGCTCTTTGCGACAGGTCGCCAAGGTTACCAATGGGAGTCGCCACTATATAAAGCGCGCAATCAGACATTGTTATACAGCCAAAGCAAAAGAGAACAAGTCTACCGCCGTACTGGCAAAGCTCAAAGCAGTTACTGACCACTATCTGCTCATCAAATGAAGCCAGTCAGAGTACATGGTCTCAATGAGTTTGACGGGTTCAGTGGTTCATAAAGAGGCCATATGCAAGGCAGACTTGTGCAGGCATAGTTATTCTACGTCAATCAAGTCTAACGCTGTCAGATGGCCGCTTTATGAACCACCCTTCGGGCCAGTGCGAGAGCTTCCGTACCAGCATTCCAAGTGTTTGAAAGGCGTCCAGTATTCCCGCACACTTGCGCCTTGGCTAGGCGCCCCCGCCAGAAAGCTCTCGCTCAGGCTGAACGCGTCAAATCCATTGAAACCATGTACTAGGCAGGCAGTTAATAAGGTACAATCAGACTTTGAAAAAACTCGTCCAGGGCGATGACTCAGCAATTATGAGGAATTATGAGCCATAACCTTTCCATGCGCAGCCTGGTTCCAGTGCTGATTGCAATCGCCATCCTGGGCGGTTGCTCCTCACAACCACAAAAACCGGTAGAGCAGGCCCTGCCGGCGGTGGAATATGTCCCCCATGGGGCCGACCAGCTGTTACGGCAGGCCGCAAGCAGCACTTTCCCCGAGAGTGAAAACCTGAAAATACAGGCCGCGAACCAGCTGATCGACAGCCAGTCCCAGCAGGCCCGGAACATTCTTGACAGCATTGATTACGACCCTCTGCCCTATCCGCTGAAGGTCAACCTGGCCCTGACCCGTGCGAAACTGGCGGAACAGAGCGGCCAGAACTGGGAAATCTTTTCCTGGCTGGACCGGAAAGCGGTCATCAACAGTCCCGATCCACAGATTCAGGCCCAGGCACACACCATGCGCGCCAGAGCGTACAATCGTTATGGCGAATACCTGGCGGCAGTAGATGAATGGCTGGATGCTTTGCCGCTGCTGCCAGACGAAGCAAAGAGTCAGTATCAGGATGAGTTCTGGAACACCCTGTTACACATTCCGGGTGACCGACTGACCACGCTGCACCAGCAGGTCAGCAACCGGGATCTCAAGGGGTGGCTGCAGCTGGCACTGCTATACCGCCCGGGCACAGCCCTGGATCAGCAGATCCAGAAACTGGAAGAATGGCGTCAGCGCTGGCTCGGGCACCCTGCAGAAGTCTACCTGCCCATTAATCTCGACAGCCTGAAAGCGGAAGCCTTCCAACAACCCGGCAAAGTAGCCCTGCTGCTACCCATCAACGGTCCACTGGCACCCGCCGGTCGCGCTGTCCGGGATGGCTTTATAGCGGCCTTTTACCAGTCTGCTGGAAAACAACAGGATTCCCTCAGCGACAATACTCCTGAGATCATGATTCTGGACACCAGCAAAGGCAATATCTCTGACCTGGTCTACGAGGCCCGCAGCCAGGGAGCAGAGCTGATTATCGGCCCACTGGACAAAAGCAGTGTCCAGGAACTGTCCAGGACACCCAACCCCGGCGTTCCGATACTTGCCCTGAACTATACCGGCAGCGATTCTGGCCCTGCACCGGAGACCAGCCCAAATCAGCTGCAAACACCGGCAACGGATCTCAACTTCTTCCAGTACGGCCTGTCCACTGAAGACGAAGCCCGCATGGCGGCAAAGCGTGGACTGCTTGATGGACACCAGCGCGCCATCCTGCTGACACCGGATTCCTCATGGGGCAGAAGGGCGGCAAACAGCTTTACCGAAGAATGGCTGAAAGGAGGTGGTGAACTGGCCGGTAAGGCTACGTTTGCGAAAGATACAGAATTCAGCAAACTGGCCGGTGAAGTCCTGCAGGTCGAGCAGAGCCAGCAGCGCGCCCGTCAGCTGAACCGTCTCCTGCGCAGCCGGCTGGGTTTTGAGCCCCGCAGAAGGCAGGACGTTGATATGATCTTCATGCCGGCCAACCCCCAGGAAGCCCGGCAAATGAAGCCGGCCCTGTCCTACCAGTTTGCTGGCAACATACCGGTCTATTCAACATCAACCGCTTTCTCGGGAGCCACGGACCAGAGCCGGGACCAGGATCTGAACAATCTCCGCATTCCAATCATGCACTGGTACATCCCCAACAACAGCAACCCGCTGGAAAAGGAAATCATCAGCATCTGGCCTGGCGCCAAAAGCCAGTATGGCAGTCTGTATGCCATGGGGGCCGATGCCTTCCATTTGTATCCACGCCTGCACCAGCTGGCCAGCCTTCCCGGCAGCCGGATAGAAGGGCTCACCGGCTGGCTCAGCATAGACAGTCAAGGTCGTGTAGTTCGGGAGCTGTCCTGGCAGATCTTCCGCAACGGCCGACTGTCGCCACTGCCGATTGCCGACAAGCATGCACTGGCGACTCAAAGTCTGGAGTAACCGGGGAGCCCGGGCAGAAGACAGGGCTTTGAAATTTCTCAAGCAGCAGGGCCTGAAGCCTCTCGACAGGAATTACGCCTGTCGAGCCGGTGAACTGGATCTGATCATGCTCCAGGAGGAAACCCTGATTTTTATCGAGGTTCGCTCCCGCAGCCCTTCCCGCTACGGCACAGCGGCCGAAACAGTCACCCGGGGCAAACAGGATAAAATTCGCAAAACCGCTGCTCATTTCCTCCAGAACCACCCTGAGCACTCCCACCGGGAATGTCGTTTCGATGTCATAACCCTTGTTCATACTGACGACGGAAAAGTAGCGAACAATGACGACAGCACCCCAAACCCTATAGAATGGTTTCCGGGTGCTTTTTAACTTTACTATGAAAATGCCGCTCATTCGGGCTCTGTAGCTATTTTCATAGCTTGGGATGAGCGACATTTCCCGCTCATGGCTGTTTGGTTGCTGCTTTCATGCTGGGACGGCACTCCGCTCAAAACTGATTACTAAGGATCCAGTTCAGGAATCGAAGAACATGCATGAACGTATAACACGTCATTTCTCGGACAGCATTGACGCCAAGATTCGTGCTGCCGACACCTTACCCCCCCTGATCGAGCAGGCTGCAGAACTCATAGTGCAATCCCTGCTGAATGAAGGAAAAGTACTCACCTGCGGCAACGGCGGCTCTGCCGGCGACGCTCAGCATTTTGCCTCTGAACTGCTGAACCGTTATGAGCAGGAGCGCCCATCACTGCCAGCCATGGCCATGTCAGCTGACAGCCTGACCCTCAGCGCCATTGCCAATGACAGCAGTTTCAACGAAGTGTTTTCCAAGCAGATTCGCGCCCTTGGACGCCAGGGCGATGTACTGCTGGCCATATCCACATCAGGAAACTGCCCCAATGTCGTTCAGGCGATCCAGGCTGCCCATGACCGGGACATACAGATCATAGTCCTGACCGGCAAGAACGGCGGCGACATGGCCCGCCTGCTGCATCCGGAGGATGTGGAAATCAGGGTGCCGGCCAATATCACGCCGCGAATTCAGGAAGTGCATACCCTGGTCATTCATTGTCTGTGCGACCTGATCGATGAATACCTGTTTTCAGGGGAATAATGACAATGCTAACGGGAATGGAAACGTTGAAACGCATTACAGGACTGCTTCTGTCAGGAGTACTGCTGCTGACCACTGGTTGCACGACACTGGTCGAGAATGTAAACGAAGATCCGATCCGCATGAATCCCAGGGAACGCACCTGGGGCAGCTGGCTGGATGACCAGACCATTGAAACCGTGGCCGCCGTCAATATCAACAAGGCTGACCCCGGCTACAATCGCTCAAGCAGAGTCAAGGTGGTCAGCTTTAACGGCATCGTCCTCCTGGTCGGCCAGGTTCCCGATGAAAGACTGAAAAATCTTGCCGGTGAAACCGCTAAGAAAGTCAATCAGGTTCGACAGGTATACAATGAGCTGACCGTGGAGGAATATGCCAGCCTGGTCACCCAGAGCAACGACTCCTGGCTGACCACCAAGATCAAGACCGGCCTGATCAGCAATGACCAGGTCACGGCCGACCGTATCAAGATCAACACCGAAAAAGGCACTGTCTACCTGATGGGAATGGTGACGCCGAAAGAGGCCCAGATCGCTGTGGAAGTAGCCAGGGGTACCCGGGGGGTTCAGAAAGTCGTCAAGGTTTTTGAATATATTCCCTGACACAGGAAAGGGGCGGACAGAGCCGCCCCAGGAGCTCAGGTTTCAGTAACCACTCGGAGCAGTGCCACCGTCAGACCCGTCGCCATTGGTATTTTTAACTTTCCTGCCCGGAGTGCCAACCACCACAAAAGCACTGTTTACGCCATCCATGAGGGCAATTCCAATATCTTCTTTCTGGATAGCAGTGAGTGTTGTAGACCCCAGAGTGGCGCCAGTGGAATGGGCAGCGCCAAACGCCTTGTAGTACTCAGGGACGAAATTATAGGACCCAACATTATTGCCTCCTGAATCAAAAAGAGTGTAGTTGTAACTTTTGAAATTAGTGTGTGGTACTTTTGAAGTGTTGTCCAAGCTAAACGTATAATATTTGCTTTCGGCATGGGCGAAAGATAAAAACGACGCCATAACAACGCCCATTAACATGGTGGTAAGCTTTTTCATCATTGGTGTGCTCCTCCTGAGCTTATCTAACGACTCCTTTCGAAATGACACGGATAATGGCTTGCGTTTACGAAAGTCACTTGCTCTAACTGCCAGATCAAACCGTGCACCCTGAAAGACATATTTGAATAGTAGTACAGGCCTGGTGGAAAAAATCAGGCCCGCCATGAGTTTGTGTAGCGCTCTCTTTCAAACCAGGTGAGAGAACAAGTACAGGGAGAAGCTAACAGCTTAATAATCATATAGTTAAATGCAGAACAAATGTTTTTTTGAGTGCTATCCAGAGAAGGTTAGACTTTAGGATAAGGCTACGATAGAGGGCTGAAAGTCAGGCCGAAAACAGTGAGAGAGCAAAGCCGGTTGAAGTGACGAATTAAAGGTATCCGGTCAATAATAGAAACCGCTTGCCGGCTTTCTGGACAAGCCCCTTCCGTGAAATGACAATGAGGAAATCAAAAGCATAAAGGTCCACTTATGAATCACTGCCCTCTCAGCTCCGTGGCAATCATTGATTGCGGAAGCAGCAAAACCCCCAATATTCGCGAGATGGTGACTGACCATAACGAATCCCCCGTCACCATCAGTTGGAAACAGGCCAACGATTATGACTTTGGCAACTGCAAGGCGATGATTATATCCGGGGGCCCTCACCTGTTCACAGACAGCGAAGCCAAGCAACAGGAGCTGATGAGACACTTCCTCTTCCTGAAGCACCTGCAGACACCTACCCTGGGAATTTGCCTGGGACATCAGGCCATTGCCCTGACATTCGGCGGAGAGGTTTACCGTGGACCGGAAAGAAGAAAGCAGGACGAAATAACAACAGCCTTAGAACATCCACTCTTCAGCAACCTTCCCGATGACGCCCTGTTCGCTGAAGATCACTGTGAAGGCATCAGTCCTTCCGGTGTCATGACTGTCCTGGCAAGTTCAGAGCATTATGCGGTGGAAGCATTAGAAATCTCTGACCGACCTTTTCTTGGTGTCCAGTTTCATCCGGAAGTTTCAGGAAACAACGGCAGCATACTCATTGGCAACTTCCTGAACTGGGCGAACCAGAATACCAGCCAGTGACTGTCGCCTTTCAGGGTGATCACTCAAGAACTGTGCGAGCCAACGATCTGGCGACCTTTCCCCTGCCAGGCTTCAATGCCGCCCGGGTGACGAAATACATTCCTATACCCCAGCTTCACCGCCCATAGTGCAGCGTTGTGGCCACGGTCACAGCGAGTCCGGCCACAACTGAAGACCAGCATTCGATCCATATCCTCGCCCAGCAAGGCCCGAAACTGTTCAGGCGTCCTGCTTCCCATGAGCGCACTGTTCCAGCTTTGGTTCATGACAATACCTTTGGGAAAGGTAAAACTCTCCGCCGCCGGTATATGGCCTTTTCTGAAACTCTCTGCCGTTCTAGCATCCACTAACAGAATGGCCATGCCCTGTTGCAGCATCTTTGCCAGCTCGTCGGTTGTGACCAGAGAGTACCCATATCTGTCGGCCTGCCGGGCCAGGTTGACACTAACCTCCTCAAGAGCCGCCTCACGCTCAAAACGGTCACCGCCGGAACAGGACAGCATCAGGCAGGCCAGAGGTATCAGACACCAGAAACAACAGGGTCTCGACTGCATGGCCGCACTCCTTTTCTCTGTTTGGTCAATAAGAAACAGGCACCAGGCCCGGAACACACGAGCTTCAGAGTAGAGCAGGTTCAGCAGTGAGCAACGACTTAACAACTAAGAAAGCTGAAGATATCGGAAGATAAGCAGGACAAAGCAGAAGGCTGTGCAATTGCCTTATCTTGGGCAATTGCACACAGAGTACAGAGAAATGTTATCCGAAATATTGCAAAGTTTCTTCGGCGGCTGCCACCACGGGATCAATAACCGGAATCGATACATGCACTTCCAGCCAGTTCCTGACAACTGCGGTAGCCATCCCTGTACATAACAGCGCTATGCACTGACAACCGAGCTCCTGCAACTTCACTCCGGTTTTGATGACAGCCTCACCCCCCGGCTTTCTGATGTATGTCATGAGGTCAGTTAAACTCTGACAACCTGAAGTCAACGTCCGCATCAATGGATTGTATGATAAACGGCTGCTCTTCTGTCCTGGATATCAGCAGCGCCGGATTCTCACCAACAACACGACACTGGTTATTCCTGACCTGCAGAGCCGTACCTTCCGGCAGGGCGATCAGCTTCTTTTCCGGGTTCAGAGCCAGGAACTCCGTCAACCGATCCTCACGGCTCTCACCGTTATGACCGGCAGGCTTGCCGGAAATAAAGTGCGGATTGACCTGCATCGGGAACAGGTCAAAGGCTTTGAAAGTCACAGGCTCTGTAATAGGCATGTCATTGGTGGTACAGATCGTCGGCCCGGCGACATTACTGCCGGCACTCCAGCCAATGTAATGAACACCAGACTGTACACGCTCCCTGACCAAATTAATCAAATCGGCGTCCTGCAAACGCCGGAGCAGAGCAAATGTATTACCACCACCCACTGCGATAGCTTTAGCCTTACGCACAGCCTCCCTGGGGTCAGATGCATGGTGAATAGACGTCACATGAATCTCAACAGGTGCAAACGCCTGCTGAACCATGACCTCATATTCATCAAAGCTGATACTGACACCGGCATAAGGAATAAACAGTAGCTCTCTGATATCTTCAGGAAGGAATTCTCTGACAGTGGTCAGAGCTGTCTCCAGGTAACCGCTGTCCCCACTTCGGGAGCTGCTGAGCAGAAAAAGGTTCTTATCCATACTTCACCTGTCACTTACCCATTTTCAAGGTGGATGAGAAGAAACTGTATATCGCTGAACCGGCAATAAAGCCAGCACTAATCACGTAAAGTTTCTTTTTACCCTCATCACCAAATTTGGCGGTAACAAACCAGCGAATCAGCAGGCCAATAAAAATGGCAACACAAGCCATCGGATTCCTGATCAGCAGTCCCGCCGCAAACAGAATGTCCAGCTGTTTCGATTCGCCACCAACCCATTGGATCAACGCTCCCACATCAGTCCACTGTATGAGATAAGTAGCGGCTTCACTGCTGGCACCCGCTTCAATGGCTGCAATGTAAACGCGGGCAACAGGCGGTACCTGCCCCTGATCAAAGTAGTAGTTGTAGACCAGGGCAACAATGGTGATAGCCACACAGAAGCTGAACAGTTCAGCAAAATACTGCTGTTTCCATCCCGCCAGCTCAAACGCCTGGTTCTTGCCCTCACCCCGGACAATCCAGTCTGACTTCAGGTCATAAGCCATGTCAGAGAAGGAAGGCCCGGTGGCAACAGTGAAACCAACCAGAACAGCGAGCGCTTCTGGCGGAAAGCCGATCAGCATGCCCAGCCCCAGGAAGATCAGCGCTGTGGCAAAACTCGAGAACCAGCCAGAGTACATTGAGGCAATACCCACAATCAGCTCGGCAACAATGGTTGCCACGGCAGCAAAAATAACCCAGAGAACCATCTGGCCAGTGCTCATGCCGGTATAAATACCGGTGCCGACTGCCAAAATCAGAACCACGCCCAGGTAGGCGGTAAAACCAGAAACCAGCACTTTCTTGATTTCAAAACTGGAACGACTGACTGAGCGCTCTTCTTACGCTGATCCAGAATCAGGCGGGTGATCTGGATTAGGGCAACCAGGTCGGCGCCGATCATGACACCATGAGGCAGGTAAATAGCATTGATATCAATCCCGGTCAGCGGCTCACTGTAACTACGGGTCAGCAGACCCAGTGCCAGCGCCGAGATGGCAAAGACATTGGCAATCCATGATATGGAATTAAAAAGCCCAGGCATTAAACCTGGGCTGGAACGAAAAAACGATCAGAAAAAGCCTAATGGATTCACATCATAGCTGACCAGAAGATTCTTGGTTTGCTGATAATGTTCCAGCGCCCTTTTGTGTGTTTCCCGACCAACACCGGACTTCTTGTAACCACCAAAGGCGGCATGCGCCGGATATTGATGATAACAGTTGGTCCACACCCTGCCCGCTTCAATGCATCTGCCCATTCTGAAGGCTCGGTTAATATCACGGGTCCAGACACCGGCGCCAAGACCAAACTGGGTATCATTGGCAATAGCCAAAGCTTCCGCTTCATCTTTAAAAGTCGTCACACCGACGACAGGCCCGAAGATTTCTTCCTGGAAAACCCGCATATCATTACTGCCTTTCATGAGTGTGGGCTGAATGTAGAAACCACGATCGAAGTCTTTACCCACTTCAGCCTTGTCGCCACCGATCAGGAACTGAACGCCTTCCTTGCGACCGATTTCCAGGTAACTCATGATTTTGTCGAACTGCTCCAGGGAAGCCTGGGCACCTACCTGGGTATCCGTATCCAGTGGATTGCCACGGGTGATCTGCTGCGCCCTGTCGACGACATGAGAAATAAACTCGTCGTAGATGGATTCCTGAATCAGAGCCCGGGAAGGACAGGTGCAGACTTCTCCCTGGTTGAAGAAAGCCAGCACAGTGCCTTCCACGCACTTGCTCAGGAACTCATCTTCATGCTGCATGACATCTTCGAAATAGATGTTGGGCGACTTACCTCCCAGCTCCACCGTTGAAGGAATGATGTTCTCGGCAGCGCATTTGAGAATATGGGAACCCACTGGCGTAGAACCGGTGAAAGCTATCTTGGCAATGCGCTGACTGGTCGCGAGGGCTTCTCCGGCCTCAGGTCCGTAGCCGTTGACAATATTAACGACACCCGCCGGCAACAGGTCTCCAATGATATCCATAAGCACGAGGATAGACGCCGGTGTCTGCTCAGCAGGCTTCATGACGACACAGTTACCTGCAGCCAGGGCCGGAGCCAGTTTCCACGCCGCCATCAACAGTGGGAAGTTCCAGGGAATAATCTGTCCAACCACACCCAGTGGCTCGTGAAAATGATAGGCGACAGTGTTTTGATCAATGTCGGCTGCTGTGCCTTCCTGGGCCCGGATACAACCGGCAAAATAACGGAAATGATCTACTGCCAGGGGCACGTCTGCAGCGAGAGCTTCCCGCACCGCTTTGCCGTTGTCCCAGGTCTCAGCGACTGCCAGTTTTTCAAGATTCTGTTCAATACGATCAGCAATCTTCAGCAGTATGTTCGAACGCTCAGTGGCAGAAGCTTTACCCCAGCCTGCCTTGGCAGCGTGGGCGGCATCCAGCGCCAGGTTGATATCCGCCTCGGTAGAACGCGGTACTTCACAAATCGTCTCTCCGGTTACTGGAGTCGTATTTTCAAAATACTGCCCTTTTACAGGCACCACCCACTGCCCTCCTATATAGTTTTCATACCGGGATTGAAAGCTAACGGGAGAGCCGGGCTGTCCAGGCCTTTCGTAGATCATGATGGTTACCCCACTTATTCTTTTTATGACGGGATTGCAGTCGGCTCTTCCACTGCCAGCAGGAAAACCTGACCGATCGAATATTGATAGCACCGGAGGCAGAAGCAACTCAAGTCAGACTAAAGTTGTAGAAAGAAGGGTATAAAGATTGCTAGGTCCGTCGGGAAAAGTGAACAGCCATAGTGATTACTGCTCACCTTCGGAAAAACTACATACCATTGCGGAAAGTCTTGTGATCGACAACACCACTTTCACGAACCAGCTTCAAGCCGACGGCGTACTCTTTCAATACTTTCAGGGCATAGTCCACACGGCTCTGAAGATGCTCGTCCGATTCTGCGTCTTCACCTGTGAAGGCAGAGTTAACATTCCGAATAATCAGGTGCTCAGGGATATAGCAGAGACGGTTGTTCTTGTAACCACTCATGCGCAGTTCCGCTACAGGATAAGAACCACCCTGACCGGCAGATACGGCCGATATCAACGCCGGCTTGTGGCCCAGCTCGGCAGTTCCGAACAGTAAAAAGAAGTTTTTCAAGGCTGAAGGCGCCATCCCGTTCCACTCAGGGACTACCACGACCAGGGCATCAGAACCCCTCAGGGTTTCCCGCCAGGGCTTGAGCAGTGTTTTCCACTCTTCGTTTCCACTCCATATACTCTCATCCCAGAGCGGCAGGGGGTTGCCCTTCAGGCTGAGAATACTGGTCTGCTCGAACAACCCCAGCGCCTCTACCTGCTCTTTCAACACACCCGAGATTCGTTCGCTTTGGGATTCCTGACGATGACTGCCGCTTATTATTGTTAACTTCATAGTGCCCTCTGGGTTAGTGAGTCTGTTGGAATTATGCGCCAAAGCCGTGAATATGAGTATGTCTGTACTAGTG
>JBPCXN010000209.1:0-5623 GCA_051008495.1 Endozoicomonas sp. | reverse complement strand
CTTGCAGCACTAAGAAAGTTTTGCTCAATCGACCGTACACACCAGTACGGCGCTCAATCGCAAAATTCCTTAGTGCCACAAGGTTCTGCGCGATCATCGCAGCAATTTATGAAATATCCGGGCTAAGACCTGTAGACATCTGCCGTAAGACACCTGTTTTGGGCTGTTTGATTAACGATTAAACAGCATCTATTAGCACCTTGCATTCAGATAATGTAAGCTGCACGCCCGCTGTCCGGCGTCCACAGTCGCCAGCAGCAGTCACACGAGATGATTCTATGAGTTTTGCTGACCTGGGTCTGTCTGCCCCAATCCTTGAGGCTGTAGCCGAACAGGGCTACGAAACCCCTTCTCCGGTTCAGGCTGAAGCCATTCCGGCAGTGATCGAAGGCAGGGATATCATGGCAGCGGCTCAGACCGGGACCGGCAAGACGGCGGGTTTCACGCTTCCTATCCTGGAGCGTCTTTCAAAAGGTGAGCATGTCCGGGGCAACCAGGTTCGGGCACTGGTTTTGACACCTACCCGTGAGCTGGCCGCCCAGGTCGGGGATAGTGTCGCTACCTATGGCAAGAACCTGCCGCTGCGTTCCACTGTGGTATTTGGCGGGGTGAAGATCAACCCTCAGATGATGAGGCTGCGGAGTGGCTGCGATGTTCTGGTGGCGACTCCAGGCAGGCTGCTGGATCTCTACAGTCAGAATGCTGTGAAGTTCCAATATCTGGAAGTTCTGGTTCTGGATGAGGCAGATCGTATGTTGGATATGGGCTTTATTCACGACATACGCAAGATACTGGCACTGCTGCCCAGTCAGCGTCAGAACCTGTTGTTCTCAGCGACTTTTTCAGACGAGATTCGTACCCTGGCCAAAGGGCTGGTAAGAGATCCGCTGGAGATTTCTGTCACACCCCGAAATACTACGGCCAAAACCGTGGAGCAGTGGATATATCCGGTAGACAAGAAGAAAAAACCAGCGCTGCTGACCAAGCTGATTCTCGACAACCACTGGGAACAGGCCCTGGTCTTTACCCGCACCAAACATGGTGCCAACCGTTTGACCCGGTACCTGGAGTCGGCAGGTATAACGGCCTCGGCCATTCACGGTAACAAAAGCCAGAATGCCAGAACCCGGGCCCTGAGCGATTTCAAAAACGGCGACATCAGGATTCTGGTGGCCACAGACATTGCCGCCCGCGGACTGGATATTGATCAGTTGCCACAAGTCGTCAATTTTGAACTGCCTAATATTCCGGAAGATTATGTGCACAGAATCGGTCGTACAGGCCGTGCAGGAGCTACAGGACAGGCCGTTTCACTGGTTTGTGCTGACGAGTTCAAGGAACTTTCCGGTATCGAACGTCTGACTAAACAACTTCTGACGCGCAAACAGATAGATGGCTTCGAGCCCGTTAACGCGCTTCCAGAGTCCCGCCTGGATACACGGCCACCCGGGACGAAAAAGCCAAAGAAACCGAAAGCAGGACACAAGGATGGCCAGCGCACCCGAAGCAATACACGAGGGCAGCAGTCTGGTGAAGGACAGCAGAAACCGGGTCGTAGAAGTCGCAGACGGCCTGCTGCTCCACATTGAGGGCTGGCGCAACAGGCTGTCAGTCTTTTGCAGCTATTGATTTGTACGCCACTGGATCGGGTAGGCTTCGGGGAAAGGCCCGTCCTTGTAGTTGATGCTGTCATTACTGGTGACACTGGATTTCAGCATCACCTGTCGCACCATCTCCGGAATCATCACCATCCCGATGTACTTGCCCAGGCAGTCATGGGAAGCAAAGCCAAAGGTAAAATTGTGATAGATGGTGCGATCAGCTATGAACGAATCCGGGTCATTATAGGCATAAGGGTCGAACATGGCCGACTGAGTCAGCGCTAGCACATTGGTGCCTTTACTGATGGTGGTGGCGTAGTCTGTGCCTTTTGCCAGTTCATAGTCCTGGCCTGCCTGGCGGAACATGTAAGGACTGATCGGCACAAACCTCAGGGCTTCCCAGACCAGATTGTCAAATTCCCTGGGATCATCAAGCGTGGCGGCCGCCTGCGCTTTGCTGAGCAGTTCGGGACGATCGATGAAAAACTCAATGGTCTGGGCCACTGCCTGGGAGGTGGTCTCAATGGCACCAATCAGCAGACCGCCGGCATTGACCCCGATGCGGGTAAGCGGAAAGTCAACCTGCTCGGCAAAGCTGCTCCTGAGCATCCGGGTAATGATGTCGTCTTTGGCCACCGGGGTTTTCCTGCCAAGCAGCTTGTTAATCAGTGCCTTGATAATTCTCCAACCGATTAACAGGAAGTTTTTGGTCTCTTCCAGTTTGACCATGGCCAGCTTTTTGACAATGGTTTTGGTCATGTAGTCAGTCAGTTTGACGGACACCTCATTGTGCCTGTCGATAATAGACTGGTGCTTTTCCGGGGAGTTCAGGTCAAACGGCTGATTGTGAAAAACGTCGTACTGGTTCCAGAATGACCAGTCGATAAGGTCTTTTATATCGACGTCATCCAGCCCGAAATACTCCTGAACCAGTACTGCCGGAACCGTACGACAGTATTCATTGACCACTTCGATGGTGCCATCGGCTTGTTCCAGAATGCCCTGTCCGGTCTCTGCGACCAGTTTCCTGATCCTGGGCAGGTCGTCCCGATTCAGCATGCCCTGCATTAATGACTTCTCACGATAATGAAGTGCGTCATCGTCGTGAGCCATCAGGTAGCCGGGGTCGGTCTCTGTAACACCCATCTTGGGTTTGTAGAGATCCACGGTGAAGATCTTCGGCATCTGCAGCATGTTCCGCACATCGGTAAATCGGGAAACCAGTGTGCATTCGGGGGTAACCAGAATGGGCCGATGCTCTCTCAGCTGTTTGAAGAAGGGCAGTGGCTCCTCCTTCATCCACTTGAGAACCAGCGGGTACTTGTTCGCTTCAGGGGCGCTGTCGTATTCCGCCAGGTAATCCCTTGTGGAAGTTGCTACCGGACTTGTGACGGTATTTTCGATGGAGGTTGTCATAGTTCCTTCAGATCCTGTCGATGTGGCCGTTTTTCACGAGCAAGACTCCGGACCTTTTCAGGTCCGGGCTTAATCCTTTAAAGAGTTTTCAGGTACTCCAGGAGGTCCCGGCGCTGTTCTGCGTTCAAGGCTGGAAGAATGGAACCGTCCATCTGTGCAGTGCGTCCCGCGGCGTATTCATGACCGGCATTGGAATTGCCTCGTTGTACGGTATTGAAATGGGTGCCTTTGTAGCCCTCTGTTCTGAAACCGACTTTGTCAGGGTCAAACACCCTGCTGCCGACCATGAAACTGTCAGGGCGATATTCACCGTCTTCAGGGTCACCTTCACGTTTTACGGGCAGGAGAAGATCATACAGGGTCGGCACTGAACCATTGTGGAGGTAGGGCGCTGTTGCCCAGATACCGTTCAATGAGCGGCCCTTGTAAGCCAGCAGTGACTGATAGGGCTGGGCGGTAGTGTCCGGCTCATAGTTGCCGTTCTTGATGCTGGCCTTGATGTCGTTCGTGAAAAACGACATGCCCAGGGTATAGAACCAGTCGGCAACCCGACGGATCAGCCACTTGTCAGCATCAGGCGTTGCCACAACACCTGTGGTGGCAGACGTCAGGACCTGCACGACGGGGGCCGTTTCCGTGATCAGAACGGTGCCGACACCTGTCCCCTGGTAAGTGTTCCTGAAGTTTCCGGATTTGCCTTTGTAGGTAACACTGTTCACGGCCATTGCCGGATCTGTGCCAATCTGCTTCAGGCCCGACATGTGAGCGATGATCTTGCGGTCAAGATCGCTGCGGTCCACCACGTCATGACAGGATTCACAGTATTTCTGATAGGTCTTTTCACCTCGCTGAACTCTGTCATCTTCAATCTCACCGAGGATGTCTTCGGGCCATTCGGGAGACTGCAGGCTTTTCAGGTGGGCTTCCAGGCGCTGCAGGTTCACCAGGTCAATGGAGGAGGTGAAATCAATCTGTTGTTTCTTGTGGGTCTGGCCAGTGAGTTTGGATGACAGCCAGTTGAGGGGATGGAAGCCTCCGTCCGAGGCAGTCCAGTCGAGAATGCCAAATACGCCGATCACTTCGCCGGTGTTTCTGCCCAGCGGCCCCAGCCCGGAATTTCCGGCCAGACCGTTCCACTGCACATAATCAGACTGGGCAATATCCCAGAGGAATGGATAACTGACCGGAGCGTTGGGTTCATTGAACAGGGCGTTCCGGACATAGAGGATTTCTTTCTGACTCAGGCCCGGATAGCCATCGGCTTTTGACAGCAGACGCTGGATGATGAGTGTGAAATCCTGATCTCCCAGGATGGTTTCGTTGACGCCTTCCAGCACCTTTTGCACTTCGTTATCCGTCAGGATTCTTCTGCCTGATGGCATGGAAACGCTGGAAAAGGCGTCTTTTACGTTTTCTTTGCTGAGAACATATTGAAGTACGCGGTTATAAATACGACCAAAGGCGTCAAGCCGGGCGTGACCATACTTCACTTTACTGTGGTTGACCGTGTTGTAGAGTTGCCTGGTTCCGATCCATTTCTCAAGATCGGCAATGATCCTGTCCTGGTCTCTTTTACCGTAGTCGTTGTCCAGTTCGACGACTCTGTCGATAAAACGCTGGCGCTTGTCACTGTATTCCAGCGTTTGAGCCATGGCCTTTTCCATTTCCGTCAGGAAGCCCACCATATCTGCCATGGCCGGGCCCCCGTCGATGCGGATGGCCTGTCCGTTGTAATTGACCTGTGCCGTATGACAGGCAGCACAGGTGTAGCCCAGGTAGTCCTTGCCTTTGTAAGAATCCTTGGCGAAGCCGACGGCCAGGCCGTCGGGATTGAAGAAAGTCGGTTTCTGCGGCAGATAACGGTACTGATCCATGGCTGCATTGCTGCGTATCAGCTCTGCAGAACCATAACGTTCCAGTGACAGATAGAAGTCATAAGGCAACAGGGCAGAGCCCTGGGTGGTGTTATAAAACCAGAGACTGTCAGACTTACTCCACCCTTGTGGGAGATAAACGGGGGTGTCGTAATCTTCACCAAACCAGCCGCCCTTGATTGCGACTGCACCACGGTCCGGGTCCTTATCCCAGGACTGGTAGATTTTACCCGCAGACAGGGTCAGAAGGCTGATTGCAAATGAGCCCAGGAAAAAGAATAAAATCTGTCGTTTATAGTCGTTGATCAAGGAGCAAGCACTTCGAATAAGCTTCGAAATAAGCCGGAATGCCATGAATAATTCCCTTTTAAATTATGGCTGAAAGCTATTTATAGCCATTTTGTTATAGGTTTTATGGGGTAATCCTCTGTAGGGCTATATGATGATATTGATCATTTTTTAAACTTTCAAGACAGGTTTTGCTACTGAGGCTTTGAATTATCCAAGTGGGAAGCAGGTCACAAGGATCGCTTTTGGTGTTACAGAAGAGCAGCTGACTATGCCTTGCTAACCCGGATATTTCATAAATTTGCTTGCGTCCTCGCTTGCCCCTTGCAGCACTGAAAAAGTTTTGCTCAATCGACCGTACACACCAGTACGGCGCTCAATCGCAAAATTCCTCAGTGCCACAAGGCTCAGCGCGATCATCGCAGCAATTTAGGAAATATCCGG
>JBPCXN010000208.1:0-4555 GCA_051008495.1 Endozoicomonas sp. | reverse complement strand
TCTGGGGCAAACCTCAGCTGGAATAGAAAGGTACTCTTCTTCACCTCCCACACATCACACCGCACTTGTCCACTATGGTCAGAAGCAACTGGGGGCGGCTGAAACCCGGCAGATTGTCAGCGTCTGGCGGAAGCACCCTGCAGCACGGCTCTACCTGTACAACAAGGCTTATATCCTTACTCTTGAGCCACTATCTGAAGGGCGAAATATCACCTTCTCTGAATTCGTTGTCCACACCCAGCGACATTGGGCTGAACCGGAACAGCAACGGGAAGAGCTTGAGCTGGGATATTCCGTTCCTCTCAGGATTTCAGATGGCAGGGGACAGGCAGTCCCAAACCCGCAAGCCCGGGAAATACTGAGGCACATGGGGCTTGAGCAACGCCTGGCTCAACTGTTCAAGGAGTTTATCTGGCAGGAAAAAATGCACAGGGGCAGGCAATCGCAATGGGAAAGGTTTGCTCCGGAATTGAGCCTTGAGCTGGAGCATAGCGGGCAGTCGTTCTACCAGGCTATCTATCTCCGGTACAGTGCCCGGCTGGCTCCTGCGGGAACATTCAGTCTCCATCGACAGTGGCAGGATCTCAGGCAACTGGTCCTGCTCGCCGCCGAGCTGCTGACCACCATTCAGTCCCCTGACCCAGGGGACACAATACCAGCAACTTATCTGCCGCTCCTGAAAGACATCAAAGATACCCTTAACGGGCCTGACCCGGAACAGTTTGAAAGGCAGGTGTCCACCATCATACCCATGAATTTGAGCCCCTACGGTCGATATCTGTTCCAGCAGCAAGAGCTGGTTCAGCAATGGCTCAGCTGGCAGCAGGTGATCAGGACACTTGAGCAGCTGGCCTCCATCAGCACCACCTTCCAGGGCCACCAGGAATTCGTTGACGTTGTCGCCTACTATAAGCAACAATTCGAGGCACTCCGCCCAGGGTTTAACGCTCTGGGTCGACAGGCCGAGGAGAACGACAGTCTGCTCACGGCCACTATGCCGAAAAAAAGAATCGCGGAAGAAATGAACCAGGTGCCAAATCTGAAAAACCTGGCAGACCTGCTTCGTAAAAGCGGCGTATTTCAGCAGGTGCTGTCTTTGTTGAGCAGCCAGAGTGACCTGCATGTTGAACCCCTTTCCATAGAAGACCATCTGCAACGACTGAACAACCTGGGCAGACTGAAAAAAGGTTATGTGCTTCTTGCCCTGGAAACCTTTGGCGCCGGACAGTACTACTACCAGCTGGCCAATAGCGATCACTACGCCAGAGACGCAGCCCTGGCAAAACCACTGCCTGACCTTATAGAAATGCTAGAACCACCAGCGAACCTCAGACCAGAACTGGAGCTGGCAACGCTCAGCCATGAACTGCTCCAGCAGAAAATTTCCACCCATGAAATCATAAACTGGCTGAACAGAGAGAAGCACCAGCCCAGTTTCGCTCTTCGACAACAGGCTCACCCGTTTACAATACTCAGACAGTGGAGGCTGGACAGTCTCAGTCGAAACCACGGCAACCAGACCCCAGGCCATTTCGCTTACCAGTTAACCCGGCTGCGCATGGACATGAAAAATCTGGCCCGGCCCAGGCCAACAGAACCCACTCAAGTCTTACCTGTGCCCTGCCCTGACTGCCGGGAACCCATGCAGCGTGTAACCGCACTCAGCCTTGTCCAGGCCTACCACAATAATGAGATACAATTATCAGGGGCAGTCTGCGACGCCTGTCGTAAACATATATTCCTCGGCAGCTACAGCAGCAGCAGGTTTCATGTCAGCCAGACCAACATGTTTCACTGTAATTGTAATAACGGAATGGATCTCTGTGATGAATGCGTATCAAAACCAGTCCGATGCCCGGCAACGGGTTGCGGACGTGAAATGAAGCCTGTTACCGCCAGGAACACAGGTTACAATGATGGAAGCGAGATATTTTGTGATAATTGTGCAGACACGTTCAGTTTCATTCATAACCAACAACTCACTGACGTGAATACCGTCTGGCACTGCGACTCTCCACCCGGCCATGACCTTTGCCAGAGCTGTGTCCTCCGGCAGCGAGGTTATCCGGCCACTGTCAACTGCCCTGATCATTTCTCTGACAAAACACTGACCCGCTGGAGCCCTGGCTGGCACCCATGCATGAAATGTGGAAACGAACTGCAGCCTGGAGAGATTGTTGCGGAATGCCCCGTCCATTACCAGAATATAAATGGCGTTCATTTCAGTAACTACGCCCATCCTCAATGCCTCAAGGGTACTCACCAGTAGTATTGATCCTCCTCACCTGATCACAGTTTCAGGTAAACCTTCTGCTTTTGAATGAGGGCTCACAACCCGGCATAAGGTAACAGAACCGGCAGAGACGGCTATAAGTGTCTGAATCAAATAAAAAGGTGAACCCATGATCATAAAAAACGCTGTTTCTTTTTTCCGATCGTGCCTATCCCGGAAATTTCATAAAGTGTCAAGATTCTCGCTCTGCTATTTTTTCGGCTGGCACATTTTGTCGGCTTATTCATGCTTATTGCATGGATCTGTCGACAAAATGCTGTCATGGCGGAAAAAGAGCTAGCGAGAAGCCGACGAGCGATCTTCGCTTGTTTTCGTACACATCAAAAATCGAACATTTCAGTATTTCCGCAGTCTCCAGCTTGGTCAAAGCGGCTTTATGAATTTTCCGGGCTATGGGTGCTTCTTCTTTTTTCTGGCTTTCAGGCCGAAATTGTCTTAAGTCCGACAGGCTCCCAGGTACCTGGGGAGTAGAAGCCTATTCTAATCTGGCTTACCGGTCTTCTGTCTTGAAGAGCCTGATATTTCAAAAAGAAATTATAAATACGTTTCAAAAAATCTTTACTTATTAAATCCAATCCGCCTGCCACAAGCTTCAGTCAAATCAACTATTGTCATTCTGCATCCGGTTGAAACCAGATGCTCATTCTATTGTCTGATGTACAGATGAGATCTCCCTCTTCCAGGAATTCGGCTTTTTTTTAGCGCAATGAGGTACATTGGATGCTGCAACAGTGGTTCCCGAAGGGAAAACATGACGAGCCCGTGATCGACGGATTAAGAGGGCTGTCGGTATTGATGATCATTCTATTCCACTGCTTCTTAGCCGTCTTCCTGGTTCTGAAAGACCAGCCGGACAGACTGCAGCAATTTATCCAGCAAATCCCCTTCTCCTTCCTGTTAACCACCGACAAGGCTGTCGATATTTTCTTCCTGGTCAGCGCTTACCTGCTCAGCCGCGGCCTGTTTGTCAGCCAGCAAAGGCCGGACTTCAAGCTATCGACCTTTTATATACGGCGCTGGTTCCGGATTTATCCGCTGTTTTTCCTTGCTCTGCTGCTCTACGGAGCCACCTCTGGCACCACTGAAGTCTCACGCTGGGTGCTAAACCTGTTCTTTATGGATAACTGGGTTCACAGCGCCAGCCTGATCCCTGTTGGCTGGAGCCTGTCGGTGGAAGTGCAGTTCTATCTGTGCCTGCCACTGATCACCCTGATCATGTCCAGGTCAGGGCATGGCCTGAAAGTCCTGGGCAGCCTGATTTTTCTCAGCATTCTGCTTCGATGGCTTGCTGTGATCAGTGACAGCAATATTATTACCACGCCCTTCTATGAAGTGATTGGCAATCCCGATTTCTTCATGAACAAGCTTTATTATCCTACTTACAGCCGTATAACTCCCCTTCTGCTTGGTGTGCTGTGGGCCTGGTTTGCCCACAAAAATATTCTCAAGCCTGTAAACAAAACAGCAAGAGCCGCCCTGTTCATTCTGGCGCTGGCTCTACTGGCCCTCTCGACGACCTTCCCCCAGTACAATGCCGGGCACTGGTATTATCATGCCTTCCCCGAAACTATTTACTTGTGGATGAACGGTTTAATGATTCTGCTACACCGCACTCTGTTTACCCTTGCGGTATTACTGATCGTAATGTGGCCCCCCCCCCGCTGGCTTCAGCTAAAACTCTGGCGGCCGGTTTCTCAGATGTGTTTTCCCATGTACCTGTTCCACTTTCCCATGGTGGCCGTTGCCTGGATTACTGTTCTGGGTACTACGGATGTTGGCAATATCAACCAAATTCCGTTATGGCAGGTGGGAGCTACTTTTGTGCTGGCAACCCTGTTAACGATTGCCATCAGCCTGTTCCTGCATTTTCTGCTGGAAAAACCGGCGATTCGATTGGGCAACCAATTGGTAGGCTATCAGAAAAGCAAGGAAGTGACAGTCAGCGGCTTATGAGATAGCAAGCCGCGGCAGCGCCGCATTGGCGTTGACCACGGATTGACCCGCATCACCCTCGGTTGAAACTCCCGGGAGCATGGTGGAAGGCTGAAAATGCCTTTGCCATGTTGTGCCTCAGAACACAGAGGGCGACTGGCGACTGGCGACTGGCGACTGGCGACTGGGAGGCATACTAGGAAGCGGTAGTGGGGCAAAGCTGTTAAATTGCATGAATATCAATACCAAATTCGATTTGGTTAATCAGCAATCCGATTACAATATCGTGCATTTTCTCTAATTTCGAAAAGCATATTGTCTTTCTGGCTA
>JBPCXN010000207.1:0-4598 GCA_051008495.1 Endozoicomonas sp. | reverse complement strand
CGCCGTACCGGGGAGTACGGTCGACCGAGCCAAACTTTCCTGAGGCGGCAAGGGGCAAGCGAGAGTCGGGAGCATGTTTATGAAATATCCGGGCTAAGTAATAGTATCTGAATTTGACAGACATGTGACGTTTAGCTGCCTTTTATGGTGTCGGTTCATTTCGCCTGTAGCTGTTAACAACTGCTAACAGTGGCACATTTGCTCCTCTACAATCCTCTGACATCTCTATAAATTATTGCTTTTAAAGACAAATAAATCCGTAATTAAAGAATTCAAAACCCGCCGTCTCCACCAATACAAAAGCCCTGTAGATCACAGATTTACGGGGCTTTTTTGTTGCTGTACCTGTGGTTCAGTCGGCAAGTGACCACAAAGTGTCTCTCTGGGCTCTGTGTTACTCCGTTTCACAGGATGCCGCACTCGAGATTGTTAGCCTGGCTTTAAGCTGGTCAATCAATTGCATTATCAGAAGAATCAACATCACCTGAACCTTTCGTTCGGATGGATCTTGAGCAAAGCAATTGTGTTCTACCTGCAGATTCAACCTGACAGTCAATGTGTTTCGTATAAACAAATCACCGTACTATTTTTACCATCAGGTAGGGAATCGGTGAAAACAGCATTCATGGGTGAGCCACTATAGTCTACCGATCGTCGTCTACTATCAGAATTGTTCTTTATTATTTTTTACTTTTCAGTAACACATACTTCTAAAATTATTCACTTGATCAGTATCGGTGAAATAAGTACTCTACATTCGGGGAATTGCTGTATATAAAATAATCAACTATTCACAATAATGGCACCTCGCACATGCATAGAAACTTGAAGTTTGATCCTTTTAAAGGGAGGTAGTATTTTATTGTGACCAATAACAACGACTCAACCTCACCCTGTGCAATCGCAAAATAACCATAGCCTCTCTTTTGGACAAAACATCCAGCTCAGCTCTGGCAGGACTCACCAAGTAAGGAAACTATCATGATTGAGAATGGAAAAAACATATCAACTCCCCAGAAAACACAGGTCTGCATTATTGGATCTGGACCTGCTGGCATTACAGCCGCTGCTGAACTCAGCAATGCCGGAATAGACGTTATAGTGCTTGAGGGCAGTCGTGAACTAGACTATGCAACGCCTAACTATTATCAACAAAGCTGGGATGACAAGGTCAAACTCTACAACGGCCTGGCAGATGGCGTTTTTACTGAAAACGAACCTGACTTCCTGATTCGGCCCTTTAACAATTATGGAGGCCCATGGGAGCGGGAGCGTGTTTATGGTGGCACATCGACACACTGGGGCGGGCAATCAAGGCCATTGGACTCTGTCGTGTTCGAAAAGCGCCCCGGTTTTCCCGGATGGCCAATCACTAAAGCTGATCTCGATCCCTACTATGCAGATGCTGTAGGGTTTAACCACCTGTATGGTGACTATGGCTGCGACGGACTTAACTTTACTGCTGTTTTTTTCGCTGCTGAAATGCAGAAACAAGGTATAGATGCCAGAGTTCCCCGGATTGAGAATTTTAATCCGGAAATGTATCAGTTCATGGGTAAACAGTGGCTCAACTTTGCCACTCGTACTTTTGAAAATGGTACGACCATTTCTGACTCTTCAGCCCGCGTTATTGTCAATGCCAGTGTACTCAATATTGTTGAACAAAACGGATCTGTGCAATATCTCAACGTCGCAAGCATGAATGACGACATGAGCAATCCGCAAAAAGACACTGAATTTACTGTAACAGCTGATATTTATCTGCTTGCCTGCGGTGCCGTAGCTAATGCCCGGCAGCTGTTACTTTCTGGTATCGGTAACAGCCTGGTTGGGCGTTACTTTATGTGCCACCCGCTTTCCAGAGGCAATATTATTCAAACTACCAGTACATATATGACGCCAGCCGAGCATAACCTTATGAACGGCACTGACTGGACAGATCCCACTGGAAATGGTGTCAATATCACTGGCAGATTTATTGCCGATGAAAACATAGCCAAAGAGCATGAGATAGGCAGGTGCTGGTTCTGGGCTAGAAATCAGTATCAGAGTTCGCAGATGTTTTTTGAAATGACACCTAACTATGACAGCTTCATTTCACTGAACGACACTACAGACCCAGTCTTTGGTCAACAGCAAACTCACATTCACTGGGAACTCAATGATAACGATCAGAAAACTTATGAAACTAACTGCAATTTGTTCAATCAGGCCATCAGCCAACATTCAGGAAGTATTTCATGGCCAGGCTGGGAAGAGGCGAGAAGCCAGTGGACGGTAAACGGCCACCACATTGGTACGACCCGTATGTCCGCATCTCACAGGCCCGACGAAGGGGTAGTCGATCAGAATTTGAAAATACACGGCATTGACAACATGTATGTTGCCGGTTCTTCTGTATTTCCTTCGGCAGGAATCTCCAACCCAACCATGACCATTATTGCTCTCTCCCTTCGGCTTGCCGGGAAAATTCACTCAGAGCTCTAAAACTGCATACCCAATAGGCAAATAAAAAAAAGTGGCTCATATGAATTTGGTAAACACAGAAGTCCTTAAAGTCATATTATTACTGACTTCAGCCATCACTCTGCTGGCAGGCTGCAATCCTCCCAAAGAGCTGAAGGCTCCTGAGCCCCCTGCAGTCGTGCAGCCAACCCCGGACAACTGGCCTGCCTATCAACAGGAGCAGAAAAGTCGAAAAACCCGTTACATACAGGAGAAACAGATCGCCTACGACTGGTTTGCCGATTTCTCCTTCAGCAATACTGACGGCACACCCTATATCCTTCTCAAACTGTTGCCGGTTATTGCCCCGGAATACTGGGGATCTGAAGAGAACTTTCTGTCCAGTGTCGGGCTGTTCATGGATGACCGGCAAGGTAATTACCCGGTTGCCCGTGGAATTGGCATCAGCGCTCTGGCCAGGGGCAGTGACTTAAGCAATATTGATTACGCCTCTTTCACCTGCGCTGCCTGCCATATTGGGCGTGTGGCCAAGCCAGGTGGCGCCATCGAATATATTGACGGTGGCGTCAACACGGAGTTCAACATTGTCAAATACCGGGTCAGTGTCTACAAAACCCTGCAAAAGGTTTTTGGTGATGAAACCAGCCCGGAAAAACGACAGCAGCTGGTTATTGACGCATTTCTGTCTGCGCTGGAAAAAACCCACAACAGTAATAAAACCTATTTCTACGGCAATTTTGCCAACTGGAACGCCGAATACGAAAAAAATCAAATCGAGCTTTTCACTCAGACAGCGGCTAAAACCATCAGCCAGTTCACCACCCGCGCTATTGGCGAATACAACGCCTATGGCGCGCTTCTGGATAAAAACTACAACGGCTTCCAGAAACGCTCACTGCAAGGTTTTCCGGGTATGGCAGACGCTACCGGCATCAGTGCCTCCAACGGTTATGCCGAGCTTAAGAAAGGCACCATTACACGCTATTTTGCCTCCCTGGCACTGCCAACCTCCCCCGGGATTACAGACTTCATGTCTGTCTGGGAACAGGATAAACGCAGGGCCAGCTGGGATGACAGTCACCAGACTTTAATAAACGGCGGTGGACAATGGAACGGCAACATCCCGATCCCGATGTATCGCAACCTGGCGGCACAACTCACTCTGGGCCTGAAAAATAATGATATCCGGGTATCCGCGTTCGCTGTTGATCTGCTCGACGGGCTCCCTGCCAGTGTTTACCCATTCGATGTCGATATCACTCTGGCAAAAAAGGGGGAAGTGCTGTTCCGTGACAACTGCGCCCAATGCCATCAGCCCCATAATGGAAAAGTCTATACCATTCTGAACACTGATCTTGACCGCTCATACGTGGTGAACTGGCTTATTCGCTACGCGGGCATCAGAAGCTTCTTAAGCGCCTGCAGCCCTGAGACCACTGTGGTGATGGGGAACGGAAAGCAGAAGCCCTGTGCAGAATTTGACGGCGTCTCATTAAACGGCAAAAAAGACATCATCATGTCCCCAAATGCCACCCACCACGGCTACAACGCAAGGCCGCTCAGCGGCATCTGGGCGCAGGCGCCTTATTTGCATAATGGCTCTGTGCCAACCATCTATCATTTGCTGGTTCCTGGTGAACGTCCCAGTCGTTTCATTAAAAGCAGACTCAGCTATGACGAAGAGCTACTGGGTTTTGACTGGAACAGTGATGGCTTTTCTTCCGAGCATGAACCCAGTGGCTACGTGTTCGACACCAACAGCTTCAGGAGTTTGAGCAACAAGGGGCATGATCAGGACATTACGGAGGATGGCATCACATACAAATTGGACTGGTCTGACGACCCTGATGGTGCCAATGCCATTATCGAGTATTTGAAAACACTGTAAATGCTCCTGCTCCTGCTCTTGCTCGGAATGAATGAACTCCAGGAGCCTGTCGGACTTAAGACAATTTCGGCCTGAAATCCAGGAAGAGCGGCCGCAGTCTTGCTCGTTCTGGACAGCTCCGTTGAATTTGCTTAAATAGGTCAACTATTCGCACAAATCCAACGAAAAATCTGACTCGCTCTACTGACTCTTACCATGAAGAGCATGCTCGAAAGCATAAGCCCGACAGGCTCCTTGCACTTGT
>JBPCXN010000206.1:0-10062 GCA_051008495.1 Endozoicomonas sp. | reverse complement strand
GTAGAACGAGGCTATTTTTTTGGTGAATTTGTGCGAATAGTGGGCCTCTTCAATCAAATTCATCAGAAAAATAGACCGTTCTTTCTGGATTTTAGGCCGATCTTTCTATTCTCGGTCAGGCTCCTAGCTACATGATATTTCCGGGTTAAGCTGCAGTGAACTGAAGCTCCGCCAGCCTCCGGTACAGACCTGAAGATTCCAGCAACTGATCGTGGGTTCCCACGGCCACCAGCCTGCCCTTGTCCATTACCGCAATTCTGTCCACATGTGTGATGGTCGCCAGCCGATGGGCAATAACCAGGGTGGTACGGTTTTTCATCAGCCGGTCCAGGGCCTGTTTCACCAGGTGCTCGCTCTGAGCGTCGAGTGCACTGGTGGCTTCGTCCAGCAGCAGGATATCGGGATCACGAAGAATGGCCCGGGCAATCGCCAGACGCTGTCGTTGACCTCCGGACAGTTTCACGCCCTGCTCGCCCAACTCGCTGCTGTAACCCTGTGGCAACTGCTGGATGAATTCATCGGCATGGGCAGCTTTCGCCGCGGCAATGATCTCCTCGTCCGAAGCCTCCGGGTTACCATAGCGCAGGTTTTCCCAGACATTGGCGCTGAACAGAACGGGCTGTTGCGGCACAAGTGCGAAATGGCTGCGCAGCCTGGCGGGCTCCATTTCATCAATGGCAACATTTTCCAGGCTGATACGACCGGACTCCGGGTCACGGAACCTCAGCAGCAGATCAAACAGCGTCGACTTGCCGGCGCCCGAAGGCCCAACCAGGGCAACCCTTTCGCCGGGCCGGATATCGAGAGTGAGTTCATCAATGGCCAGGGTTTCTGGCCTCGAGGGATAGCGGTAATGGACATTCTCCAGCTGCAAGCGCCCCGAAACAGATTCTGGTGACCGGGGGTTGTCCGGAGCCTTGATCTCGGTTTCCAGGGCCATCAGTTCCCTGATGCGATCAACTGCACCTGCGGCTCTCTGCAGTTCTCCGTAGACTTCCGTGATGGCAGCCAGGGAGCCTGCCACGACGATGGCATAGAAGACAAATGCCGCTAGGTCACCGCCGCTGAGATGCCCCTGCAGCACATCGCGCCCCCCGACATACAACATGCCACCCACGGCCCCAAGCACCAGCAACATGACAAGGCCAATCAGTATGGCGCGCTGGCGAATTCGCTTAACGGCAACATGAAAAGCTGCTTCCGCCGCGCCATTAAAGTGTTCAACCACCAGGTCTTCACGGTTGAAGGCCTGCACCACCTTGATGTTTTGCAGACTTTCACCGACCCAGGCGCCGGCGCTGGCGATCTTGTCCTGGCTGTCGCGGGACAGCTTACGAACCTTGCGGCCAAGATAAAGTAGAGGGAAAACCACCAGGGGAACTGCTACCAGCACCATCAACGTCAGTTTCAGATTGCTGATAAACATCAATACCAGACCGCCAACAAAGACCAGGGCGTTGCGCAGGGCAAAGGAAATCTCCGAGCCAATGACAGACTGCAGCAGGGTGGTGTCCGTAGTGATGCGGCTCTGAATCTCGCCGGAGTGATTGTCTTCAAAAAAACCGGGATGAAGCTTAACAAGGCGACGGTAAAGATCCTGCCGGATATCCGCGACAACACGCTCCCCCAGCCAGGAAACCAGGTAGAATCGGCAATAAGCGCCCACCGACATGCCGACCACGAGTACCAGAAAAACCTGCAGGGCATCCCAGAGCCCCTGGACAGAGCCTTCTATAAAGCCTCTGTCGATCATCAGCTTCACCCCCTGGCCGAGAGCCAGGGTAATCCCCGCAGTAAACACCAGCGCAACAGATGCGCCGATCACTCTCAGACGATAGGGTCTGATGTAATGCCCCAGCCAGCCCAACATTTTGCGTCCCTGTTTGTTGTTATAATCAAGGTCAGACTACTGGTATGAAAGTGCGTAATCAAATCATCGATACCAGTCGTTCTGACCTGCACTCAAGCGGTCGCTTCACTCATAGGTACAGAGGTAGGCGGTATCTACTGTGACTTTCAGCTGGAAGCTCTGATTGGCTTCGACAATAAACGCCTCACCACTGGCATAGGTTTTCCATTCCGAACTGCCGGGTAATTTCACGGTCAGGGCCCCGCTGACGACAGTCATGGTTTCTTTCTGGCTGGTGCCGAATTCATATTCTCCGGGAGCCATGACCCCAACGGTGGACGGAAGCCTTTCCCCTTCAAAGGCAATGGATTTTACCTGCCCGTCAAAGTACTCGTTTACTTCAAACATCAACTGCTTCCCCTTTTTATCGCAGCGAAATATCGCCTTATCATTTTCTGTTGCTGCAATATTTCCTGCTCTTTACTGTTTTCAGGAGACTGCAGCTTACCGCTCCAGGGCCATCAATAAAACTGCATATGTCGTAAGAATCCAGATACAGCTCACATCGAGCACTCTTTCCGTGTACCTCTACTATCCTTGGCGTATCAAAAGTGACAGCGGTCTTTTTTTATGAGATCGCTGCCTGATCTTTAACCAGCAAGCTTCTCTCTTTCGTGTGGCTGGAAAAAATCCAGCTCAGGCCCCACCGGAACAATTCGCGTCGGGTTGATCATGTCATGGCTGTAGTAATAATGTTCCTTGATATGCTGCATATTCACAGTTCCGGCTACGCCAGGCCATTGATACAGCTCGCAGGTGTATGCCCAGAGGTTCGGATACTCCATCAGTTTCTTCCTGTTGCATTTGAAGTGGCCATGGTAAACCGCATCAAATCGAACCAGGGTTGTGAACAATCGCCAGTCCGCCTCGGTAATTGTTGAACCAACCAGATATCGCTGCCTTCCCAGCAGCTCTTCCAATTTATCCAGGCTATCAAACAGTTCGGTGTATGCCTTTTCATAAATATTTTGATCAGTGGCAAAGCCGGTTTTATAAACGCCGTTATTGATGGTGTCATAAACCTTGTCGTTTATTGCATCAATGTCCCGGCGCTGGCCTTCAGGGTAATAATCCTGACTGTCGCCTGTCAGGTGATTGAATGCGGCATTGAACATCCGAATGATTTCAGATGACTCATTGCTGACAATTCGGCTGCTTTGCTTATCCCAGAGTACCGGCACCGTTACACGGCCGGTGTAATCCGGCGTATCTTTCGTATAAATCTGATGGTGATAATCGGCATTGTTGACAGGGTCTCCGGTTGAGCCTGTCTGCGTGTCGTAACTCCAGCCATTATCGAGCATTCTCGGGCTGACAACTGACACTGAAATGTAATCTTCAAGTCTTTTGATCGCCCTGAATATCAACGTTCGATGAGCCCATGGGCAGGCCAGGGATACATAAAGATGATAACGGTCAGGCTCAGCCTTGAAACCACTCTCGCCCGCTACCGTGATCGAGTTACGGTACCTGGCGTCTTCCCTTTTGAAAGCGCCCCTGTGCTTACGGGTATCGTACCACCGGTCACTCCATTGCCCGTCAATCAGCATCCCCATGACATTCTCTCCTCGAACTTTTTACAATAAAATGCAGCAAATCCAAGCCCTGTAGCCATTTTAATGATTCGGAGTGAGCTGCATTTTCCGCTCATGGCTGTTTGGTAGAAATTGTAAGTGGGATTCCTGTCACTGATAAGTGAGTTTTTACGGGGGGAACTATCGTATTTTTCGAAAGAATCGTTACAACTCTGGCCGATAGGTTTTCATAAGCCAGTCCATCATTGGCCAGGTGATATTGAAGTTATATTCATGGCGCAGATCCGGATGATGATGCAGTTCATGCAGCATTCTCATATGCGCCAGAAATGGAATGGCAAACAACGAATGTTTTTTTGGCAGATGCCAGACAAAATGGCTGACTTCATAATGCAGATAACCCAGCACAATTGCAGCGGCAAACAACCAGCCGACATTCTCTGAAAACACCAGGCTAACTACATAGCCCAGGGGCAGAGCCACCAGCAGGCTGATAATAAAAATCAGGTAAACCGGGAAAAAAACGACGCGCCAATCCCTTCTGCTGTCTACCGTCATCTGCTCATTGGAGAAAAACGTATGGTGATCACCGGAGTGACGCTGGTAAAACAGCTTCATCCAGGGCACTTTTCTATGACCGAAGTTTTTGTGGACGCGGTACTCGCCTACATTGAAAGCCAGCAGGGCCACCGGAATGGCCAGCCATTCAAAGGCACTGACAGAATCAAGTTTCATCAGGCACAAAAAGATAAAACCCAACCCCAGGGTGAATACTGCCAGAACATGCGCCGCGCCGTTATAAAGTGGGTGAATGGATTGACGATATCGGCTGCGAAAAGCCTGCGTGCTTTTTAGAGACTGCATGGGAATGCTCCCTGCTATTTTTATTTTACAAGATCATACCCCTGCTCAAATCAGTGTTGCAAAAACTCTTAATCAATCATTTGTAAACTGGCAAAATCTAAATGTTACGTTATAACGTATCACGTACACCTGCAAACTTCCTCTCCAATCTGCAGGGCTTTTCCTGAACCTGAAGGAGTGATGAATGAATCAGAGTTCCGTGTCGACAACACCGGCAAGACTTCTGTTTATACTGGCAGGCCTGAACCTGCCTCCGGCAGCATCGGCCGATGGTTTTTCTCCGGACTTCAGTCTCATCCTGGACGGCCATTACAAATCCGCCAACAGCGCCCTCAGTGAAAGCGAAAAAGGGTTCGGGCTGGGTCACGTCGAGGGCAGTATCAGTTCGGCTATCGATGACCTGTTCTACGGCAAGTTCACCGGCGTGCTCCACCAGCACGATGACAAAACCGAGTTCGAAGCGGAAGAAGCCTTTATCCAGACCCTGGCGCTGCCAGGAGGTTTCACGGTTCGTGCCGGGCGTTTTCTTTCGGATATTGGTTACCTGAACAGTCAACACAGCCACGACGATTCATTCACTGAACGCCCTGCAGTATACCGTGCTTTTCTTGGCTCGCATTATTACGATGACGGTGTTCGTTTGAACTATGTGATGCCTACGGACCTGTACTGGACCATCGGCACTGAAGCGTTCAGCGGCAGAAAAATGCGGGCTCCAGCCCTTGAAGGTTCAAAGTCAGTGGGCGTTTATACCGCGTTCAGCAAAATCGGTGGTGATATCGGCCTGGCGCAGAGCTGGCAGCTGGGACTCAGCTACCTGAGAAATGAGAATGGAGCCGGTCTCTCAGCGGAAGAGGACCATCACGACCATCATGCTCATCATCACCACGGTGGACACGATCACGGGCATTGCCACAATGCACAATTTACCGGCAAAAATCTCTACTCAGCGGAAGCTGTCTGGAAATGGGCCCCTGACGGTAACTACAAATACCGTAGCCTGAGCCTGTCAGGCGAATACCTTCAGGCCAGGGACATACACAAATCGATCCGTGATGACAAAAAACACGACGGCTGGTATCTGAGCAGCGTTTATCAGATGACTCAGCAGTGGGAAGTTGGCGCGCGTTACGGTGAATTCAAAGGTTATGAAGCTCACGGTGATCATTTCCATGAAAAGCGTCTGAATGAAACAGACCTGTCGATTTCCTGGAGCCACTCTCATTTCTCCACTGTCAGGCTGCAACTCACCCACCAGCAGGGTGATGGCTTCAAAAATATCAGTAACAACACCATTACTCTTCAATACGTCATGTCTCTGGGGGCTCACGATGCGCATTCATTCTAAGCTGGTTCCCGGGTTATTTCTTGCCGTAGCCTTACCTGTTCATGCCGCTCTGAATATCTTCAGCTGTGAGCCCGAATGGCAGTCGCTGGCCTCGCAACTGGCACCTTCGGCAAAGACTTTTTCTGCTACTACAGCGCTGCAGGACCCTCACCAGATTCAAGCCCGTCCCAGCCTGATCGCCCAGATGCGCAAGGCTGACCTGGCCATCTGCTCAGGCGCTGAGCTGGAAGTGGGATGGCTGCCGATGCTGCAGATGAAATCTGCCAACCCGAAAGTCCAGTCAACCCGAAAAGGTCTGTTTTACGCCGCCGACCACGTGGAAACCATCGACAAGCTGGACAGTGTCAGCCCAATGATGGGCGACGTACACCCGGGAGGGAATCCCCATCTGCACCTGGACCCATACCGCCTGCAGCAGTTATCTCATGACCTCGGGGAACGTATGGCCAGCATCGACAAGCCAATGGCTCAGCAATACCGCCGGAACGCCCAGGCGTTTGCCGAACTGTGGCAGAGAAAGATCGGGGAATGGGAAAACAGGGCCAAAGGCCTGAAAGGAAAGAATGTAGTAGCCTATCACAGCAGCTTTGACTACCTGTTCCGGTGGCTCGGCATCAACAAGATTGGCGACCTGGAGCCCAAACCCGGCCTGCCGCCATCTGCCAGCCACCTGGCCTATTTACTGGCTATGTCCAGGGACCAGAAAGTTGATGCTGTCGTTTATGCCTCATACCAGGACAGCGAAGGCGCACAGTGGCTTGGCGAGAAGATAGGTGTTCCTGTTGTTGAGCTGCCGTTTTCTGTCGGAGGTAATGCCGAGAGTACTGATCTCGTCAGCCTTTATGACAACCTGATTAACAAGCTGATTGCTGCCACAGCCGCAAAATGATCAGTGGGGATTTACTGACCATACTGGCGCCATCCTTCGCCGCCGGGCTGATCATCCTCAGCACTCATGTGGTTCTGGGCAGGCAGGTGCTCGCAAGAGGCATAGTGTTCATGGACCTGGCCGTCGCCCAGATAGCCGCCATGGGGGCAGTGATTGCCCATTTATTCAGTTATGACCTGGTTTACGCGAGCCTGTCCTTAAACAAAGTCCTGCCATACCTGTTTTCCATTGCCGGTGCAGCAGTCATTTCCTATATGTCGAGCCATTGCGAGAAGGAGCTGGAGGCCATCATCGGCTGCATCTATGTTGTTGCGGCTGCAAGCATACTACTACTGTTGTCCAGCGACCCTCACGGGGCGGAGCAGGTAGCCAAAACCCTGAACGGCAGCATACTCTGGCTGAACTGGCACGAGTTGGTGCTTCCTGCGATTTTCAGCGCCCTGTTTCTGGCTGTTGTTCTCATCAACCAGAGGGTGTTGGGAAGCAAGCTGTTCTATCCGCTGTTTGCCATCCTGGTGACGCTTTCCGTGGAAATGGTGGGTGTCTACCTGGTATTCAGTTCCCTGATTATGCCGGCTTTAGCCATTGATCGAATGCAGGAGAAAAAAGAGCTGATTCATGGTTATCTGCTGGGAGCAGCCGGTTATCTGTCAGGACTGACTCTCTCCAGCCTCTATGACCTGCCCGGAGGTGCGGCCATTGTTATCGCCCTGGCACTGATTTGCTGGTCTTACAGAATCTTGAGAGGCAGGAGGTAGAAAAACAAGAGGCGTTATCGGGCAGAGAGAACTCTCTGCCCAGGGGCTAGGAACCTGACCGAGAATAGACAGGTCGGCCTAAAGTACAGAAAGATCGGCCACTTTTCGATAGAAAGCGGATGAGAGTCTCACTGAATTTGATTAAATAGGTCAACTATTCGCACAAATCCAGTGAAAAATTTGACTCGATCTACTGAACTTTATGCTCGACCGCTATTCTCGGTCAGACTCCTAGGTACAGCCTACAGTCCCAACAGGCGGGTCACTGTATAGAAATAAATCAGCATACCTGTGATATCGACAACAGATGCCAGCACCGGGCTGACCAGTACCGCCGGGTCAAGCCTTAAAGACCTGGCGATCAGAGGCAGTAGTCCACCCATTGTCGTAGAGATAACCACCTGGACTGCAATCGCCAGACCGATGGCGAAGCCTACCAGGCTTAACTCAATGCCCTCAGGCAGCATACTGGAACTGCTGAACATGACTACCCGCATGCCCACTACAGATGCCAGTACTGCGGCGATGATTCCAGCCACCCGGAACTCTTTCCACATGACTTTTGCCCAGTCTCTTGTGGAGATATCGCCTGTCGCCAGGGCCCTGACAACCAGAGTTGCCGCCTGGGAACCGGTATTACCACCGGCAGCAGCCACTACCGGCATGTAAACCGCCAGCAGCACCAGGGAGCTGAGTGCATCTTCGTACCGGGCGATAATCAGCCCGGAAACAATTCCCATCAGGGCCAGTCCAACAATCCAGCCAACCCTTTCCCGCACGTGTGACATCACACTGTTGTCCAGGTAGTCGCCCGCAGGTTCGGCCTCACTGCTGATAAGACCCAGCCCCATGCTGATCTGCCGTGCGCGAACTTCATGCTCGCTGTCTTCCAGCAGCTCCAGCAGTTCCTGCACTTCCCGGAAGGGTGTTTCCGACATGACACTGTTGGCCTGGGTCAGTGTCAGTCCAATAATAAATTCAGCGCGATCTTTCAGGCTCAGGGTACGCATGAAAGCTACTGCGTCCTTCACGCAGAAATCGGTGTCGCTGGAAATGTGTTGCTCAATACTAGCCATGTCTGTAATCGCCATAGCGATCCTCTTCGTAGGCATGGGCCTTACGTAATACTTCCCGGGAATATTTCTGATTCCCGTCTTCTTGATATGAGCGGTGTCTGTAAGGAGAGAAAGCTGGAAGGATCTTCCGAAGCCGGAACGGCCCCGGTAAACTGCACAGGGATACCGTCAGGGCCTGATTCCGCTCCTTACCTGTCTACTCGGAGGTTGGTCGGTATCCATATATTTCCTGAGAGTCTGAATCTTGCCGCGGCAGCATACAGGCAGTTATAACGGCTGGCAATAATGGACAAATACCATCGGCAGTTAGTTCATTTTGTGGTCAGGAAAAGCGATGGAAGCCGTGCACTACTTTACTGGTCGCAGGGAACAAGGGCATTAAAGTGGTTAAGACCATCATGAACAATCGCTATTGGCGCTCCAGGCGACAACGCTCCAGTTTGAAATGGGATCTCTTGTTGCTGGATGAAGTGTTGTAGTGCCGGGAAGCTCTCCCATGCAAGTGCACCAAATGGATGGGTTTGAAATCCACCTGTTGTCTGGTTCATGACCAGAATATTGATGGGTTGATCCAGTATATGAACCATAAACGGAGTAAAAGCAACATCTCCCCAGTGCAGTGGGCTATCTCCTTCGATAAACCCCTCGTTAGAAAAAAAATAATCAAGGTATTGAGCAATATTCCCATGCTGCTCAAGGCCAAGAATAGTTGTCAGCTCCTCTGACAGTTCTGGATTATCTTCTATTGCGCCACGAAGCGCCTTCATTAACTGCCATAACTTCTCTCTAAGATCTTTCTGACTCATTTTCTTGTTAGAGTTCATCACCAACGCTTCAAAATAGCAGTTATGGTTTTGGTCAACTTGAATCATGCTGTAGCCAAGACTTTTCAACTTATCACTCATTGTTTTTAATTCGTACTTACTCAGACATGGCCGATCAATCTCATAGCATTTTGTCAAACTTGCAACAGTATGCATCATACTAACCCTCACCCTGCAGTAATTCTTAGGGCACCGAGCCAGGGTTAACATCGTATTACCTCCAATGTCCTCTTTATTCTCAAAAATCAATGACAGCTTGCCGTTAGCAGAGATTATTATTGACTTAGCTATTCCTGGGGGAGAAAATTTAACCTTCGAAAAAACCAGAATGGCCATACCAAGAATAGTGTCAAGCGGATAAAGCCCAGAACCAAACTGCTGACTGTTGAGCTGACTTTCAAGCCGTTCCAGAGACGAAACCTCGATACTGAACCCTTCCTTCATTTTGATCCCTGTGAATGAACCATAAAAGGTGACTTCTATTTGCTTTTTTTTAGCTTTTTCTATAACAACGACAATTGCCTTAGCCCTGGGGCGCTGAAAGTCACGACCGCCAAATATGTAAAAAGTTACCGGAAGCTTTTCGAGATTAAAGAGGGGAGCTCTACTGGAGGTGCTGATCAAAAGCACCGAGAGTAAAGTCAGTGCCAAGCCATGGAGCTTCATATCATATCATTCCATACGACACACGGCGTATGCTGATTCAGACTAGCTTGTTGAGTTTAGACCATATCTGTAGCAGCAGGGTATACTATTATTGAAAGCCTGGTGTTAACCGGCAGTAGCGCTCTAACCCAAGCACCGTCATAATGCCAGCAATTCCCGAAGAGTTGATTCTCGTCAATGATACCAAGGGTTT
>JBPCXN010000205.1:0-43376 GCA_051008495.1 Endozoicomonas sp. | reverse complement strand
GTCGCCATCATTGACCACCACGGTAATGGTTCTGGCGGTTGTGTCCGGGTTGTCGCTGGTATTTTCAAAGGTGACGGCCTGCAGGGCGGTCTGGTAATCCGCCAGCGAAGCGCTGCCGGAAAGGGTGACAGTGTTACCGACGACAGTCGCCGTGATACCCGTTGGCATGGCACCAGCCGCCATGACATCGCCCGCCTGGTTATTGGTCAGGGTGATGGTGGCGCTTTCGATGTTGGTGTCGTCGGCATCGGTAATAGCTACATCCGTATCAGCGACGGCGACAGCAGAGCCGCCTTCGGTAAAGCTGGTGGAATAGTTATTGCCTGAGCCGCTGGCGTCCAGGTCCAGGTCGGGCGCATTGTTTGTAGCGCTGATTGAAATGGTGGTGGTTGCAGTGGTGCTGTTGTCGTCACCATCATAGAGTACCACCGTAATGCTTCTGTCGACTGTGTTCGGGGCACCACTGGTATTGTTGAAGGTAACCGCCTGCAGGGCGGTCTGGTAATCCGCCAGAGAAGCACTTCCAGAAAGTGTGACTGTATGGCCGGTGACACTGGCTATGATGCCTGTTGGCATAGAGCCAAATGCCATGACATCGCCTGTCTGGTTATTGGTCAAGGTGATGGTGGCGCTTTCGATGTTGGTGTCGTCGGCATCGGTAATAGCTACATCCGTATCAGCGACGGCGACAGCAGAGCCGCCTTCCGTAAAGGTGGTGGAATAGTCATTGCCAGCGGTGCTGCCATCCAGGTCCAGTACAGGGGCGTCGTTGACTGGAGTGACCGTGAAATTAAAGGTGCTGTTTGCCGGAGAACTACCGTCTTCGTCGTCATCCTCAACATTGACAGCGAAAGATGCCGCAGTGGTTTCAGTGCCATCATGACGGAACACCACCTGATTAGCAGTTAATTGGGTGCCGGTAAAGGTTGTGGCCACAGTGCCATTGACCAGAATGGAGCCGTTGGTCGGGGAACTGGTTGTAAAGGTTATGCCGGCATCGACATCGTCCGGATCTGTATAACCAAGGTCGGCGGCGAGGATAGTGTAATCTCCGCCTTCATTCACGTTTGCGCTCAGGTCACCGGTCAGAGTGGGAGCATCGTTAACAGCAGCGACGGTGATCGTAGAAGTAGCAACTGTACTGTTAACATCGCCGTCATTAACAGCCCAGCTAACAGTGCGGTTACCGGTATTGGGGTTGTCGCTGCTGTTGGTGTATTTCACCGCTTCCAGCATGGTTTGGAACTGGGCTATGGTGATGGTGTTTGGGTTATCCGCGGTCAGGGTCAGTGTGCCTGTGGCTGTGTTGAAGGCACTGGCGGTAACGCCAGCAATTACGTCCACACCATCAATACTCAGAACATCTTCAGTGCTCAGATAGTTACCGGTGATCTGGATAGTGGCGCTTTCAATATGGGTGTCATCGACGTCGCCTATGGTAATGGAGCTGTCAATAACCTGTGCGCCATCGCCTTCGCTATAGACCAGGGTGCCGCCGAGGCCCGTCAGGGTGGGGGCGTCATTCACCGGTGTGATGGTGACATTGACGCTGCCTGTAGCGACTTCAGGAACGCCGCCGCCATCGTTGAAGCGATAATTAATCTGTACACTGCCAGCAGGGTTATCACTGCTGTTGGAGTAGGTAATACTCTGAAGAACCGAATTTACATTGGCTGTGGTTGAGCCTGAATTGAATGTCAGAAGCAGAGTTCCGCCAGCATTGGTGGTAATGGTAGCGAAACCACCTGTGGTCACACTGAATACATCGTCAGCATTGGCTCCGCCGCCCCTGCTGAGAGTGAGGGTAGCTCCGTCGTAATCTCCGGCAGCATCCAATTCCGTGTCTAGTACAGTGGCGTCACCGTCCAGAGTTACAGCTGAGCCGCCTTCGGTGAAGGTCGGTGTGCCATTAAGGCCGGTAAAAGAGGCCGCCAGATTAAACTGATAAGCCATCTGGGCACTCTGGGCGATAGCTACGGAAGCCTCAACTTTGCCTTCTTCAACTTCCAGTTCCCAATCACCGCCAACACCGGTCAGGTCGTCAGAAGCAGCTATATCGGCGCTGGTCAGTGCGGCGAACAGGTCGATGAATGATTGTCCGGCTTCACTCTCACCGACGTTACAGCCATAAAGCAGGATATCGCCGTTTTCACTCAGTGACTGACCAATGGTGTTAAGAGTCTGCTGCTGTTCCTGCAGGGTGGATTCTGTAACTGTTTCACCACCAAGGCTCAGGAATCCGTCACCACCGTGTGAGATCAGGTGTACGGCGTCAAGGTTGTTGTAACCGGAAAGCACTTCGGATATTTCAGAGAGTGTGGCGTTCTCAGAGAGAATATGAACGTCAACACCGGCAGGAAGATCCTGCAGAAGGGTTTCGTAATCACTGACAGAAGGATCGACAAGGATCACTTCACGGGCTGGCCCGACAGCCAGAGGCGCAAAGGCTTCAAGCAGTCTTTCTTCCGTCTGCTGGTTGTCCTGGGGTTCTACCGGCTGACCCTGGACTTCCATGCCTTCCTGGACTTCTGAGCCAGTGGCGGTAATGGCGGCATCCAGCATGATTCTGGGCTCGAGCGCCATACCAAATTGATGGCTGCTCCTGCGCTCAGAAGAGTTTGCACCTTTCTGCTGGGCTTGAGTTTCGACATTGAGGGAGGAGTCAGACTGACCGGCGCCAAAGAAGGAACTGATCTTGCGAATAAGTTTTGCGTTCATGAGTGCCCTGATCTCTGTTCAAAGTGTCATTCGGTTGCGCTCGTCACTTCAGCAAATACACCTTGAACATCATGCAGTCAGAGCAGTAAAAAGATTTACGATATAAATTCGAATCTAGCGACTAATAGTGAGGCTCACAAGCAAGAGGAGGTAAAAAACCTTTGCTTATTCGCAAATAGTATGAGAGCGTTATTGGTTTTTCCTTTTAACTCTAAATTGTTCTTTCAAATTGCTGCGATGTGCAGTTTCTTAATAAAACTACGCCTACCTGATCTGTTTACCTCTGTGACTCCCTGCTAAAATACCGCCCTCTACTGATATGTGTCCGGGAGAAAACTGATGTCGAAGCCGTTTGTCGCAATTCTGATGGGGTCTGATTCGGATCTGCCCAAGGTGCAGGCCGCCGTTGATGTGTTGAAAAAGTTGGGAGTGCCAGTGGAAGTGAAAGTCCACTCCGCCCATCGTACTCCTGATGCAACCCATTCCTATGTCAAAGATGCCGACAAGCGCGGTGCTGCTGCATTCATCGCCTGTGCCGGAATGGCGGCGCACCTGGCCGGTGTTGTTGCTTCACTGACCATCAAGCCAGTTATCGGTGTACCTATTGATGCCGGCCCCCTGGATGGTCTGGATGCCTTGCTGTCCACCGTCCAGATGCCGGGTGGTATTCCTGTCGCCACTGTTGCCATTGGCAAGGCTGGAGCTAAGAACGCCGGTTATCTGGCGGCCCAGATCATTGCCCTGGGGGACAAGGAACTGGCGGATCGCCTGAGAATGGAACGCCAGGCCAATGCTGAAGAAGTGCTGGCCAAGGATGCGGCTCTGCAGAAGCAGCTGGGCTGAATGTCCCAGCTGAATACTGAAGAAGTTGCCAGGGTTGTAGGGCGAGGCGGTGTTATTGCCTACCCTACTGAAGCCGTCTGGGGGCTGGGCTGCGACCCCTGGAACCGGGAAGCCGTTCACAGGATCCTGGATATTAAGGTCAGGCCGGTAGAGAAGGGGCTGATACTGGTCGGAGCTTCCGAGCAGCAGTTTGGCCCTCTCCTCGAACCTCTGGATGACACTCTGCGCAGCAGGCTGTCCAATACCTGGCCCGGCCCGTTGACCTGGCTGATCCCTGACCCCAGCGGGTGGGTTCCTGAATGGGTGCGGGGCCAGTTTGATACGGTCGCTATCAGGGTCAGCAATCATCCGCTGGTTCAGGCCCTGTGCAAGACCACAGGGCGCCCTCTTGTATCTACCTCCGCAAACCGTGCCGGCGAAGAGCCTCTACTGACTTCGGAGCAAGTCTCCAGAGAGTTCGGCTCGCTGGTGGATCTGATTGTTGAGGGTGACACAGGTTCGCAAAGCACACCGTCGGAAATTCGGGATCTGCAGACTGGCAGCATTATCCGATCCGGCTGACAGGTACAATATCGTGGCTTGTGTAGGTTAGCGAAGCGCAACCCAGCATTGTGGGGAAAGTTTCGTTCAGACTTGTTGGGGTTCGTACCTCAACCCAACTTACTTAAACATTGGGTGCAGGTCTCCGGTCTCGCCAATTTCCGTTCAGGGTGAAAGATGATTACTGATAAAAAAATAGAAGACGTCAAAAGCTATCTGCTCTCCCTGCAGGACAATATCTGCTCAGCCCTCGAGCGGGAAGACGGGGTCGCCGGTTTCCGTGAAGAGAGCTGGGACTATCATGGCGGTGGCGGCGGCCGTGCCCGCGTTATCGAAGATGGCGCTGTGCTTGAGAAAGGCGGCGTTAACTTTTCCTATGTAAAAGGCTCCAGCCTGCCGGCCAGTGCCACAGCCAACAGACCGGAACTGGAAGGTCGCAGTTTCCAGGCCATGGGCGTTTCTCTGGTGATTCACCCGGACAACCCTTTCGTCCCTACATCCCATGCCAATGTTCGATTGCTTGTCGCTGAAAAAGCTGGCGAGGAACCGGTATGGTGGTTTGGTGGCGGTTACGACCTAACCCCCTATTACGCTTTTGAAGAAGACTGCCGGCACTGGCACCAGACGGCACATGACGCCTGTGAACCCTTTGGGGAAGACGTCTATCCAAAGTACAAAAAATGGTGCGATGAGTATTTCTTTCTGAAGCATCGCAATGAGCCCCGCGGAGTTGGCGGTCTCTTTTATGATGACCTGAATGAATGGCCGTTTGAGCGCTGCTTCGAGTTTATGCAGGCGGTGGGCAACAGCTATATTGATGCTTACATACCCATTGTGCAGAAGCGTAAGAATACAGAATATTCGGAGCAGCAGAAGCGCTTTCAGCAGTATCGTCGTGGCCGTTACGTGGAGTTCAACCTGGTATACGACCGGGGCACACTGTTTGGTCTGCAGTCCGGTGGACGCACGGAATCTATTCTTATGTCACTGCCGCCTGTGGTGCGCTGGGATTACAACTGGCACCCGGAAGAAGGTTCTGAAGAAGCCCGGCTTTACGATGAATTTCTCAAGCCCAGAGACTGGGTGTAGTTCGGAGAACAGGCACATGGCTATTCCAGTTGACCAGTATGCGGTAATGGGCAATCCCGTTGCCCATAGCAAATCACCCCGTATTCACACACTGTTCGCCAGTGCTGTTCAGCACCGTCTACGCTACGATGCTCAGCTGGTGCCGGAAGACAGCTTTACTGCTGCCGTCAACAATTTCTTTGATCAGGGGGGACACCTGGGGGTGAGCATCACAGTCCCTTTCAAGGAAGAAGCCTGGAAACTTTGCACAGCAAGAACCTCAAGAGCGGAAAAGGCCGGGGCAGTGAATACCCTCTGGCAGGATGAGCATGGTCGCCTGAATGGTGATAACACTGACGGCCTTGGGCTGGTTCGCGATTTGACTGTGAACAATGACGTGGAACTGAAAGACGCCCGAATTCTGGTGCTTGGCGCTGGCGGTGCAGTCAGGGGAGTGCTGGAGCCGATACTGTCCGAGCAACCAGCTGAACTGGTTATTGCCAACAGAACTGTCAGCAAGGCCGAAACCCTGGCTGAGCTTTTTCCAGGTGCACCCGTCTCCGCCTGTGGGTTTGCTGATATCCAGGGGCGCTTCGACCTGATCATCAATGGCACATCTGCCAGCCTGCATGGCGAACTTCCTCCCCTGCCCGATTCCATTGTCGACTCCGGCACCTGCTGCTATGACATGATGTATGCCGAAGCCGTCACGGTATTTAATCTGTGGGGTCTGGATCACGGAGCCAGAAAAACCATTGATGGCCTGGGTATGCTGGTGGAGCAGGCGGCAGAGCAATTTGCCATCTGGCGGGACGTCAGGCCTGACACCCAGCCTGTTCTTGAACTGCTCCGGACAGAAATGAGTCAGAAGCCCTGATGCAAGTCACAGGCTTGCAGAGAGGAGATCTGCTGTTCCAGCTCCGGACCGGTGGTGAGCTGGAATGGATCATCAGCAGGATCTTTGCCGGCCATAATGGCATGGCGCTGAACCATGTTGCTATTTACTCGGGCTCTGATGAGCTCATTGAAGCCATAATGCCGGAAGTCAGGAGAACCCCGGTCAGGGAATTTGCCAGCCGGTCAGTAGCGGATGGCGTCGGTCACCCCTGCCTTATACAGGCACGGCTTCTGCCCGAATACTCCCATCTGATTCCTGCGGCATTGAGTTTTTCCGAACAGCAGCTGGAACAGCCCTATGACAGCGCTTATGGCAGTCACCAGGAAAGCTGGTACTGCAGTAAACTGATCGTTGATGCCTTCAGGTATGCCAATAACGGCGATTTTCTTTTCCCCGAGACCTCCATGGGCTTCCGGGATATGGAAACCGGAGAGCTGTTCACCTACTGGGTGGATCATTACCGTAAGCTGGACAAACCGGTTCCCGAAGGCATGCCGGGCTCTCATCCCGCGCTTTTATCCTGTTCTCCCCTGCTGGAAATCACCCGGGTTTTTGGTCAGCTTCCCGCCAGGCGATACCATCTCGCCCCGGATATACAGGTAGTCTGAGAAACTGTCACTATTCCGTCATACCTCTCTGTGCCAGGTATCCTACCTATACTTCCATAGAACAAACCCAGTCTCAGGCTATGGACAGCTGACTATGCCTTCACTAAAAGCTACAAAATTTGTTTCTCTCACTGCCTTGAAAGAAGTTGAGTCGAAAGGTCGTATCTGGATTGATCATAAATTCCAGTTGCAGCAGATGAGCTGGCTGCGTTGGGCCTGCTGCAAAATTGCCCCCAGAATTTTTATGCCCAGGGCCAACCAGAAGGCTGTTGAGGCTTTCTACACAAAACTGAGTGACCGGAAAATCGGTCTGAGTGATGATCATGCCGCCCTGCTCATGGCCCGAAGCGGTCTGGCTGACCTTGCTATTAATGAGAATAAGCTGTCCGTTTCCGCCAAATCCATGCTGAGCCTCGATCAGCTCAATACCGTATGCCAGCTGGCTGAAAAGCCTGTTGAAGAGCTATTGGAAGACTTGTCCAGGCAGCTTCCAGAGAAAGTCAGGCATCTGGTGGAGGAGCATCAGAGACTTGTAAAAAGGAGCCGGTTGCCTTCCATGGATGAGGGCACAGGATATATTCCCAAGCGTCAGTGGATGGATGACGAGAAAAAAACAAAACCTCTGGCTGAGGTTCGTCTGAGGCCCCTGGATCATACTTCGAGAAAAACTCATGGCCCCTTGAAGCCGGACAGAAGAACGCACAGCCCTTCAACCCCAAAGGGTGTTTCAACATGGACTGAAACCAGCTCTCAACAGCGACCTGATAACGTTCGGGAGAGCTTCCAGAAGAGTCGGCCACCGCAGCCTCAGGCAAGCAGTAAGCCACTAAAGGAAAAAAGCCACTCGGAATCCAATCAAAACACGTCTGGCGGAATGAAGCTTTCCTCTAGCCCTGTTGGGGGAGCAAAAGCCTATGTAAAACCCAAAAGGGCTATTAGTTATAGAGATTGGAGCCAGGGAAGAAGGCCGAACCCTATTGCCTATGCACTCCGGGTTACCAGTGATAATACTTGTATGGAGAGTGGTTTTATTGCCAGGCACCTCATGCCCTTTGTGGCAAATAAGTTACAAGAAGAATATGGAATGTCGCTAGCAATGGCTGAACAGAACACTGTTGAAATATTTGCTTCTCTGGGTATAGAAGTTGGTGGGGAAGAGTCTGTGCAACCCCAGAAACTAATGAAGCTGGCTCCAGCAATAAGATCAGCAGGTTTTAACTCTAAAGCCCTCGAAGCAGGAAACCTGAATCAAATGGTGAGTACCCAGCTTCAATATCCAGGAGGTGTTAGCAGTCGGCGGAATTCACAAGCTAAGGTTAGTGTGGCACCTACTTCCAATAAAAAATCAGGGCCTGTCGAAGCCGACCCTGAGTCAGTAGAAATAACAGGTAAAGCTGAGAGTTACCTTAGAAAGCATAATCGAATTCGCTTAGTCGTTACATACAGTCGTGATTCGAAGAATGCAAAAGGTATGGGACACTTGGCGTCAAGCAGAGCGTTGCTGGATAACCTAATCAGATTAGGTTATAGGGGAAAAATTGAAATTGTTTACCATGATAACCCTTATACTATTGAGGACCTTCAGGGCTTTTTTCCTGGCTGTCCCAATGGGAATACAATAGATAGAACAATTAAGTGCCCTGATGGTAAAGAAGTTCGGCTCTCATATGTGTCCGCAAATGAAGTGGAAGATCAGGATGAAGTGGACTTGGCTGTATGTGGAGCTTTGGACTTTGCTGTGGATGGAAAAACAGACTCATTCAGTGCAAAAAAGTGGGAGCTGCCAAACTTAGGCAATAGTCATAAACTGGTTGTTTTACAACCAACAGGTTGGTGGGGAAGCCGGTTTTCATACGACTTTCATAAAGGTAAAGGAGTTAGGTTTGATCGAAAAATGGAGCAAGCATCTTATTTTTACCCAGATGAACCCCCATTGAAAGCCAACAAGAATAACGCAGCCAACAGAGTCAATGAAGCTATGAAGGATTCAAGAAAAAACTGCTCTGAACCTTTATTCAATACTATACGAACTGCTTTAACAGCCTCAGTTGAGGGAAAAGCTGAATTAATGCCAATGTATGGCATGTATTTCTCACATGGAGGGAGAACAGTAGATAGCTTGGTTAAAGCAGTGAGAATGAATAGATCAGAAAAGCCACAAATATTCTTTAATATCAATCATAAATATAATCCCGAAGAAGTCTCTGATCCAAATGTCACTGTCTTGGACGCAGACAACGCAAACACAGCAAGATTTATTAGGAATGCCCCCCCTGGATCAGTTATCATTGTGAACTCCCCCCCGATACCACAAAAACTGTTCCATTTGCTAAGTGAAAATGGCACTTTCCCTTTAGTATTAGAAGGGTCTGGATCTGCGAGCTTTGCTTCAAACAAAGGCGTACCATTTATAGCCTTGAGAGATAATGGCTCTCTACCCGAAGTTGAATCAGAAAAAGCAGGATTCGAGAAGCTTAAGAGTGTTGCCAAGTGGATTACTGGGCCAAACCCTCCATCCTCAGCACAACGTGAAGAACTTGCCGATGTGCTCTCTCAGGCGCGCAGGCCTGGATCTCCAGTATACAGGTATTATGATGAAGTTAAGAAAAAAAGCCGACATATCAAAAATGATCAGGTGGCTGTGGCATTTTCATTAATGGAGGGTCAGTGACTTTTTCATCAGCACAAGGTTCAGCGGAATAAATATAGGAAATCTGTAAGAAGAAAAGGAATCTCCCCTTCGGTCAGAAGGGGCATGGTATCTGAGTGGTCAGGAAGCTTTCTGGCAGGCGACATAGTGTTCACCTCCAAGGTCCTCCAGCTCAGGACGGCATCTGGCGCAGCTGTCCTCTGCAATGGGGCAGCGTGTGCGGAATACACAGCCACTTGGTGGACTGATGGGAGATGGGAGATCTCCTTCCAGCAACTGGATTTCCTTGTCTCGTTCCCGTTTCGGGTCTGGTACAGGAACCGCTGACAGCAAAGCCCTGGTATAAGGATGTTTGGGGGCTTTATAAAGAGAGGTGGTTTCAGCTGTTTCAACTTGGTTGCCAAGATACATCACCAGCACCCTGTCGCTGATATGCCTGATTACACCCAGGTCATGGGCGATAAAGATAAGCGACAACCCCATCTCTTTCTGTAGCTCTTTCAGCAGGTTGATGACCTGGGACTGGATGGAGACATCCAGGGCGCTGACCGGTTCATCACAGATCACCAACCTGGGCTTTAAGATCAATGCCCTGGCAATACCAATACGCTGACACTGGCCGCCGGAAAACTCGTGGGGGTAGCGGTTTATGACGTTTGGCAGCAGCCCTACCCTGGCCATCATGGCCTTGACCTTCCCTGAGATTTCTTTACCTGATAGTTGCGGGTGATAGTTACGAAGCGGCTCGCTGATGATATCCCCGACGGTCATTCTGGGGTTCAGGGACGCCAGGGGGTCCTGAAAAATCATCTGAATTTCATTCCGGATGTCCCTGACGGCAGTGCCTGTCAGTTCGGTGATGTTGCGTCCCTGCCAGAGAATTTCGCCATGGGTGACATTGACCAGTCCGATAATGGCCCTGGCAAGAGTTGATTTGCCGCAACCGGATTCACCCACAATGCCAAGGGTTTCCCCCTCGCAGAGATCGAAGCTGACACCATCAACCGCTTTCAGCAGTGGAGAAGGCTTCCAGGGCCAGCTTCTGGCTTTGCGAACGGGAAAGTGCACCGCTAAATCACCAACTGTCAGGGTCGGCTGCCCGTTCATATCAGGTCCTTCTTCTGTCTATCCGGTGTCCAGAAGCAGGCTTTTTGCCGCTTGTCTGCGAAGGTTTGCAAGGGGGGAGTCTCAGTCCTGCAACGTTCCATTGCATAGGGGCAGCGATCCTGAAACGGACAGCCTGGGGGAAGGTTTAGAAGGTTGGGTGGATTGCCGGGAATGGTCGGTAAAATTTCCCCTTCGGTATCCAGCCTTGGGATTGCCTGCAGCAGCCCTTTGGAATAAGGGTGTTGTGGCTCGTAGAAAATCTGGTCGGTGGTGCCGTACTCCATGGTGCGTCCGGCGTACATCACAAGAACTTTGTCGCATATTCCCGCCACCACGCCCAGGTCGTGGGTGATCATGATGATGGCTGTGTTGAACTCTTTCTTGAGGTCGTTCAGCAGCTCTATGATCTGTGCCTGAACGGTCACGTCCAGCGCCGTAGTCGGTTCATCAGCGATCAACAGTCTGGGTCTGCTCAGCAGCGCCATGGCAATCATGATCCGCTGACGCATACCGCCGGACAGTTCATGGGGGTACATGTTCATGCGCTGGCGGGCTTCCGGTATTTTCACCGCATCGAGCATCCGCACGGACTCCGCAAATGCGGCCTTTTTGCTCATGCCTTTATGCTGTTGCAGAACTTCCATCAGCTGCGGACCGGCCTTCATATAAGGGTTCAGAGAGGTCATGGGGTCCTGGAAGATCATGGCTATCTTCCCTGCCCGGATACGGTTAAGTTCTTTATCCGGCAGCCCCAGAATATTCCGGCCCTCAAACCGGGCTGATCCGTCGACAACACCGTTCTTTGCCAGCAGCCCCAGTAGAGCGAAGGCTGTCTGACTCTTGCCTGCGCCGGATTCACCGACCATACCGAGGGTTTGCCCTGCCCCCAGGGAGAAAGACAGGTCATTCACTGCGGAGACTTCACCTTCCGGGGTCGAGAAGCGAACCCGCAGGTTCTCTACAGAGAGCAGACTCATGTGAAACTACCTGTCCTTCGGGTCGAGGGCGTCACGAAGTCCGTCTCCAAGGAAATTGAAACAGAACAGGGTGACTACCAGAAACGCGGTGGGAAATGCCAGTTGCCAGGGGGCGACCTCCATGGACATGGCACCTTCGTTTACCAGGGCTCCCCAGCTGGTCATGGGTTCCTGAACGCCAAGTCCGAGAAAACTCAGGAAGGATTCAAACAGGATCATGCCCGGCACCAGCAGGGAGGCATAAACGACTACGATACCCAGCAGATTGGGAATCAGGTGCCGGCAGATGATTTTCCAGGAACTGGCGCCACAGACAGTAGCCGCCTCAACAAACTCACGATTTTTCAGACTGAGCGTCTGTCCACGGACAATCCTGGCCATATCCAGCCAGGACACAGCGCCTATAGCGACGAAGATCAGCAGGATCGACCGGCCAAAAAAGGTGATCATAAGGATCACCAGAAACATGAAAGGAAAGGACTGGAGAATCTCCATAACCCGCATCATGATGTTGTCCACCCGGCCACCCAGGAACCCTGAAGTACAGCCATAAAGAGTACCAATCACCACAGCCACCATAGTGCCCAGAGCCCCAACCATGAAAGAGATTCGCCCACCCTCCAGCGTTCTGACAAACAAGTCCCGTCCCAGGTGGTCAGTGCCGAACAGGTGACCGGTTTCCAGGGAGGGCGCAGTCGCCATGCTGGACCAGTCGATCTCGTCATAAGTGAACGGGCTAAACAGAGGGCCGAACAGGATAAATAGCAGAATCATGCACAGGGTGCCGAGACTGACGACAGCAGCCCTGTTTTTCAGGAAACGGCGGCGGGCGTCAGCCCAGAGGCTGCGGCCTTCAATTACCTGGTTGCTCCGGGGAGTCACGGCGGAATCTTCCACGGCCTTGTGGCTACCCTCTTTCAGCATTGCCTCAGCGCTCTGGCTGTTTATAACCGTCATGGATTTAGTACATGGATTTTCGGGTCGATCAGCCCGTAGAGGATGTCGACTATTGCAGTGAACAGGATGGTCATTGCGCCAATAATGATGGTCAGGCCCAGCACCAGGGAATAGTCACGATTCAGTGCTCCATTGACGAAGTGCTGGCCGATTCCCGGCAGGCCGAACACGGTTTCAATTACGACAGAACCGGTAATGATGCCGACAAAGGCCGGACCCAGACAGGAGATTACAGGCAGCAACGCCGGCTTCAGGGCATGGCGGAGAATAACGTACCTGCCCGGCAGACCTTTGGCCCGGGCTGTACGGATAAAGTCACTGTTGAGGGTTTCAACCATGCTTGAGCGCATGATGCGTGCGATAGTCGCTACGTACAGAATACCCATGGCAACCACAGGGAGAACCATGTTCTGCCAGTTGCCGTTATTCCAGCCGCCTGCCGGAAACCATTGCAGGCTGACGGCAAAGACCAGTATCAGTAGCGGTGCAATGACAAATGAAGGCAGAACGATGCCGATCATGGCGAATGTCATGATGATGTGGTCGAGCCAGGAGTTCTGTTTCAGGGCTGCAAGCGTTCCCAGCGCTGTACCGCTGAAGACTGCAAACGCGAAAGCGACACAGCCTATGGCCAGGGAGACAGGAAAGCTCTGGGCTACCAGTTCATTGACCGAGTAGTCCTTGTATTTGAAAGAGGGGCCCAGGTCGCCATGCAGCAGGTCCCAGAGATAGTAACCGTATTGTCTCCAGAGCGGTTCATCGAGGTGATACTTCGCTTCAAGGTTGGCGAGGATTTCCGGTGGCAGGTTGAAATCACCCGTGAAAGGGCTGCCCGGCGCTGTCTGCATTAGAAAGAAGGTCATGGTGACCAGCACCAGCAGGGTCGGAATGGCAATCACCAGGCGTTTTATTATGAAGGTCAGCATATCGAATACCTGCTACAGGTCCGCGGCCCGGAGCCATTGATATCGCAGTTGGACTGTGTCTGTTGTGATTGGTTCCTTGAGAGACTGGACCCGCGAACAGCAACTTCCTGTGCAGTTTAGGCCAGTTTTATGGATGTCAGAGCAGGCAGGAATAAATGAATGCATGAACCCGGGGAAGGTTCATGCAATGAGAGAAGTTAACCAGCGTATTTGGTAATGCCATCCATGAACATCTGAACCGACAGCATCACCAGGATCATGCCCATCAGGCGCTCGATGGCGAAAACACCCCGGTTACCCAGCAGTTTCATGATCTTGTTGGAAAACATCAGGATGGTGGCACTGACAGCCCAGGCAATCAGAACCGAGGTCACCAGCTCCGAATCCTGTCCAGGATTCTGGTTGGCGATAAGGATAAGGGCGGCAAGAATGGATGGACCCGCAATCAGGGGAATGGCCATTGGTACAACGAAGGGTTCTCCATCCAGGTTGTCACCCATGATGCCGCCTCCCCTCGCTGGAGGAAAGATCATTTTTATGGCGATCAGAAACAGGATAATGGCGCCGGCTATGCTGACGGCCTCGTGCCTCAGGTTTAGTGTGCTCAGAAGAACGTCACCGGAAAAGAGGAATACCAGCAGCACCACCAGGGCGATCAACAGCTCCCGGACCAGTACTTTATTGCGGCGCTCTTCCGGCACCGTCTTCAGGATAGAGATGAAAATCGGCATATTGCCGAGCGGGTCCATGATCAGGAACAGCAGTATCGCGGTGGAATAGATATCCATTATTTTTAAGCCAGAAGATTGTAGATGAATCAGAAAGGCGCGCTTATATCATCTACGATGATCAAAATTCAACCATGGTTGTAGATGCGTGTGAAATTAGCAAAGGCGGGTTTAACAGAGGGGTGTCATACCAGACGTAAATCGTGCTGCATGACAGCAATAAGGGGAGCGGCAATTCAGAATTTACCGTCACTCGTCACTCCCGCGCAGGCGGGAATAACGCTGGTGGGATCTTGGCTACCCCTCCCTAATTCAAACCTGCGGCCATAGCCGCAAGAGTTAAATCGCCAGGTTATTCCTTGATAGCAGTTGCTGGGTGAGTTTTGACTTTCTGTCCCGGGTGTAGCCACCTTCGTTTTCCGGGCTGTCAGTGTTCAACTGAGTCAGCTGCTTGTGGAACTTTTCCGCTTCTTTTTCAGCGTTGTACTTTTCCTGTTTGTCCAGCTGGCTATCCGCCTCCCACTCAGGACTGCTGCTGACAGAAGTACTGCCAACAGGTTGGGTATTTTCACTCATTGCCCTTCCCCCGATGTGAACATTTACCTTTGAAGGTTAGGTATGGGGCCGGGAGCCGTCTGTAGTAGCAAAGGCTAATAGAATCAAAGGCAATAAAGGGAGAATCAGATTTATTCATATTCTGTCATATCGAATCCCGCCGCCTGATCTCCGCCACCCGAATAAAATATGACAAGGTGTCTGCCAACGACTCTTTTCTTTCGGGTTGCGGGCAACGGAAAGCGGATGACGACAGATACAGAGGCTCGATCAGTTATCCTTATCTGGGAGCCTGCTTATTTTCGATCAGGCTCCCAGATATTCATTTTTAAGCCTGACGTAATTCCCGGCGCTGTAGGAGAAAAAGCTGCGTTCCTGCTCGGTCAGTGGGCGCACCATCTTGGCCGGGTTGCCCTTGTAGAGAAAGCCGCTTTGCAGTCGCTTGCCGGGAGGCACCAGGCAGCCTGCCGCCACGATTACCTCTTCTTCCACCACGGCGCCGTCCATGATGATTGCACCAATACCAATCAGGCAGCGGTCATGAATTTCACAGCCGTGCAGGGTGGCCTTGTGCCCAACGGTAACCTCGTTGCCCACCTTTAGCGAAAAGCCGTTCGGGTTGTAGGTGCTCTTGTGGGTGATATGAAGAACAGAGCCATCCTGGATGCTGGTCCGGGCACCAATGGAAATTGAATGCATATCACCCCTGACCACGGCCATGGGCCAGACAGAGCTGTCTTCGCCAATACTGACATCGCCCAGCACCAGGGCTGTGGAGTCGATAAATACCTGGCTGCCCAGTCGTGGGGTATGCCCGCGAAAGGAGCGAATAGAGTGGCTCATGGGTTTTCCTGGTAGGTGTCCATCGTCTTGTATCGTCCTGCATCGTTTTGCATAGTCTTGTGACTGTAAACAATGCCCGGAAACTTGCATTGTCCTTGAAATAAGAAGAGTCTGCACCCATTGTCAAAGAGAACACTATCCAAAAAGAGTGCCTGCACTATGAGCAACCCCCTGCTGGAAACCTGTGAGCTCCCTCCTTTCTCCCGAATTACTCCCGGGCATGTACAGCCTGCGGTAGAAACCATCATTCGCGATAACGAGGCAGCGGTCAGCGAGCTGTTGTCTGAAGGAAAGAGCTACAACTGGAAAAGTCTGCAGGAAACCATGGATGCTCTCGATGACCGGCTCAGTCAGGCCTGGTCTCCGGTTGGGCATATGAACGCAGTGGTGAACAGTGATGAACTGCGTGATGCCTACAATGCCTGCCTGCCCATTCTCTCTGAATATTCCACCCGCCTGGGGCAGAACAAAGAGCTTTACGAAGCTTACCGCTCTATGCATGAAGCCGATGATTTCGTCTCTCTGGACAAAGCCCAGCAGAAAGTGATCACCGATAACCTGCGGGACTTCAAACTGGCCGGTGTTGCCCTGCCTGAAGAAAAGAAAGTCCGTTACGGTGAAATCGTGAAACAGCTCTCAGAGCTGACCAGCAAGTTCTCCGATAACGTGCTGGATGCCACCATGGCCTGGTCAAAGCTGATTACGGATGAATCAGAACTGACGGGTTTGCCTGAATCCGCCCTGGCTGGCGCAAGGCAGCTGGCGCAGGCCAAAGGTCATGAGGAAGGCTGGATGCTGAACCTGGACTTCCCCAGCTATTTTCCGGTGATGACCTATTGCGATAGCCGGGAGCTTCGTGAAGAGGTCTATACGGCATTCAGCACCCGTGCTTCAGACCAGGGGCCGAAAGCCGGCGAGTTCGACAACAGCGGCAACATCAATGACATTTTGAAACTCCGTCATGAGCTGGCGCAGCTGCTGGACTTCGACAACTATGCGGAATATTCCCTGGCCACCAAAATGGCCGACACACCGTACCAGGTGATTGAGTTTCTTGAAGACCTGGCTAAGCGCAGCAAGCCCCAGGCAGAGAAAGAGCTGGCTGAACTGAAAGCTTTTGCGAAAGAAGAGTACTACGCCACGGATCTGCAAGCCTGGGACATTGGTTACTACTCCGAAAAACTCCGACAGAAGCTCTACGCTATTTCCCAGGAAGAGCTGCGTCCCTGGTTCCCGGCTGAGAAAGCCATTGCCGGAATGTTCTCAGTGGTTGAGCGCCTGTATGGCGTGAACTTTGAAACGGTTTCCGGTGTGGATACCTGGCATAAAGATGTTCGTTTCTACAATGTCAGTCGTGATGGAGAGGTGATCGGGCGTTTCTACCTCGACCTCTATGCCCGGGAGCACAAGCGTGGTGGCGCCTGGATGGATGACTGCCGTGGGCGCTGGAAAGTCGATAACAAGCTTCAGCTCCCGGTCGCATATCTGACCTGTAACTTCACACCCCCTGTCGGTGATCAGCCTGCACTGTTGACTCACGATGAAGTGGTAACCCTTTTCCACGAGTTTGGTCATGGCCTGCACCACATGCTGACCAGGGTGGATTATGCTGCCGTGTCCGGTATCAACGGCGTTGCCTGGGATGCGGTGGAGCTGCCCAGCCAGTTCATGGAAAACTGGTGCTGGGAAGAAGAAGGCCTGGCGCTGATTTCCGGTCACTTCGAAACCGGCGAGTCCCTGCCCCGGGAAATGCTGGACAAGCTGCTGGCGGCTAAAAACTTCCAGTCCGCCATGGTGATGGTGCGACAACTGGAATTCTCGCTGTTCGATTTCAAGCTACATAAGAACTTTGCCGAAGGGCGCTCAGTTCAGGAAGTGCTGGACGAAGTGAGGAAGCAGGTTTCTGTGATTACCCCGCCAGCTTTTAACCGCTTCCAGCATGGTTTCAGTCATATCTTCGCCGGAGGTTATGCGGCCGGATATTACAGCTACAAGTGGGCTGAGGTGCTGTCTGCTGACGCCTTCTCCCGCTTTGAGGAAGAGGGTATCTTCAACCAGGAAACCGGGCAGTCTTTCCTGCATGAAATTCTTCAGAAAGGCGGCTCTGCCGAACCCATGGAGCTGTTCGTGAACTTCCGTGGCCGTGAGCCGAAGATTGAAGCCCTGCTTCGTCACAGCGGGATTTCTTCCTGATATTTGCGTTACTGGCTCTGGTTCCCCTATAATCAGTCTCAGACCTGTAACGGTGCCCATTCTAATACGTAGCGAATGGCCACGGTTACAGGTTTTTTGCGTTTAAGGGGATACAATGCAGAAAATTGCCTTTTTTGTGGATGGTGGCTATTTTGTCCGACGGATCAAATATTATCATCGGAAGTTTTTTCAAGGCCATGCGTTAGAACCCCAGAATATCGTATCGATCATATACAACCTTGTCAGAAAGCATCAGGAAAATCTGGCTCGCGATGAGCTTTACCGGATTTATTACTATGATGCCCCGCCTCTTGAAAAACAGGTTCGATACCCCCGGCCTGCTATAGGTCACCACTCTCCCGGTACCTGGAACAGTAAAAGAGAACCAGGATACCTATTCCAGACAGAGCTACATAAACAGTTGAAAGCGTCTCGCAAGCTGGCGCTACGTATGGGTAAGCTGTCCAATTCAGGGCAGTGGCAAGTCAGGGATAGGGTTCTGTCACAGTTACTGGCCAATGAAAGGCAGTTTTCCGACCTGACTAATGATGATTTCTATTACAGCGTCCAGCAGAAAGGGGTAGATACTCGGATTGGTGTCGATATTACCACTGTGACCCTTAACCAGTATGCGGATACCATCGTTCTTCTGGCCAGTGATGCCGATTTTGTTCCTGCCGCAAAACTGGCAAGAACCCATGGCGTTGATGTGGTTCTGGACCCATTATGGGGAAACGTGGATAGTGATCTCCAAACTCATATTGACGGTAAAAAGTCTTTTGATCTGGTCAATCAACTGAAGAATATTCTTGGTCATGAGCCTGAACCCAGACCCAGTTGGTGGACCGATATGACTTGACCAAACATATGCCCTTGACTCGTTCCCACGGTCCACTGTGGGAATGCATATAATCAGACACAGTAACTGGAGAGAGTATGGGTTCTCCGCAGGAGCATGGAAACCAGAGTTGAAGAGGCTGTAATTCGCACAGAAGTGCGTAGGTCGGGTTAGGCTATGCCGTAAGGGTAGGAGCATTTTACTTTATACCCTTTTCGCTTCCCGTTACCTGCTTTCGTAACCCGACAACCCAAACCCAATGTTATGTAAGTTGTTGGATTACGCCCAGGGGCTAATCCAACCTACAGTGAACGGATGTTGTAACCATGACTATAAAAAGATTCATAGCCGGAGTCGTCTGCCCGTCCTGCGGTGCACAGGACACGATAAGGATGTACAGACAGGACAACGATGTTGAAGTCCGTGAATGCGTCGAATGTGGGTTCTCTGATGTGATGGAAAATGAGCCGTCGCTGGTGGGAAAGATCCCCGAGACCAGGATTTCCCACGATGACGAGAGACAGGATAATGCTATGAAGGACGAAGGTGTACAGATTGTTCGAATTCTGGGCGGAACAACCCGGCACTGAGACAGGTTTCGAGGTACCCGTTACTTGCTGGCAAGATTGTTTACGATCTGGACAAGTAGTTCCTCTACCTTATCGAAGCGTCTGTCAATCCCTTCGAAGCGTTTGTCAATCTCTTCGAAGCGTCTGTCAATCTCTTCGAAGCGTCTGTCATGTTCTTCGACAGTTTTCAGTATATGAGTAACAACCTCATGTGTGGCTTCAACGACCTTGTTCAATTCCATGAAGGCGTTCTCAAGTTTGTCAAGCCTGCCTTCTACCGCTGTTACTCTCGCCTCAAGGCTCATACTGCATACCTTTCTGATTAGTTGTTAGAGCATTGAGCATAGCAAAGAATGGCACCGGGGCAGCGGCTCTATCAGGCCGCTGAAGTGAACTTGAGCTCAATCCCCATCTTGCTGGACAGGCAATGCCACTTGGACCAGGTGTTTACCCATTCTTCCGGATCTCTCTGGTTGACGAAATCCCTGAACTTGCCTTCATTGAAAATCTCCTGTGAGCGCATCATCTGCCGAACAGTCTGTTCAACAATAGCGTCCAGCTCATTACCGAACTTTTCTCCCAGGATGGCGTGAATGATCAGGTTGGCCCAGGTCATGTTCATGGGGATCATGGTGCTGCCTGTCTTTGCCATATAACTGTCGTTCACATCCTCGATCAGCCGGTGGGCGAAGTAGGCTTTATCAAGAAGCTCGAACAGACCGATATCGGTTTGCCCCTGAATTTTCGGCGCCAGGAAATTCTCTTCGGCAATGTCGAGAAAAGGCGTGATAAAACTTTCGATGTTCAGCTCCCGTGATGCCTGGTCAAGGGCGTCGAGAAATTCGGGAACATGATCTATGTATTCGGTGACGAACTTCAACAGTGTGTCACAAGCGGTGTCTTCAGGGAGCTCAATGGAGTGATGGAGTTGCTCAAGCTGGTCGCAGACCAGTGCCTGAAGGTGCCTGTTGTGTGCTTCGTGTTTTTTTGCGTCATCAATGAGATCGTTGATCGCCTGCACGTCCATGGATGCCTCCGATGCGGTTGGCGTTTTCGGGTGGGTGTCTCACTGCAGAGACTAATGGACCATAGTGCGAAGTATAAAACAAGCAACGATCAATATCTCTTTTTCATAAATAAAACTCCCTTTAGAAGTATATATTTTTCGTGCCAATTCCTGCATTTTTTCAAGGTGCAGGTGCAAAACGGCAGCAGTTGTGCAGTCAAAATAATGACACACAATATATGTCAAAACAGGCCGTTTTTAAGCGATTAATGAAAAGAGTGACTGACTCAGAAAACGCTTTGTTTAGTGCAATAGACTGAAAGCCGGAGTGTGATATAAGTCTCAATCTTATCGGGCGACAGAGTGTCCAGGATATCTAACGGCTAAGGTCTCGAAGAACACAATAGTACTGTTGCTGGAATCGATCCGATAAAACAGTTGGCAGTTCATCTAAATGTCTGTCAAAGTAAGGATGTGAGCGACATGTGACTTTTATAAAACGATTTTTTTCAGAAGAATCATTCCCGAAGAATTTCCTTTTTATGGCTCATGTTGTTTAATGACGCTCTGGGACTATACTCTACTGGCAATTATTGTCAGATAATTAGAGTCTCATGGGGTATTGGTTTTAGCAGGATGTTCCTGCGCAGTGAGTTTTGCAGGTTGGGTCGAAGTAGTATGGCAAAGACTTATGTTGCTCCATGCTTAGCGGTCGCTTGCGATTGATTATTTTGCGCTTTTGCAGTCAGTAAGACTTGCAGTAAGTAGTTGTTTTGTAGCTGTCTGGTTGCTCATCAGTAAACAATCAGGAAACATAAGCGCAGCGAGGTTTTTCAGGCAAGAAACTGTTAAGTACCTGGCCAGTTGCTTCGCAGTATTCTGGCGAGTGGATTTTTTCAGTCTTCAAGGCGCAACGCCGGGCGCGTAGCCATAGCTACGTAACCCTCTTACCAACGAGAGTTGGAGCGCAGAAGGCTGGAAAAAGCCGCCGTCCAGAATGTGCGAAAGCAATTGGTTAGGTGCTTATGGCCAGGGTAGGTCAAATTGACAATTATAACGTCGGATAACGATTGCGTTTTCTGATCCAACACCTCTGAACGCAGGACTCTGGGTCTGCTCAATAATAATAAGAAGTTTCCGCTGTAACGGGCGGATATTCAGGGGATGTAAGGGAATGATGCAGCACGCACGTACTCTCTTTCTTCTTTTTGCCGGCCTGGCTGGTGCGTTTGCATCCGGCAGCCTCTGGGCGGCATGGGAAGTCAATATGACCGAAGGTGTATCGGCCATGAGCCGATCCATCTACGATCTACACATGACCATCTTCATCATCTGTGTCGTTATCGGCATACTGGTTTTCGGGGTCATGTTCTATTCCATACTGGTGCACAGGAAATCCCGGGGCGTCAAACCCCAGGAGTTTCATGAAAGCACCCTGGTGGAAATTCTATGGACAACCATTCCATTCTTGATTCTTGTTGCCATGGCCATTCCGGCCACGAAAACCTTGATTGATATCTATAACACCGATGACTCGGAGGTGGATATCAAGATCACCGGTTACCAGTGGAAATGGCAATACGAATACGTTGGCCAGGATGTCTCTTTCTTCAGTAATCTTTCTACGCCGAAAGAACAGATCTATAACGTCAGGGATAAGAATCCCAATTACCTTCTGGAGGTGGACGAGCCTTTAGTATTGCCAATTGGCAAGAAGGTTCGATTCCTGGTAACAGCAGCGGATGTTATTCATTCCTGGTGGGTTCCTGCCCTGGCAGTAAAAAGAGATGCCATTCCCGGATTTATTAATGAAGCCTGGACCAAGATAGAACGGCCGGGTATTTATCGCGGGCAGTGTGCTGAATTGTGCGGCAAGGATCACGGCTATATGCCGGTAGTGGTCGATGCCCGGACACCGGAAGATTACGAAGCCTGGCTGGCAGAAAAGAAAGAGGAAGCCGCCAAAGAGCGTGAGCTGACCAGTAAGGTCTGGTCCATGGATGAACTCATGGCCCGGGGCAAAACCACCTACGATAAAGTCTGTGCTGCCTGTCACCAGGTCAATGGCCAGGGTATGCCGCCCGTCTTCCCGGCATTGAAAGGCGCCGAGATGGCGGTGAACAAAGACATGATTGCTGATCATATCGACATTGTCGTCAACGGTAAGAAGGGAACGGCCATGCAGGCGTTTGCGGCACAGCTCAGCGAAGTCGACCTGGCTGCTGTAATCACTTACGAGCGCAATGCCTGGGGTAATAACACCGGGGAAATGGTGACACCCAAGCAGATCGTAGAGTTCAAGAAAACAGGTAAGTTCGTACCTGAGTCCGATACGCCTGCCAAGGGTGAAAAGGCAGCGGCTGTCAGCAAGCCGTCCATCAATACACATCAGGCTGGACTGTGAGGAATACGACCATGACTGCTGTGACAAACGATCATCACAACCATCAAGGTGGCCACGAGGAGCATCACCATGGCCCTGCCAAAGGGTTGATGCGCTGGGTGCTGACCACGAACCACAAAGACATTGGCACAATGTACCTGTGGTTCAGCTTCATAATGTTCCTGACCGGTGGCGCCATGGCCATGGTGATCCGGGCGGAACTGTTCCAGCCGGGACTGCAGATTGTCGAACCGGCATTCTTTAACCAGATGACCACCATGCACGGGCTGATCATGGTCTTCGGTGCCGTCATGCCGGCGTTTGTAGGGCTGGCGAATTGGATGATTCCGATGATGGTGGGGGCGCCGGATATGGCGCTGCCCAGGATGAACAACTGGAGTTTCTGGATACTGCCCTTTGCTGCCCTGATGTTGGTGAGCACCCTGTTTATGGAGGGCGGTGGTCCCAACTTCGGCTGGACGTTCTATGCGCCTCTGTCAACGGACTACGCGCCGCCATCAACGACGTTCTTTATCTTTGCCATCCATATGCTCGGGGTGTCGTCGATCATGGGTGCGATAAATATTATCGCTACCATACTCAACCTCCGCGCACCTGGCATGACACTGATGAAAATGCCGCTGTTCTGCTGGACCTGGCTGATTACGGCTTACCTGCTGATAGCCGTAATGCCGGTGCTGGCCGGGGCGGTAACCATGATGTTGATGGATATCCACTTCGGCACCAGCTTCTTTAACGCTGGTGGTGGCGGTGATCCGGTACTGTTCCAGCATATTTTCTGGTTCTTCGGCCATCCGGAAGTGTACATCATGATCCTGCCTTCCTTCGGTATCGTCTCGGCTATCCTGCCGACTTTTGCCCGGAAGACACTGTTTGGTTACACCTCCATGGTTTATGCCGTGGCGAGTATTGCCTTCCTGTCGTTCATCGTCTGGGCGCACCACATGTTTACGGTAGGTATTCCGCTGGTGGGTGAGCTGTTCTTCATGTACGCGACCATGCTGATTGCCGTGCCGACGGGTGTGAAGGTCTTTAACTGGGTGGCTACCATGTTCCGGGGGGCTATGACCTTTGAAACCCCCATGCTGTTTGCCATTGCCTTCGTGACGCTATTTACGCTGGGTGGCTTCTCCGGTTTGATGCTGGCAATTGCTCCAGCTGATTTCCAGTATCACGACACCTATTTTGTTGTGGCTCACTTCCATTACGTGCTGGTGCCGGGGGCGATTTTCTCCATTTTTGCCGCTGTCTATTACTGGCTCCCAAAGTGGACTGGCCACATGTACGACGAGACCATGGCCAAGGCGCACTTCTGGATGTCGTTTATCGGTATGAACCTGACCTTCTTCCCGATGCACTTCGTGGGGCTGGCAGGCATGCCGCGGCGAATTCCGGATTACGCCCTGCAGTTTGCCGATTTTAACCAGATCGCCAGTGTCGGTGGCTTCATGTTTGGCGCAACCCAGCTGCTGTTCCTGTTCATAGTGATCAAGTGCATCCTGGGTGGAAAGAAAGCGGAAGCCAAGAGCTGGGAAGGCGCTGAAGGGCTGGAGTGGAGTATTCCCTCCCCGGCTCCGTACCACACCTTTACGACTCCACCGGATGTGAAGTAGCCAGAGGAGTTGCAGTTATGAGTGATGAAGAGAAAGGCCCGGTCAACCTGTCCCGCCGTACTCTGATTCGCTCCGGTCTGGTGGCTGGAGGCATGTTTGGTTTTGGTTTTGCCATGGTTCCCATCTACAACGTGTTCTGCAAGGTCACGGGGTTGAATGGCAAGACCGATCCCAGCCCGTATACCGGAGAGGCGAAGCCAGATTTGGACAGGACGGTCACCGTTCAGTTTGTCGCCACCAAGAATGCGGGAATGCCCTGGGATTTCGCTCCAAGTGTTCCGTCTGTAGAGGTTCATCCGGGGCAGGTGGGTGAACTGAGCTTTTTTGTCAGGAATCCCACGGAACGGAGAATAATTGGGCAGGCGATCCCCAGCGTAACGCCCTTTCAGGCGACCAACTACCTGCACAAGGTCGAATGTTTCTGCTTTACCACGCAGGTGCTGGAGCCCTACGAAGAAAAAGAGATGCCTTTAAGAATTATTGTGGATCAGGAGTTACCGCGACAAGGCCGATTCAACAAGTTAACCCTGCAGTACACACTGTTTGATGTGACAAGCATGGGAGAGAGGAAAATAAACAATGGCTAATGAAGGAAGCTATTACGTTCCGGCCCAGAGCAAGTGGCCGATCATTGCATCCATAGGCCTGTTTCTGACACTGGCCGGCGCAGGCATGATGATGAATGACATGTCTGCCGGTGTTACGGACTCCAGTGCTCAATATGTGTTTTATGCTGGCGGCCTGATGTTGGCCTACATGATATTTGGCTGGTTCGGCAATGTCATAGAGGAGTCCCGTGCCGGGCTGTACAGTCCGCAGATGGATCGCAGTTTCCGCTGGGGCATGGGCTGGTTCATCTTTTCAGAGATTATGTTCTTTGCGGCATTCTTCGGCACCCTGTTGTATATCCGAGTGTTAGCCGTGCCCTGGCTGGCGGGGGAAGGCGATGGGGCATCCACCCACCAGTTCCTCTGGCCTGACTTCGTCGCCGAATGGCCCTTGATGAAGAACCCCGATAACGAGACGTTTCCCGCTCAAACAGCAGTGGTGGACCCTTTCCACTTACCTCTGCTCAATACTTTGCTGCTGGTGGCGTCGAGTATCACTCTGACCATTGCCCATCATGCGTTGAGAAAGAATGAGCGTGGCAAGGTCAAGGCCTGGATGATTGCCACACTGATTCTGGGATTTGCCTTTTTGTACTTTCAGGTAGAAGAGTACATTGAAGCCTATAACCACCTTGGGCTTACTTTAAGCGCAGGGATTTACGGCTCTACCTTCTTTATCCTGACCGGCTTCCATGGATTTCATGTCACCCTTGGAGCGTTAATACTGACAGTGATGCTGGTTAGGATATACAAGGGGCATTTTGATGCAGAGAACCATTTTGCCTTTGAAGCAGCCAGCTGGTACTGGCACTTCGTGGACGTGGTGTGGGTTGGCCTGTTTATCTTTGTGTATCTGATTTAACGATAGAGCCATGGCGCCTGGCTGTTGATGTCACCGTGCAGCCAGGCGATGACGATGACCAGCATGATCAGCGCTGTAAGGCTGATCCGGGCGGTCAGGGAACTGATCAGTTTGGCGGAACCACTCTGGTCGGTGAGTAGAAAGTAAAGCCCCCGGCCGAGACTGGCGACGACGGCAAGAAAAAGAAGAACAATAACAACTTTTAACCACATAACGGCTCCCTGTCGTTTTCCATGCGCCCGGCTCTTTCAGCCAGAAACGTGTATGAGAGATTCAGGATAACAGCCGTTCTGGAACAAGTGTCAAGTCGAGCACCAGATGTTGAAGTATAGACAGTACGTAGCCCCATCATATTTGTACCGCACAGCGAGCTTGAGAGCGTTCAGGGCAAGGCGCAACGGCGCGGGAATACTTAACGTATTTCAAGCTGTTGGAACGCAGGTATGGACGCTCTCAAACTCGCCCTACGGGTGGCTCATAAAGTGGCCATCCACAGTGTTGAACTTGCTGGACGTAGGCAAAACTACGCCTGCACAAGTCCGCCTTGTGGCTGACCACTTTATGAGCCACTGTGTCGAACAAATATGATGGGTCTACGTACTAAACTCACGTTGTTGGTGATACCTTTGCTGGCCCTGCTTATCAGTCTGGGTTTCTGGCAGCTGTCCCGTTATGGGCAGAAGCTTGATCTGGAACAGGGTCTTGAACAGCGTCGCAGCATGCCTCCACTCTCCTATTCCGATCTCAGGAATTATGAAGACCCCCTGTTTCTGCCATTAAAAGTCACTGGTCGCTTTTTCCAGGGACGCTATTTTCTCCATGACAACCAGATCCACAAGGGCCGGGCCGGATATGACCTGATAGCCCCTTTCGTCACCAGCAGTGGTAGTTGGGTTCTGGTCAACCGGGGCTGGGTTTCCGCAACCTCCCGGGATGAGCTTCCCGATTTAGAGGAGATCAATGGTGAGGTGCAGCTTTCTGGCACGATTTACCGGCTACTCGGTAAACCTTTCATGCTGGGCGAGGACACCTGGATGGAAGGTTGGCCCAAGCGAATTCAAACACTGGACTTCGAGCGCATGGGGAAAGCCCTGGGGCAGAAAATTCCATCTATGCTTTTGATTCTTGATGAAGGCCAGCCCGGTGCGCAGACCATGCGGCCGTTGCTGGTGAAAACGGGCTCACAAAAACACCTTGGGTATGCCTTCCAGTGGTTCACCATGGCGCTGGTGCTGTTGGGAATGTATGGCTATCAATTGAGCAAGCAAATGAACAAGCACGGGAAGAGAGAAGATGCAGGACGCGGTTAAAAGCTCGGCACCGGTAAAAACCAAAGGTCGGTGGCAGTTGATGGTGGTGATTCTGGTTCCTGTCCTGTCTTTGGGACTGGCCTGGTTCATGTACTTTTATGGTCAGTTTGTGCCGGATGGTAGAACCAACAAGGGTGAGTTGATGCTTCCGCCTGCCAGCTTCGGGAGCCTCGGGCTGCAGAATGGAGCCTCTGAATTCACCCTGGAAAACCTCGAAGGTCGTTGGGGCATCCTGGTGTTCGGAAGCCCTGCCTGTGATTCAAAAGGTTGCCAGGAAGCCCTGTATCAAACCCGGCAGGTTCATATTGGTCTTGGTCGGGAAGCGGACCGGGTTGTCAGGGCATACATCTCCACGGAACAACTGAACAGCCTGGAATTGCAGAAAGAGCATCCCGAGGTGTTCTGGCTGAAAGGTGACAAGGCTGGTGTTACCGGAGCTCTGAAAACAAACAGCTGGCCTGAAAACCGTTATTTCATCGTCGACCCCCTGGGCAACATCATGATGGGTTATCAGGCCGATCAGTCTGGCGGGGATCTGCTGAAAGACCTGCAGCGCCTGCTCAAGGCTTCCAAGATCGGCTAGCAAAGGGGGAATGACAGTGCACAAGAAAGGCTTTTACCTGTCGTTATTCGCCACCGCCCTGGCAATGGTTGTCGTGGTGCTTGGCGCTTATACAAGGCTGGTTCACGCCGGCCTTGGGTGCCCGGACTGGCCAGGCTGTTATGGTTTCCTGACAGTACCGGAAACCGCTGAGGCCATAGAGCTGGCTGAGAGCCGGTTCCCAGATGCCCCGGTAGAGGTAGAAAAGGGCTGGCCGGAAATGATCCATCGTTACGTGGCAGGCCTGCTGATGCTGGCTGTTCTTTCCATAGCGGTACTCTCTTTCCGTCACCGCAAGGAAGCCGAACGCTCTGTTAAACTGCCATTCTTTATACTCGGCCTGGTCATGATTCAGGCCGCATTTGGTATGTGGACAGTGACGCTTAAGCTCTGGCCGCAGGTCGTTACCGCTCATCTGCTGGGAGGTTTCGCCACTTTCAGCCTGCTGTTTTTATTGACTCTGAGGCTGTCAGGGCTGAAGTGGAGGAAGCTGCCTTCTTCGGGCAGACTGGATAATCTGCGTACACTGTCCCTGGTCAGCTTAATGGTTATTGTCATCCAGATTACTCTGGGAGGTTGGACCAGCTCCAACTATGCCGCCCTCGCCTGTCCTGAATTACCGACCTGCCAGGGGCAATGGTTGCCGCCTGTTGATTTCGCCGAAGGGTTTGATGTCGGGCAGTCCATTGGGCCGAATTATCTGGGGGGACAAATGGACTCCCAGGGGCGTACGGCCATCCATCTTGCTCACAGGGCCGGAGCCATTGTCAGTTTGCTGCTGCTGTGTTTCCTGTTTACCCGGGTCTACCGCTACAGGCGGGAGCTGTCGTTTACCGAGAGAGGCGGTCTGGGGCGTATAACATCACTGGTTGCCCTGGCGCTGTTGATCCAGGTTTGTCTTGGGCTAAGCAATATCATCTGGCACCTGCCCCTGGCTGTAGCTGTAGCCCACAACCTGGGAGGTGCGCTACTGTTACTGTCGCTGGTGGCGCTGAACTATCGATTGAGCGATCGATTGAGCGAGCAGTTGAGCGGGCAGTTGAGCGGGCAGTATAGTGTCGAGGCAGGCGAGCATCTGCATATTTCTTCAGGGAGTGGAGAGGGAGTTCGAACATGAGTCTGAGTAAAGTTGAGTCTGCCTACTGGAAGGATTACCTGGAACTGACCAAGCCCAAAGTCGTGGCCTTGATGGTGCTGACCGTGGTGATTGGCATGTGCCTGGCGACACCGGGGCTGGTTCCCCTGGATATCTTTATTTATGGCAATATCGGCATTGCTTTCTGTGCCGGCTCTGCAGCAGTGATCAACCATGTGGTTGATCGTCGTATAGACGACATAATGGCCCGCACCCACAACCGGCCCATCGCACGGGGACGGGTAGAGCCAAGGGAGGCGTTGATGTTTGCCTTCACGCTTGGCATTCTGGGCATGGCTATCCTGGTCTGGCTGGTAAACCCCCTGACGGCCTGGCTGACACTGGCATCCCTGATCGGTTATGCCGTTATCTACACATCGTGGTTGAAGCGGGCCACTCCCCAGAATATTGTCATTGGCGGCCTGGCCGGAGCCGCGCCACCATTGCTGGGATGGACAGCAGTGACCGGACAGTTTGAAGGCCATGCCCTGCTGCTGGTGCTGATTATCTTTGCCTGGACACCACCGCACTTCTGGGCATTGGCCATCCACCGGAAAGATGAATACGCCAGGGCTGATGTGCCCATGCTGCCGGTGACTCACGGTGAAGCCTATACAAAGCTGCACATCCTGCTCTATACCGTGATCATGCTGCTGGTCAGTATCCTGCCTTTCCTGACCGGTATGAGCGGCATCATCTATCTGGCCGGAGCCCTGGCCCTGGGGGCACGGTTCCTTTTCTGGTCGATTGTTTTACTGCGTGACAGTCGCCCTCATGCGGCAATAAAAACGTTCAAGTATTCCATCACATACCTGATGCTGTTGTTTGTGGTGTTGCTGATTGATCACTACGCATTTTATATGTGGCTGTAGGAGGAAAAGTGAATGGAGAGCAGTATGAGTAGTAGCGGCACCCAGGGAACTGTTGGCAAGACGGTTCTGGTGCTGGTCGCAGTTATCGCGGTGGTGTTTGGCCTGACCTTCTACAAGCACATGAGCAAGCCGTCGTTGTCGGTGGAGCAGTTGCAGCAGATGGGTACCGTGGTATTTGAAACACCGCGCAGTTTCACTGTTAATGATCTGAAAGACCACAACGGTAATGCCTTTGCCGGTGATCGACTTGAGGGTGGCTGGACACTGGCTTACTTCGGTTACACCTTCTGTCCGGATATCTGCCCGATTACCCTGAGTCAGCTCAACAACCTGGATAAAAAGTTAAAAAAAGATAACCCCGGGCTGGCGAAGAAGATGCGCTATGTCATGGTATCCGTAGATCCGGGTAGGGACAGTGTTGAGAAGCTGAAAGGCTATGTTCCTCACTTCAACCCTGACTTTGTTGGAGTGACCGGCCCTGTTAAAAACATTCATGATCTGACTGTGCAGCTGAACATTCCCTACACTCCGGTCACCAGTCCGGAGGATGAGTACTACCTGGTGGATCATGGCGCCAACCTGGCGATTATTAACCCCAAGGGTGATTACCACGGTTTTATCCGCCCTCCCCTGGAGCCGGAAAAGCTGGGGGCTATCATGAAGGCAGTGGATGAACTTTACCGAAATTAAAAAAAGGGGGGGATTGAATACCCCCTTTTTTTAGGTTATTTTTCTATTAACTCGCTGCCGCGATTTTGCTTATGAAGTTCAAGAGCGTTTTTGCTGATGATTTCACCATTCAAAATCACCTTCCCTCTCAGTATATTCCCATCCAAGGTCAAATCTACGCTGCCCTGAATCGAGTTGGGAATTGCGCGGGCCTTTCTGGAGTCGGGGCCAAAACAGATATTGATAGTATTACCATTGCAGAGCTTTGGGGCTTTTTTTCGGGGCCGTTCATGCCGATCACGCTGATCGTGCCGTTCACGACAACCGCCACACCGTTCACGCCAACCACCACGCCAACCGCCGCGCCAACCGCCACGCCAGCGATCATGACGCCACTTACCGCGACGATGATGCTCAGCACTCACCATGTCTTCCGGGTTCCCTTCCTGGGCAGCATAGTCAGACATTGCATCATCTGCGGGATAATCGTAGTTAGCAAATTGATCTTCCTCGCCGGAATTATTGTAAAACTCTGTGCCAGCATCCGAGGGCGTTTCCCCTTGTGATTCTGCAGCCCGACTCCTGAAACGAGGGGGCTGTCGATAGGCAGTAACTAAATAGTCCCTGTTAGGGGATGTCTTATCCTTGACCAGCATACGAACATTGCTGTTCTGAACGAACATGAGAACCATGTAATTATTTGCCGCTCCTGGCCCGGAGAGGCGATTGTACATGGAATATACTCCATCAGGGATCGTACACTCCATCGGTTCGGGGGGTGGTTTATAGCCAGGATCATTATAAGGGCAGGCTGCCATACCTAACGAGGGCAGCAGAGCCAGTGAAACGATAATGGGGATTTTGTGCAGAAACCTCATAGCTACTTCCTTGTTGCTGTTTAGTCGTTTCTTCAGTATAGAATCGTAATACCTAGCCTGTTCAGGCTCCCGGTCTTCCGAGTTTTTATTGACCCATTGAGCAAAGAGCTGAGTATCTGAAAGGCGTCTGACAATATTCTGACACCCTGTAACTTTGAGAACTTGAGCAGGTCACACTTTTAACGAAGTGTTCCTTTTCTCGGATGAAGTCTTATGCGTATATCTCCTTAGACTCATAAATCGCCGTCCTACGTACACTTCCCCAACAAACACCGGACCCTGTTAACAGTGCTCCGGTTTTCTTTTTTCAGAAGTGAGTAAGTGATGATTCAGGTTGTAGGTCACAGCAATCCCGATTCCGATAGCATCTGTTCTGCCCTGGTGGCGGCAGAATGGCTGAAGGCTGCCCGCGGTGTTGAAGCGGTTGCTGTCAGCCAGGGTGAGGTTACCGGAGAGACAGCATTTATCCTCAGGAAAGCCGGTGTGGAAGCGCCAGCTCTGTGCGGCAATGTTGAAAACGAAGCTGTCTGGCTGGTGGACTTCAGCGACCTGGGTCAGGGCCCGGAAGGGCTGGCCAAAGCCGACATTAAAGGCATTATTGATCACCATCGCCTGGGCGACCTGACGACTGTAAATCCACTGGAAGCCTGGATCTGGCCAGTAGGATGCAGTTCAACCATTCTGTTCAATCTGTTCCGTATGGAAGAGGTTAAGATTGAACGGTCAATGGCGGTGCTGATGCTGGGCGCTATCGTCAGCGATACTGTTGCCTTCCGTTCACCGACCTGCACAGACAAGGACCGTGAAGCGGCAAGAATGCTGGCAGAAGAAGCTGGTATGGATCTGGATGCGTTTGCTGATAACCTGTTGCGTGTAAAAACCAATCTGGATGGCCTGAGCATCGAAAACCTGATCGACCGAGACCTGAAGAAGTACAGCATCGATGGTGGTGATGTAGTTGTAGGTCAGATGGAAATCGCCAGCTTTGAGCAGGTTGAAGACAAGATGGATGCTCTGGAGGCCGAACTGACTGGCCGTTGTGAAAAGGAAGGCTTCAAACTGGCTTCCCTGATGCTGACTGACATAACTTCTGAAACCACACGTCTGCTGGTGCAGGGCGAGTGGGCAGAACTACTGAAGGAAGATAATTCTGACCGCTGGGTGACCATGGAGAAAACCCTGAGCCGCAAGAAGCAGGTCTGGCCCTGGATGCAGACTGTGCTGGCTGGCTGATAAGAGCAGACGGTTCCCCTGTATAAATAAACCAGTTCATACAAATGTCAACGGCACTGAAAAAAACTGCGCCGTTGACAGACATGTGTCATTTATCTGAGAGGGTGACCTATCGCGTTTCTTTGCTATGCTGTCTACTCCACAACCAATGTGAGTAGTCCCAATGTCGGTGGAAGCAAGGCTTGAGAACCTCGAAACACAGCATAAGCAACTTGATGCGAACCAGCACAGCTTGGCTAGAGTGTGTGCAGATATAAAAAATATCGCCCTCACTAACCAGCACGACATAGCAGGTTTGAAAGTCGATGTTGCTGAAGTGAAAGCAGGTCTTGAGGGAGTTAAAACCGAACTCGATGGGGTTAAAACCAAACTCGATGGAGTTAAAATCGAACTCGATGGAGTTAAAATCGAACTCGACGGGGTTAAAACCGAACTAGATGGGGTTAAAGCCGACCTTGAAGGGGTTAAGTCCAATCTTGTCGCACTGACGCAAGCTACACTTGCAGGTTTTGAGCGCACCGATGAGAAGATAGACCAGCTTGAACTTCTCATCCGTCAACGTCTTCCCAGCCAATAACTGGCACGGCTCCAAACAACAGGCTTCAGTTGACAGCCTTGATGCGCCACTGAACCTTGAGGTTAGTCGGAAGAGTGGGTTTTAAACAGCTCTTCGCAACTTTCCGGCACTGTAATCCGCAATAGAGGCCGGTATTTTGTCGGCTCTTCCCCCATTTCACGAATATAGGCGACGAAGAGTTTGATAACCTCTTCGTTAAGATCCTGTCCGTAATAGCGCGGGTCAATGGGATGGTAGGCAACGGGCCGGTGCTCATTAATGCACTTTTGAAGATATTTCAAACGGTGAACGAGCAGTTCGTTGAACAGCCAGGCCTCACTGCCAGACCTCGGGCAATGGAATAGCCTGTACTCCAGTGTACTGGTTGGAGTTTGATGGATGGAAGGGTCGTGGTACTCATGAATGATATGTCCCAGGGCACATGGGCTATGGTCGTACCACAGGTATAAATCGTTTAGATAGTTTTTAAATTCACAAAGGGACTTGAAACCTTTTGTGTCCCGCAGGGACGGGCCAGCAGCCAGTTGCCGGTTGACAGCTTCGACCATGACTTTCAGCTTTTCCTGCTGAATCGTCTCATGCTCAGGCTGAGCAATATAAGGGAAGAATCTGACCTGGTTTTCCCGCCCCAGTGCCCTGGCCAGCCAGGCATTGTTCTCCATATCCAGCTGATTCAGAAAAAGCAGTATCCGATTACCCTGAAATGAGGTTCTCAGGTCAAGGTGTTTGTGACCAGAGTCCCCTGTCATGCCCAGTTTGCTGGCAACAGAGAAGATAAACTGGTCAAAGCATTCATAAGCCGAAAATGATTTACCTTCAATGGTGAATGTCTGGGCCATAGAGTATGGGGTGGTCGTTACTTCAAGCACTTCGTCATCACGGAAGACTGAGCACTCCCAGTTGCCAACTCTGACATCGATAGAATAAGGAGGCTCAGAAAAGCAAAAGGTTATTTGGTAATCGCAGACCTCAGACCGTTTCAGCTCAGTCTCCAGTTTCTCCGCCCAGAGAGTGAGAAACTGCCGGCAATGCTCATTACTGGTTAAGGGGCCATGCACTGGAGAAAGTTCAAACTCTTCCCCAAACAGAACTGCACTTTCGTCAAACTGCTGAGAGACAAGTGGCAGAAGCTGGGCCTGGTCTGTCAGCATTCCGGAAAACGTCGCTGAACCGGGAGGGGCAAACAATTGCTGTTGAATGGTGAGCGGTAACAGAGTTGAGAGGAAGTAGCTTTTGACTTGCTTCTTACCCAGGGAGTGGCTTCGACCCTCAACAAAGTCTGCCATAGCTCTGGCCCAGAAAAATGTGCTGAGTTCAGCCAGGTGAAAACTCCCGATACGAAGCGGCCCGCCACTGGAAATTCCTATATGTTCCCGGGCATCAATGCTGTCCAGCCACAGGGAGAATTGTGGCCAGGGGAGATTTACCAGATGGGATGAATCACCCGAAGCTTTCCTGGCCAGCTGCATATCTGCAAAAAGCATGGCCCCGGTGTATAGAAGGGTTTTCCCGGTTTGTCTGCATCTGCGGCTCAGCTGAATAGCAAAGGCCAGGTAGTCCCAGATATCGTCAAGGATGTCATCCGATGTGCGGTTTTTTATGAGCTTCTGAAAGTCAAAGTTATAGAGCCGGCTGCTGGAGCATTCTGAAATCATCTGGTTAGCCAATCGCGTGACTTTGGCTAAGGCCAGGTCTTCCTGCTCTTCGTTGAGAGCCTCCCTGGCTGTCGATAGCAACAGCTTGCCGGGATGCTTCTCACTGGAGCTGTCCAGAAGCTCGCCAATGGCAATCACCAGCTGCAGAACCTTTCTGCCTCTTTCAGTGGTCTGTAATTGTGGGAGTTGCTCAATAAGGTGCCGGGTCTCTTTGGATAGTTCGGGTCTGGGGCTTGGCAGGTCACCAAACTTTTCTCTGAAGACGGCCTCAGCCTGCTCCTGGTAGACAATCGGTGATTCAAAATCGTTGTCATCAACAATGCTGACCCTGGAGAGACAGGAAGGCTTCAGGTGCAGGCCTGCATGTCCTGCAACTTGAGGTGACACCGGATGACTGACTGCTGCTGGTTCGGCTATGGGCGGCTTTTCCTCGATAACAGGCAATCTGGCGCCATTAGAGCTGACCCCTGATAACATCCTTTTTTCTCCTCTCTGTATCCATTCACGGGCATCCATTGCTTGTCTTCGGGCACTGGATTTCTTGTTAGACTGAGGGCGCCTTAAGAAGTTCTGAGGAGTGTTATCACGGGTGTCGGCTTTGTAAGGGGCTCTGACTTTTAGGATTTTAACCCTTACGTCCACCCAGCAGGCTGGTGAGAAAAATCAGGAAACAGGTAACCACCACGGAAGGACCTGCCGGCGTATCAAGGTGCCAGGAAGCCGCCAGCCCACCACAGACCCCAACCAGGCCAACTACGCTGGCCAGCACTGCCATCTGTTCCGGTGTTTTTGACAGACGCTGCGCGGTTGCTGCCGGAATGATCATCAGGGAAGTGATTAACAGCACACCGACAATTTTCATGGCGACGGCTATAACCAGTGCCATCAGCATGGTCAGGACCACCTTGACCCTTTTGACCGGAAAGCCTTCCACCTGGGCCAGTTCCGCATGAACGGTCATGGCCAGCAGTGGTCGCCATAACCAGGCCAGAACGCTCAGAACCAGAATCCCTCCGCCGTATATCCAGAAGAGATCCTGAGGCCCCGTGGCAAGAAGATCGCCAAACAGGTAGGCCATCATATCGATGCGGACATTATCGGCAAAGCTGACGGCTACCAGGCCAAGGGAAAGACTGCTGTGTGCCAGAATGCCCAGTAAGGTGTCTGAGGCCATTTTCTGTTTTTCCTGCAGACCTACCAGAAGCACTGCCAGAATCAGCGAGCACAGTATGACAGCCAGGTTCAGATTGATATCAAGCAGCAAACCCAGGGCCACGCCCAGCAGGGCTGAGTGGGAGAGAGTATCGCCAAAATAGGCCATACGACGCCAGACAACAAAGCATCCCAGTGGACCAGCGACCAGGGCTACGCCAAAACCTGCAAGAAGAGCATGAAGAAGAAGGTCAGACATCAGTATTCCCACCTTTGCCATCTTCATGTTTGTGAATCACATTGCCATCAAAATCGTGCTCGTGGTCATGATGATGGGTGTAAACGGCCAGTTCGTCAGATTCACCACCAAACAGCCTGAGATAGCCTTCATGCCTGCGCACTTCATGGGGGTGGCCTGAGCAGCAGATGTGGTTGTTGAGGCAGACAACCCGGTCGGTGGACGCCATCACCAGATGCAGGTCATGGGAGACCATCAGGACAGAACAGCCCTGCTCTTTCCGGAGTTCTGAAATCAGGTGGTAGAGCTCTTTCTGTCCATTGACGTCTACCCCCTGGACCGGCTCATCAAGAACCAGCAATTGAGGCTTGTGCAGCAGTGCCCTTGCCAGGAGTACCCTCTGCAACTCCCCTCCAGACAGAGACTGCACTGGAGAGTTGAGTACTCGCAAAACACCCGTCCTCTCCAGGGCTTCGAGTATTTCTCTGGCTGCCTGGCCGGTCAGCGACAGAAACCGCTTAACCGTCAAAGGCATGGTGTTGTCTACATGCAGTTTCTGCGGCATGTAGCCGATCCTTAGCCTGCTTTTTATCGAACGATAGCCGGTGTCTGGCTTCTGGAGCCCGAGCACAATCCGCACAAGCGTAGTTTTACCGGCGCCATTGGGGCCGATTAGTGTGACGATCTCTCCGTGATGAATATCCAGAGATACATCAGAGATCACCTTCCGGCCCCGGAAGGCCAGTGACACCTTATTCAGGCTGATCAGATTTTCAGACATTTTGCTGCTGACAGTTTGGACAGAGGCCGGTCAGTTCAATGGCTGTATCAGAAACGATAAAGCCCTGCTCTGAGGCGCAGAATTGAATGGACTGGTTCATGGCCTTGTGTTCCACCTCCAGGGTGGTACGACATTTCCCACAGATCAGAAAGCAGCTGGGGTGGTGCTTGCCGGGATGCGGACAACCAATGTAAGCATTCAGTGAGGACAGCCTGTGTATCAGCCCCTGCTCCAGCAGGAAGTCCAGCGCTCTGTAAACGGTGGGAGGCTGAGCCGGACGCTCTTCCTGTTTTGCCAGTTCCGCCAGCACATCGTAGGCGCCTACCGGCTGGTGACTCTGCCAGACAAGTTCCAGGACTTTCTCTCTGAGTGGCGTAAGCCTCGCTCCGTTCTTCAGGCAGATAGCCCTGGCTTCAGACAGTGCGTCGGCGATACAGTGGCCGTGGTCGTGGGGTTGATAAACTGTGGTCATTCAATTCAGTGATTCATTATTCAGCCAATGTTATATCATAACTTTTCATTCGCTGATATTGGCTGTTGCCAGGGTATGTTTCTGGTCACTGGCTTTCACTGGGTGGTGCTGGGTGCTCAGGGCGAACACCCTGGAAATTCAGGATTGGCCATCCTGTTCGCTGTTGAGGTTGACTCCGCTGTCATCACTGCCAAGCCTTTGCCGCTCCGCTTTAAGGCCATCATGCTCATCATCTGTCAAGAGGGTGTACTGGTCTGAACCTGAAAAATCCTTCTCTTCAATCACACTGCTCTGTCGGCTGAAATCGGAAAAAACACCACTGCTGGCTTCACTATCTGCTTCACTGGGAAGCCTTTTATATTGGCCAGCAATATTCAGAGACTCTTCTGGAGGGGGAGCTGGTGTTGTCAGTGGAGCAGGGTTACTGGAAAAATGCGACTTAAGATAATCCTGGACATTACGCAGGTGAATCGGCGCGAGGTCCGGGTATTTCTTCTTCAGCATGGTGAGCGTTTTGGCAACAATATCTGGAATTGACTCTGAAGCTGAGTCATAACCCTCAGGACGTTTGATGCTCTTTTTTGCCAGCTTAAGGGTCATGCCGTCACGGTCTGTCGATTTGTCTGGGGTGTCTTCGATGTAAACCCAGTCTTCAGAGGGCTGCTCAAAGGGTTCCTTCTTTTTCTCCAGTGAGACCTGAAGGCGCTCTCTATCCGCGTATTCTACGGCTTCCTGCTGCAGCTCCAGGGAGAGGGCCAGATCTTTCATGGCAAGATTCATTTTTCGGACAAGGTTCTTATGACCTTTCTGGGGGGAATGTTTACTCTTCAGCTCATGGGATACCTGGCTCTGCAGTTCCTGCAACTGCTCCGGGCGGGAGATTTTTCTGTCCATCAGTGCTGTTCTTAAAACGGCCTTGGGGCCATCAAGAGGGTCACTGGTCAGAGGGTCTCCCTTGAGAGCTGGCTTGACCACCTGCCTGACGATAGAGTCAAAATCTGCGAGCTCCCTGCGGGTTTTCTCGATGGTCTGTGCAAGGTCGGCCACGGTGACTTTGCCTGACAGTGTGCAGGGTTTAACGGTGCGCTTGGATAGTGTTTTGGCCAATGCCGTTGCCAGGGCGCTGGACTCCCGGGCGGTGACCGAGTCCAGGTAATCTCCGTAAGACTTGAACTCGGACTTGCCAAAAGTGCGCTTCAGCCACTGTGTGCAGCGCTCGCGGAACGAGCCCTTGTATCCGCCCAGCAGGAGTTTCTTGCCACTTAGCCTGACGACCTCGTCCTGTTTGGCCACCTCTTTCTGGCAGAGTGTATCAACTCTGCGTATCAGCTCCGGTTGTCCTAGTGGTCCCATTTTGCGTCCCTGCGTTCATTGTGGAGAGCGTCTGAGGTGCTCCCATTAATGAAAGGATAGAACAGCCTCAGGTCAGAGGCGGCAGGGGGTTGCGGGTTCTCAGCTGCAGAATATCCCTGAATTCAGCCGGGTCTTTGTAGTTGCGGACAAGACTTTGCTGATGAGCGCTGTCGGCTTCCTGCTCAGGGTGAACAAAGGTGATAAGCCGGGAAATCCAGAAACGAAATGAAGCCAGGCGCAGGATCAGCGGCCAGGCCTGCTTTTCCTGGTCAGTAAAGGGCCTGACAGCTGCATAAGCTGTAATCAGCGCCTGGAGTCTGTCCGGGTCAAGCTCAAGGTCAGGTTGAATGCACCAGTCATTGACCGTTACCGCCAGGTCATAAAGCAGAAAATCGTGGCAGGCATTGTAGAAATCGATGACACCGGTGATTTTGCCATTTTTGATCAGCACGTTGTCATGAAACAGATCGCCATGGATCAGACCGCCTGGCAGATTGGTAAAACTCCCCAGCTCTTTCACAATCTGCTGCCACTGGCTGGACATGAAACTAGCTTCATCCGGTGGCAGGAGCTTTTCAAGACGCTTTACCTGCTGGCTCAGCCAGGTTGTGCCACGCTGATTCTCCTGATGCAGCTGACTTTGCTGGCCAATGGTATGTATTTGAGCGAGCAGATGGCCTACTTGCTGACAGTGATCTGCTGTCAGTCTTGATGGGTGCTTACCAGGAAAACAGGGCGTAAGCAGGCATGGCTTGTTCTTGAGCGTATGAAGCGCCTCTCCCTGCATATCCCTGACAGGGGCGGGAACGGCCAGCCCTCCCCGGCTCAGTTCATCCGTGAAGTCTATAAAGAAAGGCAGGGTTGCCGCTGGCAGGTATTCAAACAGGGTAAGAACATACCGCCGCTGTTGTTCATCGGTTCGAGTGGTGACAAAGTAATTGGTGTTTTCCACTCCCCCTTCAATGCCTTTGAAACTGTCCAGGTCGCCAATGTCGTACCTGGAAAGCAACCCATGGATATCATTGGCATTCAGATGGGTATAAACAGACATATTGCTATAAGTGTCCTTACTGCCGGTGAACGGTTTATGGGGTCCTGTTTCTATTTCCACTCAAAAATGGTCCAGGACGGAACCAGCATACCGGGCTTGTCAGTACGAATGAAGTTGCCCTGGTTATCGGCGGCGACCAGGAAATAAGGCTTGCCGACCTTGGGAATCACCTGGATAGCATAGAGAAACCCGCCAATCCGGTACTCTTTCAGGGTTCGCCTGTCACCGGAGCGGATAACTACAGTGGTGTCATCCCGTTGCTCCAGCTCTTCCGGGCGCAGGCCTTTGGGGATCTTTTTGAACTCTTCAGCCGAGATCACCGGCTCGCTGGCGGCAACCTTTGGTGGCCGGGCTACATCATCTCCGGGATCTGCTGGTTGTCTGGCCGCACAGCCCGCCAGAAATACGGATAGGAGTAACAAACCGTGGAGATGATGTTTCATGGTAGGATGAACCTTGTTATGCCGCTCAATAAAAAGCGAATTAGAATAATTCTGAGCTCAGGGTGCGTTGATAATTAGTTATGTGCTCAGCTCTCGCAGGAGCGTTCAGGGCAAGGCGCAATAGCGCTGGAATACCCAGAGTATTTCAAGCTATTGGAACGCTGCCATGGACGCTCCTGTGAGAGCCCTTCGTGTGCTCCGTGGAGGCCACTCTGTCAGGGCAGGCTGATGTACAATCATTATCAGTACACGCCTTTCTTGTGTCTGATCCCTGTACGGCAGCACTGAGCTTATAACTAGTTATCAATGCACCCTAGTGTATTTTACTCTCAACTTTCGAAAAAGTGTCGACAATGTCTCAACCTGTTTCCGAGCAAGCCAGTACTCCGCTGATTCTTGTGGACGGTTCTTCGTACCTGTACAGAGCCTTCCATGCTTCAGAGAGGGCCAACCTGCAAACCTCCAGTGGTCAGCCCACCGGCGCCATCCGGGTGATGACCAACATGCTGCGGAAGCTGACCACTGAGTATCCCGGCAGTGTGGTGGCGGTGATTTTCGATGCCAAGGGCAAGACTTTCCGTCACGATATGTATTCGGAATACAAGGCTACCCGCAAGCCCATGCCGGATGACCTGCGTTCCCAGGTACAGCCTATTCACGATATTGTCCGGGCGCTGGGCATGCCGCTGCTGATGATCGAAGGTGTCGAGGCTGATGACGTGATCGGCACACTGGCCCGGCAGGCGACAGAGAAAAAGATCGAAACCATCATCTCCACTGGAGATAAAGATATCGCTCAGCTGGTTTCTGACCATGTCAGCCTGATCGACACCATGAAAGAAGAGCACACCGACCTGGCCGGTGTGGAAAAGAGATTTGGCATTCCTGCCCACCTGATCATCGACTACCTGGCCCTGATGGGCGATTCCAGCGACAACATTCCCGGCATGCCAGGGGTTGGCCAGAAAACCGCCCTGGCGCTGCTGCAGGGCATTGGCAGCATCGGCGAAATTGCCAGCAGGCTGGATGAAGTGCCAGCCCTGGGTTTCAGGGGCAGTAAGAACTTTGCGCCCAAGTTTGAAGAGCATAAGGACATCGTTCTGATGTCCAGGGATCTTGCGACTATCAAGACCGATGTTGAGTTGCCGGTTTCTGTGGAAGATCTTAAGACTGACCCTATTGATAAAGAAGGCCTTCTGGAACTGTTCAGAGCATTTGAGTTCCGCACCATGATCGGGGAGTTCGAAGGTGGAGATACTGACGCTGCAGATGATGAAAAGTCGGCAGCTGTTGAGACAGATTATGAAACGGTTTTGACAGAAGAAAGCTTCCAGTCCTGGCTTGAAAAGTTGCAGGAGGCAGAACTCTTTGCCTTTGATACTGAAACCACCAGCCTCGATTACATGGTGGCCGATCTGGTAGGTGTCTCCTTTGCCGTCGAAGCTGGGAAGGCTGCCTATGTTCCTGTGGCTCACGATTATATGGGAGCGCCAGAGCAGCTGGATCGAAACTGGGTGCTGGAAAAACTCCGTCCTTTACTGGAAGACTCCGACAAGAAGAAAGTTGGCCAGAACCTGAAGTATGACCAGAGTGTCCTGGCCAGGTATGACATCAGTCTGAAAGGTATTGCCTTTGATACCATGCTGGAGTCGTATGTCTTCAATTCCACAGCCACCCGCCACAATATGGATGCCCTGGCGGAAAAATACCTTGGCCATTCCTGTATCTCTTTCGAGGAGATTGCCGGAAAAGGCGCAAAACAGCTGACCTTCAATCAAATTGAACTGGAGAAAGCCGGTCCTTATGCGGCAGAAGATGCGGACATCACCCTCAGGCTTCATCAGACTATTCTGCCGCAACTGGAATCAGAAGCGACTCTTGCCAAAGTGTTCCATGACATAGAAATGCCATTGGTGGATGTCCTTTCCCGCATGGAGCGCAATGGTGCTTATGTGGACGGCAATCTGCTGAGCAGGCAGAGCATGGGTCTGGGTGAACGTCTTGCAGAGCTGGAAAAGCAGGCTCATGACCTGGCTGGCGAACCGTTTAACCTGTCATCCCCCAAGCAGCTCCAGGCCATACTGTTTGAAAAGCTTGAGTTGCCGGTGATCAAGAAAACGCCAAAAGGGCAGCCTTCCACTGCGGAAGAAGTCCTTCAGGAACTGGCTTTGGATTACCAGCTGCCCAAACTGATCATGGAGCACCGTGGGCTGAGCAAACTGAAGTCCACCTACACAGACAAACTGCCGCAGATGATCAATCCGCAGACCGGCCGGATTCATACATCCTATCACCAGGCTGTCACCGCAACGGGCAGGCTGTCCTCTTCCGACCCTAACCTGCAGAACATTCCCATCCGTACCGAGGAAGGTCGAAGAGTACGCCAGGCTTTCGTTGCCCCGGAAGGTTACCAGCTGATCGCCGCAGACTATTCCCAGATCGAACTGAGAATCATGGCGCACCTCTCCGGTGACAAAGGCCTGCTGGATGCCTTTGCCCATGGTCTTGATATCCATAAAGCGACGGCCGCTGAAGTGTTTGGGGTGCCGCTGGAGTCTGTGACTGGCGAGCAGCGTCGCAGCGCCAAGGCCATCAACTTTGGTCTGATTTACGGCATGTCGTCTTTCGGGCTGGCCAAGCAGCTGGGTATTTCGAGGAAGTCTGCCCAGGAATACATTGACCTGTACTTCGAGCGTTACCCCGGAGTGCTCCACTACATGGAAGACACCAAGGCCAGTGCCAGGGACAAGGGCTACGTGGAAACAATGTTTGGCCGTCGCCTGTATCTGCCCGAGATCAATGCCCGCAACGGCATGCGCCGACAGGCTGCTGAGCGAACCGCCATCAATGCGCCCATGCAGGGAACCGCAGCCGATATCATCAAACGGGCCATGGTGCTGGTTGATCAGTGGTTGTCTGAGAGCGCCCTGGATGCCCGCATGATCATGCAGGTGCACGATGAACTGGTTCTTGAAGTCGCGGACAGCCAGGTTGCCGCAGTGAAGGAAGGCATCGAAGAGAAAATGTCCCAGGCAGCAGAGCTTGCTGTTCCCCTGCTGGTGGAAGCCGGCACAGGGTTGAACTGGAACGAAGCCCACTGATCAGCCGGGTATCAAAAAAAAGAAAAATTTTTGTGATTTCCGGGAACTTTCCTGGAAACCGCTTGTCTCAGTATATACAGGGGGTGAGAAATCCCCTCTGTACCGACTCCTTGTGTGTGCTTAGTGTTGGAAATACAGTTCCTCTTTCCCGAGAGATTCTGTGAATTGATGGCTACCTTCTCCCGGAAGGTGGCCTTTTTTTTGAGCAGACCTCTCCGGATCCCAGACAGACACCTGCGAAAACTTTTTAAAAAAACTGCACTCTTCCGGAACTTTTCTGCAAACCCGTTGTCTTATGTATTGTAGGGAGGCGAAAAACCTTCCTCACCGACTCCTTGTGTGTG
>JBPCXN010000204.1:0-8752 GCA_051008495.1 Endozoicomonas sp. | reverse complement strand
GCCGTCAGCAGTGACGAGGGGAGATGAATGAGCGAATTACTGGATAAAGCTTTCAGTCCTGTAAAACTGGGACCTATAGAGCTGCGTAATCGAATCATCAAGGCCGCTACTTTCGAAGGAAAAACCCCTGACGGCGTCCCTGGAGAAGCCTTCCACAAGTTCCACCGCGAGTTTTGTGATGGTGGTATAGGCATGACCACCCTTGCCTATTGCGGCAGTGAATCAGACGGTCGCCTGTCAGAGCAAATGATGTACATGGGCGACTACATCCGTCCCCAACTCACAGACATCATCGCAGACCTGAAATCCACCGGCGCAAAGGTCTCTGGGCAGCTTGCTCATTGCGGACATTTTTCTAAAAACAAAAATCTACAACGCCACAAGAGGCCAAGAGGCCCTTCGAAGCAAATCAACAAACTCGGCCTGACCATTGGCAGACCCTGGGCTGACGCCATGACCGAGAAAGATATCGATCATATGGTGGACACTTATTACAACGCCGCCCTCTATATGAAAGAAGTCGGTTTTAGTGCCATAGAAATTCATTTTGGCCACGGCTATGGCCTCAGCCAGTTTATCAGCCCGCTTACCAACAAGCGTACGGACAACTACGGTGGCAGCCTCATGAACCGCATGAGACTGCCACTCAGAGTGCTGGAAGCAGTAAAGAAAGCGGTGGGTGATGATCTGGCAGTACTGGGTAAAATCAGTATGGAAGATGGCATTGAAGGTGGCCAAACCATAGAAGAATCCCCGGAAGTTGCCGCAATGCTGGACGCTGGCGGTATTGACGCGATCATCACCAGTTCTGGCACCAGCAGCCACAATGTCATGAAGATGTTCCGAGGTGCATCCATTGGTTCGGGAATGGCAGAAGCTCAAAACAACTACTTTATGAAGACGGTATACAACATCATTGGAACAAAGGTTTTCAAACCACTTCCTTATCATGAACTGTATCTGCTTGATGACTGCAAACGAATCCGTGACCGGGTCAAGAATGCCAAGATCGCTTACATTGGCGGCTGTCACACCATGGACAGCCTGGAAACGGTAATGAGTGAAGGCATTGACTTCGTTCAACTGGGCCGCGCACTGATCAAAGATCCGGCTTACGTCAACAACGCCATGGCTCAGCAAAAGTCCTATGTAAACGGCTGCTCTCACTGCAACCGCTGTGTCACCAAGATTGAGGTTCCCGGCGGCGTTTTCTGCCCAGAGAACCAGTGACCGGTACCAGGCCAGATAGGACTTATAGAAATGGCTGTCATCAGCCAGTCATTTCGCTCCCCCAAACAGCCTTGAGCGGCACTTTCATAGAAATAAAAGTAACAACAACAGGTTTTTCCCATGAAAATAACACAAGGTCATGTGGCTGTTGTCACAGGTGCAGGTGGTGGTCTTGGCCGCAGTCTGGCTGTACAGTTGGCCAAAAGAGGCTGCCACCTTGCGTTGGTGGATATTAACCCCCAGGCCCTGGACGGCACCCGGAAAGCCATCGGTGAAACATCCCTGACAGTCAGCCTGCACCCAACCGATATCACCGACCGGGCAGCGATGGAAAAGCTTCCTCAGGAAGTGCTGGCCATCCACAAGACTGTCAACCTGCTGATCAATAATGCTGGCATCACCATCCAGAAAAGTTTTGAAACCCACTCCATCGAAGACTGGCAGCGGGTAATCAACATCAACCTCTGGGGCACCATTTATGGCTGCAAGTTTTTCCAAGAGGCTCTGAAAGCAGCCGGTGAAGCCCATATCGTCAACCTCTCCAGCATGGCCGGCTATATCGGTCTGCCTGGCCAGGCCTCATACAGCGCCACCAAAGCAGCCGTTCACAGACTGAGTGAAACCCTCTGGTCAGAGCTGCACGATGAGAACATTGGTGTGACCTCCATTCACCCGGGCTGCATCAAGACCGACATGATCAAAGCCACCCTGAATGATTCAGACAGTGTCGAACTGGCGAAGAAAAACTATGAAATGGCCCAGAAAATTGGTGTAACAGCAGATTATGCCGCCCTGCAAATTATCAAGGGCGTGGTTAACAACAAGAAGCGAGTCCGTATAGGCAAGGATGCAGTGATTCTGGATATTGCCAAACGTCTTATGCCCCAGGCCATTCTCAATCCAATGGTCAAACTGGTCAGAAAATCCAAACAAGCACAGCTGGTTGAAAATAATGCGTAAGTTTCTCACTACCCTGCTGGCGGCCTCTGTGGCATTAACCGCCGGTTCACAGGTTGCCGCTGCCAAAACACAACCCGATAAGCCCAACATTGTCATTATGGTGGCCGATGATATCGGTTTCGGTGACCCCGGTTTCCGTGGTTCCGGCATCGACACCCCTTCCCTGGACAGCCTGGCGGCGGAAGGTATGACCATGAACCGCTTCTATGTCGCGCCCATCTGTTCACCAACCCGGGCCGCCTTGATGACTGGCCGAGACCCCATGCGTCTGGGCGTTGCCTATGGCGTGTTACTGCCATGGGACAGCGGCGGTGTTCATACCACTGAGCACTTTATGCCGGAAAGCTTCAAGGCCGCAGGTTATGACACGGCCATTGTTGGTAAGTGGCACCTGGGTCACTCCCAACAGGGTTTCCACCCTAATGAGCGAGGCTTTGATTACTTCTATGGGCACCTCCATACCGAAGTTGGCTTTTACCCACCCTTCAGCATCCTGGGAGGCAAGGACTTCCAGGAGAATGGCAAGAGCCTTGCCGACCAGCCACTGAAAGGCGAGCAGTATGCAACCTATCTGCAGGCCAACAAAACCTCGGAATGGATTAAAAAACGGGACAAGAGCAAGCCATTCATGATGTACCTGCCCTTCCTGGCACCTCATGAACCGCTTGAGGCTCCGGACGAGCTGGTAGAGAAATACAAGGACATAGAAGACAACCGTGGTCCGGCCCGAAGTCCTTCCGACGACATATCCAAAGTGGCGAAGCTGACCGGTCAGAAAAGTCGTAGACCGCTCTACGCCGCCGTAGTCGATGCTATGGACCAGGCGGTAGGCCGGGTTCTGCAGACCCTGGAAGACGAAGGGATTGCCGACAACACCATTGTTCTGTTCTTCTCAGATAATGGCGCCACACGAGTCTATGGGCGTGGCGGCGGTGACAACGCACCCTTCAGGGGCGGTAAGGCAGAGGTCTATGAGGGTGGAATCCGGGTAGTATCCATGATCCGCTGGCCGGAGAAGATCAAGCCTGGCAGCACCCTGGAAGAAACCATGACCGTTATGGATCTCTTTCCGACACTGGCATCAGCCACCGGAGTCAAGCCTCTGAATACCTATGAGTTTGATGGCATCAACATGCTGCCAGCCCTGACAGAAGGCAGAACCGTCAAGCGCAAAGAGCCTGTCTACTTTGCCTCCGAGATCCCACTCTATAACAGCTTTGGTTTCACTGTTATTGATGGTGACTGGAAACTGGTACAGACCGTAGACATGGACCCTCTGGCCACTACCGTGACCAATGAGCTGTTCAATCTGGCAGATGATCCAGGCGAATACAACAACCTTGCCACCAAGCACCCGAAAAAAGCCAACGAGATGGCCAATGCCATCCTCAAGCGCCGTGCGCTCTATCCCATCAACGGCACCCGGGCACGGATTTCCGCACCTCCCGGCTGGCATCCGCCAAAAGACTGGGCCACCTACCCCCGCCCCCTGGCAGAACTGCAGGATGAACCCGCCACCAGCATGGCTCCATCATCGCGGGCTGCAAAGTCTCTTGATTACCTGCACGGTGAGCGGGGTCGTCTGATCTATAACTGTGAGCCGACCAAAATCCCTGTCATTGGTGGGGTCTGTCTCTGACAACCCTGACCATTTAACAGTAAGGCAGGCCGGATAAGCAGCGCTTATCCGGTTTTTTTCTATCTGAGATTCCCGGTTACTGAAACCAATCCCGGTTTCAGGCGTCTATCTTTCTTGAACAATGAATCATGATGTATCAAAAGATGGACGCCACTTCTGCCAGAAAATCACTGCCTTCACTCAGCATACTGCAGCAGACCCATGAGTTGATCAGGCCATACATTCGTACCACCCCGCTTCTGAATTCAGAGGCGCTAAGCAACCTGGTTGGCGGTAAAGTCATCATAAAACCCGAGTCCCTGCAGGTCACCGGCGCTTTCAAGTTCAGGGGCGCGCTTTTTCGTCTGATGTCTCTGTCAGAAGCAGAAAAAAAACAGGGTGTTGCCGCCTATTCATCCGGTAACTTTGCCAGAGGCCTGGCTACCGCCGGCAGGCTTTTGAGAGTCCGGGTTCACCTGGTCATGCCGGCTGATGCGCCCCGGAACAAGATAGATAACGCCCGCAAGGAAGGGGCTGAAGTGTTGCTATGCCGGGACAGTTGCCCGTCCAGGGAAGAAGCTGCAGCAGCTATGGCAGCCCAGTTTGCCAAAGACCACAACCACGTCCTGTTACACCCCTTTGATGATCCGCTGATTATTCTCGGCCAGTCTTCGGTTGCCGTGGAACTGCTGGGGCAACTCAAGGCAAATGGCCTGAGTTGTGATAACCTCCTCTGCCCTGTCGGTGGCGGCAGTCTTATAGCCGGCAGCAGCCTGGTGTTTACCCATGGGAACGAGTCCCCACAACTTTATGCCATCGAGCCAGAAGGTTATGCCGGAATGCTGGAATCTATTGCAGCTGGCAGAATCTGCCGCGCACCGGGACATCCGCCCAGTAAGTGCGACGCGCTTCAGGCAAGAAGCCCTGGCCAGGCGAACTTTGACATTGTCAGCCAGACCAGTGTTATGGGCATTCAGGTGGCAGAAAGATACATTCAGAAGGCAGTGCGGATGGCATTTGAAGAACAGAAACTGGTACTGGAACCCAGCGGTGCTATAGGGCTGGCCGCTTTATTGCAATATCCGGATAAGTTTCGAGGCATGAACACCGCTGTAATAGCAACGGGTGGGAATATTGACAGGGAATTTTTTGCTCGATTGTTAGTAGACTGACCGGCAGCAGATAGCTTCCATTCGGAAGCTGACAACTCATTATGTTGTTCTCATTGAGTGAACAGCATAGTGCCAAGCAAGCAGTTTTTTTTGAAAAGTGGTAGTCGGTACTAGATTCGAACTAGCGACCTCTACGATGTCAACGTAGCGCTCTAACCAACTGAGCTAACCGACTGCAATTTCTGAAAAGTGGTAGGCGGTACGACTAACGCAAACTTTTCTGTAAGGCTAGAGCCCCAAGCACCTATGTAAAATCAATATTAAAGATGACCCAAAGGTACCCCCCGAAACCGAGGGCAATATAATCATAATCGTTCGTACGTTGCAACTGCAATTCAGCGTTACAACACCCGAGTTTTGTTTTCCAGTAGCACGACCCTGTCTTTATCTTTAAGCGTACTGGCACCGCGAACAACCACGATGTCTCCTTCCATAATATCTCCGATAATGGAGACCTGCTGGTCATCCCCAAACATCATTTGCACCGGAACTTCACGTACCGTCCTGTCACCTGAAGATTCGGTTTCAATCTTGAAGACAGCATTACCCCCAGCACCCATGACCACGGCATCCCTGGGAACGACTTTGGCGGCTATGGGAAGGATGACCGGAACAGCAATCCTTACCGGTGAGCCTGGCAGCCAGCTGTCCGTGTCTGGGTCAAGACGAACTTCAACCAGACGAGAACGCTGATCAGCGCTGACACCCTTTCTGGAAACAGCCGCCATCTGCTCATCGTCGTTGGCCAGAATCTTCAGCCTGGCTTCATAGTCAAGATTTCTGGCTACTTCTATAGGAATCTGTACCCGGATATCGGAGTTATCCGGATTAACCAGCCGCAACAGAACATCTCCGGCCTGTACATGCTCATTAGGCTGTATCGAGCGGCTGCCAACAACTCCCGGAAACGGCGCTTTGACTTGTGCGCGCGACAACCGATCCTCAAGAATACTGACCTGCACTCTGGCAAACTCAACGTCCAGCTCCGCCTGTGCAAACTCATGTCTTGCTCGATCCAGCTCAGTTCGGGAAAGACTGTTTTTCTCATGCAGAGCCTCCAGACGGTCCAGCTCTGTTCTCAGATATTCCCTGTTCTGCCTGGCCTTGGACAGTTCAAGGCGGCTGCTCTGCAGCTGCAACTTCAACTGCCTGTCATCCACCCTGGCCAGCACCTCTCCGGCTTCAACTCTCTCACCAAACTCAGCCATCCAGACAATACGACCGCCGACCTCAGCACTGATCTCGGCGTCCTGGCGACTGGATACAGCTCCATTGAACCACTTCACTGATGTATTATTGCGAACTTCAACTCTGGCATAGGAAACTGTGCTGGCAGCTTCTGACAGTACTGGCACCAGCAGGGATGAGAGAAACATCGCTGCTGCAAAAACCTGTCTCATAGTCATCATCCTTAATTTGAATAAATGTTTCTGTTCGCAGCCACGGAGCTACCGCCCATTCGCAGCATGGCCGGCAACAACAGCAGGGTAAACAGGGTACTCATACTCATGCCACCGATAATCACTGCCGCCAGACCCCGATAGATTTCACTGCCGGTTGAGGGGCTCAGTAATAATGGCAGCATGCCGAAAATGCTGGTCAATGTTGTCATGAAGATCGGCCTCATTCGGCTGAGCAAGGCCTCATGCACGGCATCCGTTCTGCTAAACCCCTGCCTCTCCGCCACTCTGGACTGGTGAACCAGCAGAATGGCGTTATTCACCACCAGTCCCAGCAGGATAATAAAGCCAACCATGGTCAACAGATCCACGGGCTGAGAGCTGACAAGGTTCAGAAGGTGAACAGCCAGCAGACCACCCACTGTCGCCAGAGGCAAAGTCAGAATGACCAGCAGCGCATCCCTGAACGAACGGAACAATCCCCAGAGCAGAATCAGCAAAATTAACAGGGCAAACGCAAAGATGCCAAACAGGTTGCTGATGGCCTGTTTCAAACTATCCGCATTACCCGATACCTTGATCTGACCACCAGTCGGCATCATGTTCCTCACCTCAGGCAGAATTTCAGTCTCAACACGACTCAGGGTTTCTTCCAGCGTCATGCCTTCCGGAGGACTGATAGACAGTGACAGGGTTCGACGCTGATCAAGCCTGCGAATACGTTCCGGCCCCAGACGCGCCTCCACATCAACCAGTTCACCCAGGGGAATAACATTACCCGAAGGGGTCATCAGCGGCGTTGAGCGCAGGACTTCCGGTGATTTGACTTCCTGCCCCCGGAGGATGATATCCAGACTCTCATTGCCATCAAAATACTCACCCAGCTGCACGCCCTCACCCAGACTGCGGACAACCATGGGCAGGCTGGACCGGTACCAGCCCGCTTCTGCCAGGCGACGATCATCAGGTATCAACCGTAGCTCAGGAGCTGTAAAGTCCAACCCAGGAAAAGGCCTTACTCTGGAGCCTGGCAATTTCTCAGTAATGACTGTCATGGCTTTTCCGGCTACATCATAGAGAGCCGGGAGGTTTTCAGACTGCAGATCCAGGCTGACACCATTCTCATTACCAAAGCTGCCAAACAGGTTGCCCTGGCCGCCAAACGCCCTGGTATCGGGAATACCCTGGACAATCTCATCCATCACCAGCCGTTCAAGCTCCCTGATCTTTTCCTGGTCTTCTGCCCGTACGCCAACGGAAGCCCCTCCGGGCCAGAGAATGAAATAATAATTCTTGAGAGCTGGCTCTTTTTCTCCACTCATGTAGGGCGCCAGACGATCAACAACAGTGGGTAGAATTTCCGTTTTGACCGCTTCAATACTGGTTCCCGGCGAGAAGTTCAGCCAGACATCAATGGCGTCCCGTTTCACTTCAGGCAGATAGTCCATTTGCGGCATGGCGACACGTGTCAGAACAACTGGCAGCCCCATCAGAAGTACCATCAGAGCAATACGCCTTCTGTTATTTGCTGTCAGCTTCATGACGACACCGGCTATAGATTTCCAGGCCGTACGGTAGTGATCCCTGAATGCCTGTTCAGGCAGCCACCGGGAAGCGGCAGTGGGCAATACTGTCATGGCGATCAACAGCGACATGGCAACGGAGACAGCAATGGTCAGCGCCAGATCGGCAAACAGCTGACCTTCAACATCGTTGAGCAACATCACCGGCAGAAAGATTGCGATCGTCGTCAGCGTCGAAGCCAGCAGTGCGCTCCAGACTTTTTCCGTGGCCAGCGCCGCCGCTTCTGTGCTACTCCCGGAATCCTTCTCCCTCTGTCGAACAATACTTTCAAGTACGACAATAGCCGCATCAAGGACCATACCAACGGAAAATGCCAGCCCCGCCAGTGAGATCACATTTAGCGACCTGCCGGTCAGGTTCAGAACGCACACGGTCGACATCAGGCAGATAGGAATGGCCATGGCAATCATGAGAGTGGCCCGCCAGCGCCTGAGAAAACCCCAGAGAATGCCGATAGCCAGCAGAATACCAAACAGCAGACTGGTGCTGACCATGTTCAGCGCCCGCTTGATGAACACCGAAGCATCAAAAGACTGAGCCATAAGAACGCCTTCAGGCTCCAGGACTTCTTTATTCAGCCTGTCCACTTCCGCTTTTATTGACAGCAGGGCTTCCAGAGCATTGGCGTCAGACTCCCTGAGAATCAGCGCTTATGAGCCGGGTGTTAAAGAACAAGTCATCGACATGGCAATCAACGGCAGTGGTATCAGAGATACAAGCAGACTTTTGGGTATCAACAAAAAAACAGTAATTAATACATTAAAAAAAAGAGCACGGCTTAGTTAATG
>JBPCXN010000203.1:0-5287 GCA_051008495.1 Endozoicomonas sp. | reverse complement strand
GCTTTAGGCGACCGGCGTTTTTCACTGATCGTTGATCAAGCAGGCATTTATTACGATGCCACTCAGCCATCAGATATAGAGAATCTGCTGAACCACCCTGACTGGCTAACTCCTGAACTGGAGAGTCGTTCTGCCAGTCTGCTTGAGCAGATCTGCAAATATCGGATCAGCAAATATAATCATGAGCCAGTTGGAAGTGGGAAGTGGGAAGTGGGAAGTGGGAAGCGTGTTCTGGTGGTGGATCAGACCTCCGGCGACTGCTCTGTAGAGTATGGCCAGGCAGACAAAAGTAGCTTCAAATCCATGCTGGACGCTGCCCTTGCAGAAAACCCCGATTCTGACGTCTGGGTAAAAGTGCACCCTGATGTGGTGCTGGGTAAAAAGAAAGGCTACTTCAAGCTGGACGCCTCTGGTCATAAGGTCGTTGGCTATGACGACAAACGCCTTAATGTGCTGGCAGATAAGGTCAATGCCCAGTCTTTGTTCCCACACTTCGACAAGGTTTATGTAGTCACTTCACAGCTAGGTTTTGAGGCACTGTGGCATCGTAAAGAAGTGGTTTGCTTCGGTGTGCCTTTCTACAGTGGTTGGGGGTTGACTGATGACCGTGTACCCTGCCCCCGTCGTAAGCAAACACACACTATCGAAAGCCTTTTCGCTGCAGCCTGCCTGAAATACACTCGATATATTTGTCCTGAGAGCGGTGCACGGTGTGAGCTGGAAGATATTGTTGAGCTGATTGCCTGCCAGCGTCGCCACCAGCAGCAGGTCAATACATTATACGCGGTTGGGTTCTCCCTATGGAAACGAGCGTTTATAACCCACTTTATTGGAGGCAGTGCTGGGGCTGTTCGCTTTGTCAGCTCTCTTACGAAAGCAGTAAGGCTGGCCAATACTGGTGATGGTATTTTGCTATGGGGAACAAAAGAACCTGATTTCATACCACTCGATGGAGTGGTTCTGTGGCGTGCTGAGGATGCATTCATCCGCTCCAATGGCCTTGGAGCCGAGCTCAGAAGACCGGGTTCACTGGTTCTGGACAAGCAGTCTATGTATTACGACTGCACTAAAACTACCGATCTGGAAGATGCCATCAACTCCGTAGAATTGACGGAAGACCAAATACAGAAAGGTGAGCACTTACGCAAGCTGCTTTACGAGCAACGTGTCAGTAAATATAACCTGGTGGGAAAATCCCGGCAGATATTTGCGGATGCATCTTCCAGCCAGAAAAAGATTCTAGTGACTGGACAGGTTGAAAACGACGCCTCCCTGAAATGGGGGAGCCCAGAGGTATTCACTAATCTTGAGCTGTTGAAAAGAGTCAGGAACTCAACACCTGACGCCTATATCGTCTACAAGCCTCACCCAGATGTATTGTTGGCAGATCGCCCAGGTCATGTTTCTGAAGCCGAAGCACTGAAGTGGGCGGACAAGGTTGTTACTGACTGCGATATTATTGACTGCATAGACCAGTGTGATGAGCTGCACGTTATGACTTCCCTCTCTGGCTTTGAAGCCCTGACAAGGGGTAAGAAAGTTCATTGCTGGGGCCTGCCTTTTTACGCAGGTTGGGGAGTGACTGTTGATCATATACCGAGTCCACGCAGAGTGACCAACCGTACGCTGAACGAGTTGATCTATTTAGCACATTACCATTATCCACGTTACATCAACTGGCATACACGACACTTCAGCACTCCGGAAAGAACCATTCGCAGCCTGAAAGCCCAACAGCAAATCAAACTGACAAGCCATAGTCGTGTGATACAATGGCTGGCAAGAACAAGACGTAAAGCAGGTTACCTGCTGGAAGCAATGGCAAAATAAGAGCTTGAATCAGCACTTATCTGCAATGTAAAGAATAAATACAGAAATGAGCCGGGCTCTCGGACGAGCAATTACCGGTTTGTAATAGGGATTTTAAAGCTGTGACAGGTAAAGTGTGAAACAGGCATCCGTACTATTTTTACAGGGACCACTGGGTCCATTTTTCAAAAAGCTGTCAGAAGTATTTTCACAGGCCGGTTATATCACCCACAAGATTAACTTTAACGGTGGTGATCGTTTCTTTGCCGGTGGAGACTATGTTGTTGACTACAGGGGTACCCCTGAGCAATGGCGTGTATTCCTACGCTCTTACCTGGTCCAGCATGGTATTTCGGCTGTATTTTTACTAGGCGACTGTCGTTATTATCACCGACAGGCCAAAGCCCTTTGTGAGCAGCTGAATGTGGCGTTTATGGTGTTTGAGGAGGGGTATCTTCGTCCGAACACTGTGACGCTTGAACCACATGGAGTCAATGCCTTAAGTGAGCTGGATCTGTCACTTGATACTATCCGGAACACGCCTGTACAGCCTGTTGCTACTCCGGTGACGATTGGTGCTGTGATGCCCTGGCGTGCTATCTATGCATCGATTTACTATTGGGCGGCATGGCTGTACCGATGGCGATTTCCTCACTATCGTCATCACAGAGCGTTTAATCCAGTTAGGGAGGGCTTTTGCTGGCTTCGTGGTTTTGCACGTAAATGGCTGGTGAAGCCCACAGACAAGCTTGTCGAAAAGAAGTTAACTGGTGAATTCAGTGGACAGTTTTTCCTGGTGCCGCTTCAGGTACACGACGATTCACAAAAAATCTATCATTCTCGCTTCAGCTCGGTTGAGGCATTTATTGCGGAAGTTATGGAGTCTTTCCGAGAAAATGCCCACCCATCGCAGGTGCTTTGCTTCAAACACCACCCTATGGATCGGGGCTACACGCATTATGGCAAACTTATTGACCGACTGACCTCTGAGCTGGGTCTGTGTACCAGGGTCTTTTATTGTCATGACGCATCCCTGCCGCTTCTCTATCATCATGCTGCTGGCGTTGTAACAGTTAATAGCACGGTGGGAATGTCCGCACTGTTGCACCGATTACCTACCAAGGTGACGGGGCTGGCTATGTACGATATCGAAGGACTCACCCATCAGGATTCTCTCGACTCTTTCTGGCAGGCAGCTCAGCCTGTAGACCATGAACTGTTTAAACAGTTTTATTCCCTGATTTTTCAGAAAACCCAGGTCAATGGCAGTTTTTTCAAACTCTGGGATATTAGCTGCCCAAATGCGCTGGCTTTTTATGAAGGCCTGATGATGGCAAGCGGCAGAAGTTCCGCCACATCACTTCCTCAACAGCAGAATGCCATAGATGACAGTCAAAATACTGACTCTGATATCGCTCTCGATGCCGCTTGATGAGAAGCTGCGTCCGTTAGTCTGCTGCGTGAAATCCAGTCATCTGTCTCAATCTAGTCTTTATGCCATGGACGGCTTAAAGAATGGAGTGAGAGATGAAAGTAGGACTGCATTTACTGGGACTTATCTGTTGCCTTACCTGGGGTCACGCCAATGCATTTGATTTGACGCCTGACCGGCTCAATGTTTCATATGGTCAGTATCTACCAGTAGTCAGTGACAGGGGCGCAGAGTTTAACAACTATCGATTAGGGCTCACCTGGAACCTCACAGACAGTCTGTATGAGTCTGACAGCATCAGGCTGGGAGCCTATTACGAAGTGGCTGGCAGTTCGTTTCAAAGTCGCCTGACCAGCAGTGATAACCCAAGCCCTGACGGAAAAGACCAGGCTACAGTCTTCAGCTTTTCTCCAGTGCTGCGTCTGACTTCCTCAGACTCTCTCTGGGGCACTACATCGCCTTATTTTGATGCTGGCGTAGGGGCTGCCTGGCTATCCGAAAAGGATCTTGAAAAGAAGAAAAAGTCACCGATCAACATGGGTGGCCACTGGCAGTTCGAAATCCGGTTTATGGCAGGCCTGATGTTTGGCGAAAGACAACAGTATGAGCTTGGCTATGGCTGGTTGCACTATTCCAACGCAGGGCTGAATGGGCAGAACGAAAGCATTGATTTCCAGGCCATTACATTTGGCTGGTCCTGGTAATAACAATCGATTCAACTGAAAAAAGGGAGCAACTGGTTTGCTCCCTTTTCTGTTTTGGCCCATCTGAAACGGCAGAAAAGCGTATTGGAAGGAAGTGGACTTACCAGGGAACCTTTGACATCACAGAACTGTAAAACGACATACGCCCAACAACCTCGCCACTGACCATGACCAGCATGGCGATGAGTATTGCACCGGGATAGTGGTCCTTCACCGTACTTGCCATCATAAACAGCATCAGGCCAACCAGGACTGTGCCAAACACCTGGTACCAGATCAGGTGGCTGCTTCCTGCTGCACCAGTCACCTGGCTCAGAAGTAACAGTACAATAAAGCTCATCAGAACACTGAGCCCCAGCAGGTTACGGATCAGGGCTGGAATGGAAAGTTCTGACGCAGTCAGGAAGACGATCAGGGTTGCCAGTCCCAGCACCAGGGCTGTGCTGACAAATGCAAAATGCGTCAGAGCCGTATTCCATTCCGTGTGGTGAGTCAGCTGATAATAGATCTGCGCAGACACCAGGATGGCAATAAAGCCGGTAATGGCAGTGGCTGCGCCCAGCAGTTGCTGAATCGACTGTTTGATTTCAACAAAGTGCGACAGCATCCAGAGGCTCATAAAGCTGTTCAATACCAGAAATGCCAGCACTTCCCGGCTCAGCCAGGAGTGCCCCAGGCCTCTAAGGGCATAAATGGCATTAGCCGGGTTACCCATGTGCCCGAGCGAACACAGGGAGCCAATAAAACAAACCAGCCAGATACAGGCTGCCACCTCCCTGGGATTCCACAGGCCGAACAGTTGGGCACTGGTGGATAAACTCCGGTACAGGGTGACAGCAAAGACACTGCCGATACTCCACTGAGTCAGTACGGTAAAGAAAACAAGCGACAACTGATATTCATTCATGGCCAGGCCTCACTGACTCTTTGCAATGATTACAACACTGGGCAGGGTGACAGCATGATTCGGCATTCCGAACCGATTCTCCATTTTCAGTACTTCCTGCATGGTGAATACTCGGTGCTTTTAGTGAGTTACCGGGGGATTTTGAGCGTTTCGTTAAGGCAGAGTGTTGTCGAGGGTCAAATAAACAATCGAAAGACTGTTTTTGCATAGTGTTTATTACTGCATCAGTCTCAGTTTCCGGGAGATAGCTTTGCTTATCATGTCGGGACAGATGCTTGTTCAGGTAAAATAGCAAGTGACTGCTCCCAGCCCTGTCGGGCGAGGCTTCTGACTTCTTAGGCAGCAACCGGCAGTGTGCCGGACTTACGCTTGCCTCCATCAGCAGAGACGGACAGCCCTTCCGCCTTTAACTTCAAAATGCCCTGCCGCTTTATG
>JBPCXN010000202.1:0-3515 GCA_051008495.1 Endozoicomonas sp. | reverse complement strand
CTGTGCTGGTTGCGACGGCTATAAATTTTCGGCACTGGTTGGACTCCCAGTAAGTGCTTTAGTGGTTGTTGGCACGGCGCTAGTAACATGGCTTGTCACTCGCGCCTATCTAAAAAAATCTTACCAGAGGATGGGTGAGAGTTGAAAAGACGGTCGCTAATTGAAACAGCATGTGTCGCCAGAATGACTGGTTCCACCTGCAGGTCTATACGATCGAGCAATGGTCCGGACAACTTGCCTTGATAACGCTGTATCTGTTCCGCACTGTACTGGCAGCTTCGGCGACTGTCTCCAAAGTACCCACAGGGGCAGGGGTTCATGGCCGCGACCAGTTAGAACGAGGCAGGAAAGCAGGCGCTGCCCCTGGCTCTTGAAATAACGACTTCACCGGTTTCCAATGGTTCCCTCATCACTTCCAGAGCCTGCCTTTGAAACTCCGGCAACTCATCAAGAAAGAGTACGCCCTGGTGGGCAAAGGATATTTCGCCAGGCCTGGGCTCGGTGCCGCCACCGATCAGGGAAGCGGAAGAGGCCGTGTGGTGTGGGTTGCGAAAGGGTCTTCGTTGCCATTGTGGTGACTGGCTGGTAGTTACCAGAGAATGAATAGCCGCCACTTCCAGTGCTTCACGCTCATCCAGTGGTGGCAGGATTCCGGGCAGACGGCTGGCGAGCATGGATTTACCCGTACCGGGAGGGCCAAAATGAATCAGATGGCGCCCTTCTGCTGCCGCTGTGGCGAGAGCCCTTTTTGCCAGCGTCTGCCCTTTGACGTCGGCAAGGTCCGGATATTCGGGCAGGTCATTTTCAGCGGCCATGGCCTGCGCCCGCTCCAGCTTTGTATGATCTGTCAGGTGCGCACAGACAGCTAACAGGTCCCTGGCGCCGTAGACTTCTGCCGTGTTACAGAGTGCTGCAGTTGGTGCACTCAGAAGAGGAAGTATCAGAGAGTGCTGGCAGGCCCGCCGACAAATGGACTTCCACTGAAACAGCGGGAGCTTCAAGGCCGGTTCTGGCGCGGGTTTGAACAACGGCAAGTTTTGACACTTTTGTACGGCCTTAGTGTTTCTGTTATTCCCTCAACGGATAAGTTGGACTCGGAAGCGGAAATTATAGCTGCGATTGCTGGAATCGTTCAGGCAGGTCTCCTGAAAAAATAGCATACACATATCTCATGAATCATGGCGGGCGCCAGACCTGCCTGACATGCCAAGTTGTTCCCAGCCCTTTTACTGGCTACCCGTTAAATTCTCAACAGCTTCTGACACCACTCTGCTTATTCGTTGAGCATTCCAGGCATTTCACAATTATCAACTGCCATGATGCACGAAGGAATCTGAACCTGCTCTGGCTAGCCTCCAGTTCCAGCTACAGCTCCAATGATGCATACCACAATTAAAAGTAAGGCAAAGATTCCACCTCTTATATAGAAGGCCAGTTCTGCTGATGAGTTATTATCTGATGGAGTGCTGGTAGAGCTCATTGTCGATGGAATGTCGCTGGGCCTCGTTGGCGGATATATCGGTGGTTTCAGGGGAGGCCTGGGGGGCACTGTACAGTTCAGGTTGATACCATAACGGCTACTCCAATCGTTCCAGGTTGCATATATTGATTTGATAACTCCTTCATTCGTCTGCCCCCAGCCCCAGCCTTTACCGTTACGGAAACCCAGAGCCTGAGCCTGATAAGTAGCGGGAACGCCTATTATCCAGTTCAGGTAATTGCTGTCTGACAACAAGCTTTTTCCCTGCTGATCCATGATAGAGTTGCAAGTTGAGCGGGGTAGGCTGACAAGGCCTGTTAACATAAGCGCAAACGCGGCATTGGAAACCTTACTGTCGGTGCTCTGGTAGCTGTCTTTCGATACAATACGGTTGCCCTTAAAGGTAACGGTCATTTTGCTGGCGTAGTCTAACGAGTTATCCGTTCCCTGAATAGAAACGGCACTCAGTTCCGCTATCTTTGGGTTTAGGGGGTTCACATCGGGCAATATAAAATCGCAATCCTCTATCCGGAAGAAAGTGGGAGTATCGTTCCGGTAGCGGAGATACAGTTGAAACAATTCGTTGGCGTTTTTATAACTGGCGCTCAGTGTCACACCGGATAAGGTTGCGCCCTTGACGTCGTTCACCACAAAATTCGCAACAAGATGCTCATGGTCCCGTTCATTGAACCGGGTTGAAATTTCAACATTCACAACAGCGTTATAACCAAGGTATTCTGCTTTAAACTGGGTGATTGTGTCGGATTCCGCAAGAAACAGAGGTTTGGATTCTGCAGTGCCATTGCTGATAAACACCGAATCAGGAGGCATGCTGAAAATTGGGGGCAAATGATAAACCGCACGCTCTCCATCTGCTGTTTTATGATCAAAGATATATAGTCGGTTAGGGTTGGCTAATAATCCCTCCGTGATGGGTGTGCCCGCTGTTATTTTCTGAACTGAATTCAGCCAGCTTGCAGCTTTTGCGTCGCTATTGGGAGTGTACGAGTCAGCAAGGACGTTTTGACAGATTTTCTGATCGATGCTGCTGTCCAGTGTGGAGCAGTCAACCTCGGCCAGGAGGTAAGCAGGCTGCAGGCTAAACAATAGATACATTGTATCCCGCAATCGACCACGAAGTACTGATACCATCAATCTGATACTCGAAGCAGAGATGATCCGGGAAGAATAGGTCAGGATTTGAAACTGTGCTACTGGTAGGCAGGCTACTGAAAAAATAGCACACATATCCCATAAGAAATAGTGAGTGAGGTCAGCACTGGAACATCCTGATCATGCCAAGGTTATACCCGATCTGTTTAATCGTTATCAGTTAAATTCAGAACAGTTTCTGAAACCGCCCTGCGAATTCGCTTTGGATGCCAGGTTTTCCATATTTTGCGACCAGCAAAGATGCCCACGATTGTCACACCTGCCATGGCGGCTATGACCACAACAGGTACGACTATCTTTACTGCGAGCTCATCTCCGGATGAGGTATCATCAGATGGGGTGCTGGTGGAGTGTGTTATTAAGGGAGTGCTGGTGGAGTTTATTGTTGAGGGAGTGCTGGTGGAGTGTGTTATTAAGGGAGTGCTGGTACAGTTTAGGTAGACACCGTACTGGTTCCAGTCGTCCCAGCTTGCATAAATATAGGATTTCTGGTTATTTACCCACCTCGCGCCCCAGCCTTTTCCATTACGGAACCCCAGAGCCTGGTTGTAACCGGTCAGAAAGTAACCGCCCAGCCATTTCTGGTAGTTACTCTTTGACAACAGGCTATTACCCTGACGGTCAATGATAGAGTTGCAGACTGAGCCGGATAGCATGACAAAACCATTTACACCAAGCGCGGAAGCAATAATCTTGTTACTGGTACTCTGGTAGTAGTCTTTCGATACAATACGGTTACCTTTAAAGGTAATGAACATTGTGCTGTGGTAAGACGAGTCTGATGGCGTACCCAGAACCAAAACGCCATTACCCACAATCATAACGGCATAAAGTCTTATTTCGTGTTTGTGGGGATCTAAAT
>JBPCXN010000201.1:0-2938 GCA_051008495.1 Endozoicomonas sp. | reverse complement strand
TTCGTAAAGCGGCCATCTGACAGCGTTAGACTTGATTGACGTAGGAAAGCTACGCCTGCACAAGTCTGCCTTGCATATGACCGCTTTACGAACCACTGTACCTGACAAACTTATGTCAACAGAGCCTTGTGTTCCGAAGGCGCCAGCGACAGTTGGCTGAAAACTGGCTGCTGAGATAGTCGGCCTGTTCTGGCAGAATCCGTCGGCTGTTGACCAGCGCCAGGTATTCCGCGGCGTTCGGGCGATACGGCAGAGCCACCAGCGACATGCCCAGCTCTTCCAGAAGACGGTCGCTTTTGTATTGATTGCAGCGTTTGCAGGCGGCCACCACATTCATCCAGTCGTCTTTGCCGCCACGGGAGGTGGGGACTATGTGGTCACGGGTCATGTCTGTTCTGTGAAAATGCCTGCCACAGTAAAGGCATTGATGGTTGTCTCTCTCGAACAGGGAGGAGTTGGTGAGGGACGGGTTGTTGCGAAAAGGAAACAGGCGCTTGCCACCACAGGCGACAATACTGGGCACTTCAATCACAGTGGCCTTTTCCCGCCAGCGATTATAGCCGCCATGAATGCGATAGATGATATCCCCCAGGCTCCAGACCACCAGTTCCCTGGAAATCAGGCAGACAGTCTGCTGCCAGGTCAGCCACTGCACCGGCTGACCGGCGGCATTCAGGCGAAGAATATACACTGACAGGACTCCCGCTTATCAATCCGTGATAAAGGCATGTCTGTTAATCTTGACCGAATAACGCCTTTATCGGCAAGTCTCCGGATGGTTTCACTGTCATTACTGGTTCTGCTGCTGACGATGCTGGAATGAAATTCGTCTATTCTTGGCAGTGTCTGAAACCGAACGAGGAGCTGCGACATGTCCAGCACCACCCATCCCTATCCCAGGACTTTCAGTCACATCGGCATTTCAGTGCCTGACCTGGAAAAAGCCGTGGAGTTTTACACCGAAGTTCTGGGCTGGTACCTGATCATGCCGCCCACAGAGATTAAAGAAGACGACAGTGCCGTAGGGATTATGTGTACCGATGTCTTTGGCGAGGGCTGGAGCTCGTTACGTATCGCCCACCTGTCAACTGGCGATCGTGTGGGGTTCGAGATTTTCCAGTTCTCCAACCAGCAGAACCCGGACAACAACTTTGAATACTGGAAAACCGGTATCTTTCATTTCTGTGTCCAGGACCCTGATGTAGAAGGCCTTGCCGAACGGATTGTCCGGCATGGCGGCAGGCAGCGCATGCCGGTACGCCATTACTACCCCGATGAAAAACCCTATCGAATGGTCTACATGGAAGACCCTTTCGGCAACATTCTTGAGATCTATTCCCATAGCTATGAACTGACCTATTCGGCAGGCGCCTATCAGTAGTCCCGCTATTGGAAACATATATTTTCCCGCCTGTAGCCCCCAGCCTGTGGGCTGGGAGCAAAATGTCAAAGCCAGCTACCCACCAGATATCCTGCCACCCCGTCAGTGATGGCATGCTGGCACCCTGGCAATAGCAACCCCTTGTTTTGACCCTGACACTATAGAGAAGTGACGATCCACGAACCCAGCCCCAATGAAACCGCATTGGCCGAAAATGATGTCAACAGCGTTTTCTTGAATGAAATGCCAAGCCAACTCATCAGCAGAAGAGCCTCAAGAACAACTACCAGGAGCTCACCAAAAACCAGCAGCTGGTTATAGCTCCACCAGCGGGGCAGTACAAACCAAAGCCATGGCTGTGTCATGCTGGTAGCAGCCATAGCTGAACCAGTAATCCTCAGTAGGGGCGCATGCTTCCTGAACACCAGGTAACATACAGGCACTTCCAGCAGTAAAGTAATCAGCCATGCTTGAAGAAAATCGACAGGGTCCATTATTGTCCCCTGTCAATTTCAGTCTCTTCTGACTTTTTCCGAACATCATCGGTTTCATCAAGATCAAGCCGTATAAAGGTATTAGGATCGTCAAATTCCAGCCTTTTATGGTAAGTAGGGAAAATCAAAGGAAAATTCCCGTAATACGAGCGCTCATATTGCTTTTCAGAAAAATAATAGATGCTATCTTCTGTCTTTAGCTCTGCAGTACAGGCTACATGAGCAAAGTCTCCCGGCCATAAATCCAGATCAATCTCCTGTGGACACCAACCTGCTTTCAAAAGCCTGTCTTTTGTGCATACGTAAATCCTTTCAACAACCTGATCAGGGCGTCCCTGATTGTGGCAAATCAACTTGAGCGTGTAATTTTCAGGGGCAGTTTCATCACCAGACAACCAAGACAATGCACTGTATATTGATTCGCATAATGTGCCGCAAAATATGTCGTATATTGAGTCGTGTGTCTTATGTACTGGCGTTTCATCTCCTCTGGGAACAATTTTTATATAGAGTGGAACCTTGTTATCCTCGAAACGATTGAAGAATCTAAGAACATCAATGATGTCGGCTCTGCCAAACACCGAAAACACTGAACAGGAGATGATTAGCGCAGATATAAAAAACCTGAAGTTAAATAGCATGATTACACATATTGTTCTCAGCAAGATGGCTAAAACAATATCGGCAGCATCCTTGGTTACCAAACCTTGCAAGAGAAAGGTCTTAGCTAATCAGCCACCAGCAAAGGAGCATTGATGTAATTCTTCCTAACCCGCATATTGCATGAAAAACAAAAAGGGTGAGATGGTTTTCTGTTATAGTTCAGATGCTTATGTAAAATATAACAACCAAATCGACCATGACAGATTGTATCCACACTAGGGCTTACGCACCAGTATTCTCATTCGCATTTATAGACCAAAATACCCTTTGTTTCGGCTACCCACCCCCAGCATTTTATCTGCAGCCCTGGATTCAAATCTCAAAATTGATCACTTTGCGTTCAATCTTGGTTGCAAAGTGGTCAGTTATTGAGAATCATTCTCTTGGTGCGTAAGCCCTG
>JBPCXN010000200.1:0-7090 GCA_051008495.1 Endozoicomonas sp. | reverse complement strand
CGGGCCTGTTCCTTCAGGGAATCAACAAAACGGCGTGACTCATCAATAGACCGCTGCATATCACGGATGAGCTGCTCTATATCTGACTTGATACTGCCAAACTCACCTTTCAGAGCGGCAATAGCCTGAGAGTTCAGGTTGTGCTTCAGGTACAGAACCTGATCCTGAAAGGCATCCAGCACTGGTTGCATCTGCTGTTCAGCTTTCTCAAGTTTAACCAGCATCTTTTTATATTGACGACGGGTTTCGTTCAGCTTCTGCTGACTGGAGCGTTTCAGCTTGTCACTGCGGTACAGGTCAAGCTCGCTTTCCCACTCATCAAACAGGGCATCAGATACATCCCTGACACTATCAATACGGGCACGGACATTTTCAGCTGCGGCAACGCTGTCTTCGTATTCGCTGTTGAGGCTGTCATAGAGTTCCTCAAGCTGGCCGCCATCAAAGCTGACGACATTGCGGAAGCGATCAAGTGCTGACTGGAATTGCTCCTTTGCCTCTTCCTGGGCTGACTGGGTCGCCTCAATGCGATCCACCATGATGTCCCGCTTGTGGATGCCGACTTTTTCCATCGCGTTGTAGTAGGTGCTCTGGCAGCCACTCAGAGTGAGTGCTGTCAGCAGGGGAACCAACGGGAGAAGGCGCTGTGACTTAATCATTTTTGTCCTTGATGGCCTTGATCAGCTCTTTATTGCGATTGTCAGCCAGGTGGCTGTGGACAACAAACAGTGCGTGAACGATGCCGGGCACCCAGAACATCAGGGTCAGAATGATATTCAGCAGGCCCTGTATGGGTTTTGCACACAGGAAAACGGCAACAGGTGGAAGAAGGATGGCAAGAAGGTAGCGCATGGGTATTCTCGATTTGTTGTTTATTCTTCTGGATACCAGTCTGTCTGCGTTTGACTGCCTGGGCAGAGTTTGCAGCAGCATCAATTGAACCTAAGCAGAAGAAGTATCCTGCTGTCCGGCCAGAAATTCAAGCAATCGCACTACAGCTTTGGCCAGATTGCCAGAAGCCATGGCCAGGTTTTTCTGGAATTCCTCGGTTGTTGATTCTCCACCGTCCATCAGGTCAGTGACGGATTTCAGGGCTACTAAAGGTACATTGTACAGGGAAGCGATCCAGGCAATGGCTGCCGCTTCCATCTCTTTGGCAACTATGGGTTCTTTTTGAATGATGGATTCGTCGGTGGGGCTCATGTCTATGGAGTTGCCCGTGCAGACGACAGCCGTTGGCATGTTCAAAGTTTTTGCCAGAGTAATGGCGTGTTCACAAAGGTAGTTGCCATCAGCACAGTTCTGGTAGGCATCATTTATAGGTACACGACGGTCAAAATAGCGAATTCTGTCACCCAGATAGACGTCACCTATATTGCTTCCCTTGTCTTTGAAAGCGCCGCAGGTTCCGGCATTAAGCAGCAGGTCCGGTTGAAACTGCATGATGGCTTCCCTGGCTGCCAGGGTGGCAGCCTGTGTGCCTATGCACTGTACGCCATGGATTGGATCAGTGCCGTTGATCACCAGAGAGACATCCAGCCTCTGGTATTTTCCTGAGTAGGCACGGCAAGGCAACACCGGGTCCTGCATGTCCAGCGGCACAAGCCCTAATTGTTCGATAAGCGGCTGGGCTTCCTGCTCCATGGCCATGATCAGGGTGATTCGCTGGTATTGCTTGAAACTCATCGTGCGCTCTCTACTGTGACAGAATTTCGATGCCCGGGGCGGAAGTATATGTTCAGCAGAAAGGTCATACCAACTCACGTCCACAGATTTAGGCTTTTTGTAAGGGGTGATGGCGACTTGATCAACAGGAGCCGACGGCCTTAAGCTTTGCGCCGATTTTTTCTCGACGGTTTTCACCGATCTGGAGGGCTGCAGGACCATGGAAAATATTCAGAGAGTGCTGGCGTCAATGCCTGAGCTTGTTGCCAGGTCTTTCGGCCAGGGTAAGCTGGCGGACCACATACCGGCGCTGGCAGAAGTAGATCCGAACAAATTCGGCATGGCCATCAGTACCGTCGATGGAGAGGATTTCGTTGTCGGGGACGCGGACGAGATGTTCTCGATACAGAGTATTTCGAAAGTCTTCTGTCTCAGCCTGGCTATGCATTATTCCGGGGAAACCCTCTTCAAGCGGGTTGGTGTCGAACCATCTGGGACAGCATTCAACTCACTCTCTCAGCTGGAATATGAAAACGGCATTCCCCGCAATCCATTTATTAACGCCGGAGCGTTGGTGGTTACAGATGCCCTGCTGGAATTCATTGAAGCACCCAAGCGGGATTTTCTCGATTTTGTCCGTGGACTGTCCAATAACATTGACGTTCACTATGATGAAGAGGTGTTCCGTTCCGAGTACGACAATGGTCAGCGAAATGCGGCTTTGGCCAACTATCTGAAGAGTTTTGGTAATCTCACTAACCATATCTCCAGGGTGCTGGACTTTTACTTTTACCAGTGCTCGCTGGCTATGAGCTGTCGCGACCTGGCACGTGCTTTCCGTTTTCTGGCCCAGGAGGGGAAGCACCCTTACAGGGATGAGCAGGTAGTCTCTGGGCTCCAGGCCCGTCGAATCAATTCCCTGATGATGACCTGTGGCACCTACGATGAAGCCGGGGAGTTTGCTTTTCGGGTTGGCCTGCCCTGCAAAAGCGGTGTCGGAGGCGGCATTGTCGCCATCATACCAGGTGAAATGTCGATCTGTGTCTGGAGCCCTGAACTGGGCCCCAAGGGTAACTCCATTGTTGGCATGGAAGCCCTGAAGTACTTTGCCAAGAAGGCCGGACACTCAATTTTCTGATGAGCTTTCCTTTTCCTTTAGCAGAAAAACTGCCGTTACAGGCACATGATCCGACAGCTTCTTATGCTCCTGCATAACCCGGCTGCTTATAAGGCTCAGGGAGGTGTTTGAGTAAATCAGGTAGTCCAGATTGAGATCCAGCTCATGACGGTTCTGGTCATAGGCAGTAGTCCATTGCCTCCGGTCACTGCCGGTGACATTCTCCAGGGAAGGCACGACATCAAGCCAGGCATCGTTGTAAAAGATGCCCATATGCATTTTTTCTCCAAAATGACTTTTCTGGTTTTCGGGTAACCATTTCCTGACGTCTGGAGGAATCAGGTTGAAGTCTCCGGCAAGGATGAAGGGCGTTTTTTGGCGGTAGAGCTTGCTTATATGCCAGTGAACAGCAGCCATCTGGCGCAGTCTGAGCAGTCCTTTTTGGTCATGAGCGTCGAGATGAGTGTTCAGCAGGCTAATAGTCTGTCCGTCTTCAGTCAGCAGGTCGGTCTCCATAAGAAACCGGTAAGGGTAAAACCAGGAGGTGAGTGAGAACTCTCTGGGTAGATCAACTTTTCTCGTCTTGCTCATGGAGTATCGGGTGAAAATAACCAAGCTGTAATCCATGGCGCCCCACATTTGCCCTCTGGGTATGTAGGCCCTGTTCCAGTAATATTCGCTCTTCATGCAATAGTCCGCTCCGAGGCGCTCCTTGATGGCGGCTATCTGGTCGATGTAGTGTGAGATAACACTGTGGCGGCTGGCCTCCTGCAGAAACAGGATGTCTGGCTGCTCGTCAAGGATCACTTTCTCAATGCTTGCCAGGGTTGCCATCACCTGGATTTTTGATGGCATGGCCTGTTCATCACTTTTCCAGAAGCGGCGGTACTCACCCAGGGCAAGCTGGATGTTATGAGTCATCACTTTTATTGGCTGGCCTCTTGGGACTTGTGGGGCATAGCAGGAGGCTGGAGTGGTGACTTCGGATGCATGTGACAGAACCATCAGAAGGATGGTGCAGAGAGGAATATTCATCAAACATCCTGCGCTGGACAATCGTTGATAAAAGGCTGTTGTGAACCATTCTAGTCAACTGCCAGTCAAGGGCTGCAGAGGACTTTGTCAGGGCTTACAACTTTATATCTTATATACAATTCCCATTTCTGCGGGATATTACTGCACTCTGTTTTTTCATGGTAAAGTGGTGGATTATCACTGGCTGTATGATGGGCATATGTTTCAATGACAGAGAATTCGGACCGACCCGACAAGGATCAGGGTGCGGTAGACGGCATCTTTCCCGTTGACGAGCACTTTGAAGATGAAGTGGTTGAAGGCGGACAGACCGTTCGCCACAGAGGTATCTACCTGCTGCCGAACCTGTTTACTACCGGTAACCTGTTCTGCGGCTTCTACGCCATTATCAGTGCGCAGGCGGGCTTTTTCACCCAGGCCTGTGTCTCGGTTTTCGTAGCCATGATCCTGGACGGGCTGGATGGTCGTGTTGCCCGCATGACCAACACCCAGAGCAAGTTTGGCGCTGAATACGACAGCCTGGCCGATATGGTCACGTTTGGTGTTGCCCCTGGCATGGTGGCGTACAGCTGGGCGCTGCATGACCTGGGCAAGCTGGGCTGGATGGTGGCCTTTATCTATGCGGCCTGTGCTGCCCTGCGCCTGGCTCGTTTCAATACCCAGATTGAAGTGGCAGACAGCCGTTTCTTTACCGGCCTTGCCAGCCCTGCCGCGGCTGCACTGGTGATTGGCATGGTCTGGGCACTGAGTGATTTTGGTATAGACGGTACCTCCACGCTTGCTGCTCTATTCGGAGCCCTGGTTACAGCTTTGGCCGGTGTCCTGATGGTGAGCAATATCAAATACCACAGCTTCAAGAAGATCGACTTGCGCGGGCGAGTGCATTTCATCTTTGTGATCGCCATAGTGCTGGCCTTTGCTGTGATCTTTACCGATCCTCCCAGGGTGCTGATGCTGCTGTTCCTGGGCTATGCATTGTCGGGGCCGGTTATGTATCTGCTTGGTAAGTTGAGCAAAGACAAGTCAAAAGAAAATGCATGATGAAAACGCTGCCTTCGGGTGGCGTTTTTTTTATGAAACACCTGCCTGAATCCAGACAGCTGGAAAGGCTGCATATGGTGGAATTCTGGCTGGCCTGTTGTTGAAACTATCGGACAATCACCTGAAATATAAATAATGTGGCAATGCTCTGAGCGATGGCTTTATAAGGCACAGTTATTTCCTATGATTGGAAATTCCAAGTAAGCATTAGACTGAAAATGAGAATATGCTGACAAAAAATCTCTACAGCTCATGAGTAGCAAGAGGATCAATATAAAAAATCAACCGTTTGGTCAAAGTATAAATGGAACTATGGTGTACCAACCACTGACGGCAACATAGCCTCACTGCATCGAGTATTACGCCAACATTTTGTTCCCGCGCCAAATCCACCAGATTACAATAGTACTCGTGGATTATGTTTTTATGCTCCGGATTTGAAAGTAAAGGGTAGGACGCAAAACTAGGTAAATCGATTCCATTATTGTAAAGAAGTTCGGTGTCCATACCGGTATAACTCGCAAATATGCCACTTCCAAGCTGCGGTAGATTATTTCGATATTTGGCCATCTAGCTATTCTCCCCAAGTTAATTTACTGCAGAATTCTACTCTTTGACCAGAAATTCAGCATAACGCCTAAATCAGGTGCGCCGTAGGCGTCACCTGGATTTACTTGATACTCATTGAGCCCTCTCCCCAGCCTGCTGCCGATACAGCAGACTGGAAGGCGACCAAACCAAAACGGAGAAGACCCAATGAGATTCTACAACAACTCACACCCTTATTACTGCGGTATCGACTTACACGCCCGGATGCTTTACGTCTGCATCATTGACGATCAGGGTGACAAACAGGTTCACCAGAAAATCAATGCCGAACCGGCTGCGCTACTACAGCTCATAGAACCTTATATCGGCAATATTGTAGTGGGTGTTGAATGTATGCACTGCTGGTACTGGGTAGCAGACTGGTGCGCGGAGCAGAACATCGACTTTATCCTCGAACACGCTCTCTACATGAAAGCGATCCACGGAGGTAAAACTAAGAACGATAAGGTCGATTCTTATAAAATTGCCAAACTGTTACGAGGGGGCAATTTTCCGATGGCCTATGAGTTCCCGCAGGAAATGCGTGCTACCCGTGACCTTCTGCGCCGAAGATCGCGACTGGTGCGGTATTCCGGCGAACTCAAGGCGCATGTGAAAAACACCGCCAGCCAATATAACCTCCCAGACCTTAACCGGCTGAACCTGCGCTATGAAAACAATCGCGAGCAAGTCAGGGAACTGTTTCCAGATGACATGGTTCAGACCAGTGTTGACCTCGACCTGGATTTGGTAACGTTTTTTGATAAAGAGCTGGGCAAGATTGAATGGAAACTCAAAAAGCACACCCAGAAATTCAACAGCAAAGAGTTCAGTCTACTGAAAACTGTGCCGGGTATTGGAGATATACTGGCGCTGACTATTGTTTATGAAATCGGCGAGATTTCACGGTTTCCCTTGTTCAGAAATTTGCCTCCTACAGCAGGCTGGTCAAATGCAAAGCGGAATCGGCAGGCAAAGTTTACGGAACTCAGGGCAACAAGATTGGCAACGCCCATCTCAAGTGGGCCTTCTCAGAAGCAGCGGTTCTTCACCTGAGAGGTAATGAAAAAGCACAGCGATATTTACAAAAACTCCAGCGTCGTATGTCTAAAGGTAAGGCGTTATCAGTGCTGGCACACAAAATTGGCAGGGCTGTTTACTTCATGTTGAAAACAGGGAGAGTGTTCGATGAAGCACGTTTTATAAGCGGGTAAGTCGCCACAGGCAGAGAGCTGACCGTCTAACTGGACGACACCGGGAAAATGTTTGGCGACAGTTTCAACAGACGACTGGCCTACGAAGCCGAAAGTGTTGCAGCTATTTCGTAACGAGAGCCCGGTTTTTTGATTAGACTCTGCCTGTGTGCGCATTAAAGAGAGCTTAGCAAGATCGTTTACACCCGACCTGAGCCTGAAACTAACTGGACTGTGATCCAGCCTCATTTGAATAGTGCCAGCAAGGGTTAACCGATGAATGTCTAGTGCCCCTGAGGTTAACAGGATGTAGACCATCAGCAGGGCTTACGCACCAAGAGAATGATTCTTATTAACAGCCTGCTTTGCAACAAAAACTGATCATAAAGTGATCACTTGTGGAGGCTTTTCCCAGTTCTTGATACTTTTTACCCAAGTTTGAATGACAAAA
>JBPCXN010000199.1:0-12946 GCA_051008495.1 Endozoicomonas sp. | reverse complement strand
AACCAGCCCATGCACTCCTGAAGGATCTTCAGACACGACAACGCGGGATAGAACTCCCGCGCCGTCAGTCTCATAATGAAGTCCGCAGCGCGGAAACGCTGTTACTTCTTCTCTTCTTTCACTTCTTCGAACTCGGCGTCAACCGCATCGTCAGCAGTGGAAGAAGAAGCGTCGGCTTCCTGGGCGGCTTCAGCGCCAGGCTGCTGCTGTTGAGCTTCGGCGTACATCTTCTGAACCAGACCGGAGGAAGCTTCAGACAGAGCCTTGGACTTGGCTTCAATGGCGTCCTTGTCGTCGCCCTTCAGCACTTCTTCCAGCTCTTCGAGCGCCTTGTTGATGGCGGTCTTCTCTTCTTCAGTAGCCTTTTCGCCGGCTTCTTCCAGAGTTTTGCGGGTAGCGTGCACCAGGCCATCGCCAGTGTTGCGGGCAGCAGCCAGCTCTTCGAACTTCTGGTCTTCAGCGGCATTAGCTTCCGCATCGTGTACCATTTGATCGATTTCATCATCGGACAGACCGGAAGAGGCTTTGATGACGATGGACTGTTCCTTGCCAGTCGCCTTGTCCTTAGCAGACACGTTCAGGATACCGTTGGCGTCCAGGTCGAAGCTGACTTCGACCTGAGGCATACCGCGTGGTGCTGGCGGAATGTCAGCCAGGTCGAAACGACCCAGGGACTTATTCGCCGTTGCCTGCTTACGCTCACCCTGACAGACGTGGATGGTTACCGCAGTCTGGTTGTCGTCGGCAGTAGAGAACACCTGGGACTTCTTGGTCGGGATAGTGGTGTTCTTGTCGATCAGCGCCGTCATTACGCCACCCATGGTTTCAATACCCAGGGTCAGCGGAGTGACGTCCAGCAGCAGTACGTCTTTAACATCACCAGCCAGTACCGCAGCCTGGATGGAAGCACCCATGGCTACTGCTTCGTCAGGGTTAACGTCCTTGCGAGCTTCTTTACCGAAGAATTCAGCAACCTTTTCCTGAACCATTGGCATACGGGTCTGACCACCCACCAGGATAACCTCGTCGATGTCAGACAGATCCAGGTCGGAATCCTTAACGGCCATGCGGCAAGGTTCCAGGGAACGCTGAACCAGGTCTTCTACCAGGGATTCCAGCTTGGAACGGGTAACCTTAACGTTCAGGTGCTTAGGCCCTGTAGCATCAGCAGTGATGTAAGGCAGGTTGACATCAGTCTGCTGAGCGGAAGACAGCTCGATCTTGGCTTTTTCAGCAGCTTCTTTCAGACGCTGCATGGCCAGGGGGTCGCCTTTCAGGTCCATGCCCTGGTCTTTCTTGAATTCGTCCGCCAGGTATTCGATCAGGCGCAGGTCAAAGTCTTCACCACCCAGGAAGGTGTCACCGTTGGTGGCCAGTACTTCGAACTGATGCTCGCCGTCTACGTCGGCAATTTCAATGATGGAGATATCGAAGGTACCACCACCCAGGTCGTAGACCGCGATGGTCTGGTCGCCCTTGCGCTTGTCCATACCGTAGGCCAGCGCCGCAGCGGTAGGCTCGTTGATGATGCGCTTAACTTCCAGACCAGCAATGCGACCGGCGTCTTTGGTAGCCTGACGCTGGGAGTCGTTGAAGTAAGCCGGAACGGTGATAACTGCTTCGGAGACGGTCTCGCCCAGGTAGTCCTCGGCGGTCTTCTTCATTTTCTTCAGGATTTCAGCGGAAATCTGTGGTGGAGCTTTCTTGTCGCCCTTGGCTTCAACCCAGGCGTCGCCATTGTCCGCTTCAACAATTTTGTAAGGCACCATTTCGATGTCTTTCTGAACCACGTTATCCTTGTAACGACGGCCGATCAGACGCTTGATGGCGAACAGGGTATTGTCCGGGTTGGTCACTGCCTGACGCTTGGCTGGCTGACCTACCAGGGTTTCGCCGTCGTCGGTGTAGGCAATGATTGAAGGTGTGGTACGTCCGCCTTCAGCGTTTTCCAGAACCTTGGCCTTTTCACCATCCAGGATGGCAACACAGGAGTTGGTCGTACCCAGGTCGATGCCGATTATTTTACCCATTGCTGAATCTCTCCACCGCCCTGAACCAGGGCAAAATTCTTGATTAATCGTTAAATTCGCTGGCCGCCTGCGGTGTCATCTACGGGATTCATCTGGATGAGCCGGAGGAATAAGGCCTTTGTCTAGCTATATGGGAGCGGCTGTTTTTTTTTCAAGGCCGCCCCCGAAGCGTTTTTCCGATTTTTTTATCGTAGAAGCCGAAGGACCAGGATCAGGACTCATGGCGACTCATGGTGATAAGGGTTATCGGGCAACCCTTGTTACTGAACAGTTACTGAATAAACAGTTGCTGAATATCCAGTTATTGAATATCCAGCGGCTGAGACTCCGCTCAGCTGGACACCACCACCATGGCCGGACGAATCAGCCGACCATTCAGCGTGTAACCTTTTTGAAACACATTCATAACCGTGTTGGCTTCCAGATCCTGGTTCGGCACCATGGACATGGCCTGGTGGAAATTAGGGTCGAATGGCTGGCCTTCCGGGCTCACCTGCTCCACAGAGAAACGGGCCAGGGCATCCAGGAACTGCTTCAGCGTCAGGTTCATACCTTCCAGCAGAGCTTCTTGAGCGGCTTCAGACTGCTCTGCACTCTCAATGCCTTTTTCCAGGCTGTCGACTACGGGAATCAGGGAGTCGACAAACTTTTCCAGGGCGAACTTGTGCGCCTTTTCCACATCCTGCTCAGCGCGACGCTTGATGTTCTGCATCTCCGCCTGGGCTCTCAGCGCTGTATCGCGAGCTTTGTTCAGCTCTTCATTAAGTTCTTCGATCTCTTTCAGCACGTTACCGATGTCTTGGTTCTGTTCCTCTTCGAGCACACCCTCAACTTCCTGAGCATCAGCCTGCGTTTCAACCTGTTCAGTGACTGCCTCTTCAGCAACCTGCTCTTCGGGCTTGCCGTTTTCAACTGTCATTCCGCATCTCCACCGGTAGGCAAATCATTTAATGACTCCGTATATGGGGGTGGCAAAACAGTATTCAACCCCTCTGCAACCAGCGTTTTTTTCCTTTATTCACTTTACCGCCGGCACTGCACAGGTTACTGTATATTTAAACAGTTAATACCAGACATGCACCGGAAACCGTTATGCTGACCCAACTATCTATCAGCAACTTCGCCATCGTTGACCAGCTGGATCTTGATATCAGTCCCGGCATGACGGTCATTACCGGAGAGACCGGCGCCGGCAAGTCCATCATGCTCGACGCCCTGGGGCTGGCCACCGGCGACCGAACCGACAGCGAATGTGTAAGAACAGGAACCGACAAGGCGGAAATCCACGCAGCCTTTGATCTCCAGAGTTGCCCGAGAGCCCGGCAATGGCTGGAAGAAAAAGAACTCAGCAGCGACGACGGTGAGTGCATTCTGCGCCGCGTCATTACCAAGGAAGGCCGCTCAAGAGCCTATATCAACGGAACACCTTCACCGTTAGCCGATCTTCGCACTATTGGCGGACTCCTGATTGATATCCATGGTCAGCATCAACACCAGTCGCTTTTAAAAAAACCAAACCATTGCCTTTTATTGGATGATTACGCTGGAACTGGCCGCCTGGCGTCTGAAGTTGCTTCACTGGCGCATCAATACAATCAAACCCGCAACCTTCTGGAACAACTGCAAAATACCCGTCAGGAGCAGGATGAACGCATTCAGCTGCTCAGCTATCAACTGCAGGAGCTTGATCAGCTGGCCCTGTCCGAAGGTGAACTGGAAGAGCTTGAAAAACAACTGCGCCAGCTCAGCAGTGCGGAAGCCACTCTGTCAGCCTGCCACCAGGTCAACGAGATTTGCTCCGACAACGATAGCGGCAATGTTCTGCAACTGCTCACACTCAGCCTGCAGCGCCTTGGTGATCTAAAGGTCGATCACCCTGCTATCAACAACACCCTGGAGATGCTGTCATCGGCACAGATCCAGGTAGAGGAAGCCGTGGGTGAGATCAATCATTTCATCGATCATTTCGACGCCGACCCACAGCGCATGCAGGAAATCGATGAACGGTTAAGCGCCATCTACGACCTGGCCAGAAAACACCGGGTTCAGCCAGAGCAGCTTCTTGAGAAACAGCAGTCTCTCAGCAGCGAGCTTGAAAAGATCCAGTTCAGCGATGAGCACGCTGAAGAGATGCAGCAACAGCTTGACGATCTGAAGAGCCAGTACCAGAAGAAGGCCGAATCACTGTCCGGAAAAAGGCAGAAGGCAGCAGCAAAGCTGCAAAAACAGGTGATCTCCAGAATGGCTCTGCTGGGTATGCCAAGAGGACAGTTTGTGATTGCCCTGGAGCCGGTAAATTCTGCAAATCTCTCGTCCCAGGGTCTGGAAGATATTGAATTCCTGGTCACCACCAATCCCGGACAGACAGCCAAACCCCTGGCAAAGGTTGCATCGGGTGGCGAACTATCCCGCATCAGCCTGGCAATTCAGGTCATTACAGCCCAGACCTCTGACATCCCCAGCATGGTCTTTGACGAAGTGGATGTTGGTATTGGCGGCGGCACAGCGGAAATCGTCGGCTCCATGCTCAGGGAGCTGGGTGAGAAATGCCAGGTGCTCTGTGTCACTCATCAGCCGCAGGTTGCCTCGCAGGGGCACCAGCATTTGCAGGTCAACAAGAAGGTCAGTAAAACCCGTTCCAATACCCGTATAACCGGGCTTGACGGCGAACTCCGGGTTAAAGAAATTGCCCGAATGCTTGGTGGTGTAGAGATCACTCAGTCTACCCTGACACACGCAAGGGAGATGCTGGGAGGCTGCCCGGAAGCAGACAGGGAAATGGCTAGGAGCCTGACCGAGAATAGACAGGTCGGCCTGAAGCCCAGGAAGATCGGCCAGATTTCCCACTGAATTTGATTGAATAGGTCAGCTATTCGCACAAATCCAGTGAAAAATCTGACTCGATCTACTGAACTTTATCCTCGACCGCTATTCTCGGTCAGGCTCCTAGCTAAAAAAAAACCGGCTTGCGCCGGTTTTGAAAAACTTCTTCTGGAAAACGTGTGCAGTTCATTCACTCAACTTCAACATGGAAGCGAATGATCTCACCACTCAGGATTTCTTCTTGGGCTTTACGTATAGCACCAGGTTGTGGTCAACAATCTCGTAACCGTGCTTGTCGGCGATTTCCTGCTGCCGACGCTCAATCTCTTCATCAACAAATTCAACAATGTCACCACTTACCATGCAGACCATGTGATCATGGTGTTCACCACGGGCCAGCTCGAAAACAGAGTGCCCGCTATCAAAGTTGTGGCGCACCACCAGGCCCGCTCCCTCGAACTGGGTCAGAACCCGGTAGACCGTGGCAAGGCCAACATCCTCTTCCGCCTCCAGAAGTGCCTTGTAGACATCCTCCGCGCTCATGTGAAGACCCTGGGAGCTTTCCAGGATCTGCAGTATCTTCACTCGCGGAAGGGTGACCTTGAGGCCCGCTTTTCGCAACTCTTGATTTTCCAACACGTTTCCCTAACCTTTAGCAGGTGAACCCTGCTATTATCACATTTTTGTACAACTATTTCATTTTCGAAGAAGATAGTGGAAGTCTGAAACCGATGCAAAAACATCCGGCCCTGACCGCAATCGTTATTTCCGCTGCCGCCTTACTGGCTGGATGCGCCAGCTCTACTGACAGCGGTTCCAAGCTTATCAGTTTTCCCGGTGCTTATAAGATTGATATTCAGCAAGGAAATGTCATTACCCAGAATATGGTGGATCAGCTTCGCCCCGGGATGACCCGTAACCAGGCCAGGTATGTCCTGGGCACCCCCCTGCTGGAAGATACCTTCAACAAGGATCGCTGGGATTACGTCTACAGCCTGCAGCCGGGTGGCAAGGATCGTACCCAGCAAACCCTGACGATCTTTTTCGAAGACGACAAGCTGGCGTCCATCCAGGGCGATTTCCTCCCGGGCGGCAGCCAGCAGCCCTGATCAGGCAGCGACTTCCTTCTTCTGCCTGGCCTTTTCCGCGCGCTTGCGCCGAACTTCTTTGGGGTCAGCAATCAGGGGGCGATAGATCTCGATTCTTTCCCCCTCCTGAACCACCTGCTCCCCTGGCCTGGCGACAGCCTTGCCAAATATCCCCAACCGGGCCGAGTCCGGATCGATTTCCGGAAACTGATCACAAATCCGCGATTGCCTGACCGCATCAAGGACTGATGTTCCTTCATCAACCTGAACAGACAGGATACGCTGTTCACTGGGCTTGGCGTAGGCGACTTCTATGTTCACCCTGGATCCGCTATCCACTTCAGCCATATATCTGCTCCGCTCGCTGACAGAATGCTTCCACCATTTTATTCATAGCCTTGCCGAACACCGGCCCCACGGTTGCCTGCAGCAGTTTGCTGGAAAGCTCAAAATCAAGATCCAGCGAAACCTTACACCCCTCATCCCCCAGGGCTTTGAAAGACCAGCCGCCACTCAGGCGGGAGAAAGGTCCCTCCAGAAGCTGCATGTCTATAGACTCATCAGGGACCATTCGGTTCCTTGTGGCGAACTCATAACTGAGAGCGCCCTTGGCCAGCGACAGCGATGCTTCTATAACCTCACCTTCCTGCCTGACAATCCTGGCGTCAGAACACCAGGGCAAAAATTCCGGATAAGATTCCACGTCAGCCACCAGGTCATACATTTCCCGGACGCTGTGCATAATCAGGGCTGAGCGCGACACTGTTGGCATGACTTCACGCATTCCTGAAATAAAACAAGGTCGGATAGAATAACCAATCCGACCTTGCGGTAAAAGGGAAAACCCCTACACTTTGGCATTGCCGCCAGGATTCTCTCCCGGAAGTGGCGGCATAACCTGTGTGCCTGTTAAATCAGAACAATGTCGTAAACAGAACAATCAGTACACAAACAGGGACTACTACCCGGATCAATGCGCTCCAGAGATTGAACATACCCACGCTCATGGCCAGCTCCCTGTTGAGAGTGGAGCGCTTCATGACCCAGCCGGCAAAGATGGCTGTCAGTGCACCACCCAACGGCAGCAGCAGCTTATCGGTAGCATCCGCGAACAGGTCAAATATCGTACGATCCAGGAACTTCACTTCCGACCAGTGGTTGAAAGAGAATACGCAGGCCAGACCAACAAACCATACTGAAGCACCAATCAGAATGGTTGCCGGCGCACGCTTCATGCCAAACCTTTCAGTAGCCCAGGCCAGACTAGGCTCGATCAGGGAGATGGCCGAACTCAATGCAGCAATGCCAACCAGGGCAAAGAACATAAAGCCAACGAACCATCCGCCAGACATATTGGCGAAAGCGGAAGTCAGGGAGACAAACAGCAGACCTGGGCCAGCGGAAGGTTCCAGACCATGGGCGTAGACAATCGGAAAAACGATCAGGCCAGACATGATCGCCATCAGGGTATCCAGGAAAGCAACGTTCATGGCTGTGCGGGGGATGGAGTTATTAGCAGGCATGTAAGCGCCATAAGCCATGAGGGTACACATTCCCAGGCTCAGAGTGAAGAACGCCTGACCCATGGCGGCCACCACTGCCTCACCGGTCACCTTGCTGAAGTTGAAATCAAACATGAAGTGGAAACCACGCATGAATTCACCCGTAGCGAACATGCTGTAGCCCAGCATCACGATCAGCAGCACGAACAGGGTGGGCATCATCACCTGCAGGCCTTTTTCCAGCCCCTTGTGAATACCACGCGCAGTGATAAACACAGTGATGACCATAAACATGGTGTGCCAGAAAATCTGCCTTGGAGCGGAAAGCGTCAAGGCTTCAAATTCACTGCCCACCTCCTGTGCAGTCATACCAGTGAAAACGCCGGTAAGGGTTTCCCAGGCATACGACAATGACCAGCCAGCAATAACGCTGTAGAAAGTCAGAATCACAAAGCCGGTGGCCATCCCCATCCAGGCAATGCCTTCCCAGGCCCGGGAAATGCCCATTTCAGACGTCAGCTTTCGCATACCATTCAACGGGCTCAGGCGAGTGCTTCGACCGATGGCGGCTTCAGCCATTAGCAGCGGAACACCAATCATGACGATAAACAGGATATACACCAGCACAAAAGCGCCGCCGCCATACTGCCCGGCAATGTAGGGGAATTTCCAGATATTACCCAGACCGATAGCGGAACCGGCTGCCGCCAGCATAAACGTCCATCGGTTGTTCCAGGTATTCTTTGACGCGGTTGGATTCTGTCCTGACATGAGACTCCTCAATAACTACTACTTCTATTTTATTGAGCGCACTCCCGACACAAGCAAGCCATCCAGAGATGGTATCGACCAGCAATTCATCACGAGGGATTCACATGGGGGAAAACCGGCAATCATCAAGGCGGGGAGCGACCGAAAGTATTGTATCGGTTTACCCGTAAGGCTCAACTGTTTTCTGATCCTGCAGGAAAAATAATTCTCCAGACCTCTCCGGCAACAGGAAAAAAACCCAAACAAAACCATCTCTGCCAAACAGTGCGCATACCCCTGACTGGTTTTATGCTGCATCCGCGTTATAATCCGCGCCATGGCTAAGAGATCCAAAAAAGGCGCAAAAGGCGACTCCTCGATTGTCGTCAACAAGAAGGCCCGTCATGATTATCATATCGATGAGTCATTTGAAGCGGGCATTTCACTGGCAGGCTGGGAAGTAAAAAGTCTCCGGCAGGGTAAAGTGCAGCTGGTCGACAGCTACGTACTGCTCAAAGACGGAGAAGCCTGGCTCATTGGTGTCCAGATCACCCCCCTGACCACCGCTTCCACCCATGTGGTGGCGGACCCGCTGCGGGACCGAAAGCTCCTCCTGAACCGCAGGGAACTGGCCAAGCTGTTTGCCGAAACCCAGCAGAAAGGCCATACCTGTATTGCTGTGAAGCTGTACTGGAAGCAGCACCTGATCAAATGCCAGATTGCCCTGGCACGGGGCAAGAAAGAGTTCGACAAGCGCGCCACCACCAAAGAGCGCGAATGGAACATTGAAAAGCAGCGGGTAATGCACCGCGGCTGATAGCAACTGGCGGCAGGTTTCAGGACTGGTCGCCTTTTTCTTATGTGCCTTCAGAAACTGAACTTATACCAGTGTATATCGCACTCACAGGTATCTTGAATTCAAAACGGGTTAACTCAATCTCGTCTTCAGGGCCATAAACCCTGTAGTCAATAACACCTTCACTTTTGACTGTGATTCTTTCCACCCGCTCCTCATACTGGCTGACCAGCAGGTAGTCTCCCCCCTTAAGAACATGGCTGTACTCCGACATTTTTTCAGTACGGTCAGTACCGGCTGTTCCATCACTCAAGACCTCCGCGATCAAATCACAGCGGTCATAGTGTAGAGAGTCAACAGGTTCATGGCATGAGACCATCACATCCGGGTAACGACAGCGATCCATAGTTTCGTTTTTAACCCTTACCCGCATATCCGAGATAAAGGGGCGGCAGGGGGCCTGACCAGCCAGCTTGCCATGAAGAAAGGCAAAAAGGTTACCGGCAATAATATTGTGTTCAATACTCGCCCCCGCCATGGCCACAACTTCGCCATCAACAAATTCATGCCTGGTCTCACGACCCTGCTCACGGGCCAAATAGTCTTCAAAGGTTACAAGTGCTCTCTCTGGTTTAATTCCAGTCATGCGCCAGCTCCACTTAACTACGACTAATTTAACCCTCATGAACAGAGCCGTCCACGTACCTGACGCACAACATCCACCGATCCGTCGCCACAGCCACTTGCAGACGACAGAGCAAAACACCCTCTACTATATAATCAGCATCAATAACCAGTTGACTTATAATGCCTTTTTTGTAATAAATAGCGCCAGGTTTTACCGGGGACGATTAGGATTCGACGACGGTATCGAAACCTGAGGTGCATGTCGAGCGCGTAGTGGCTCTCGTAAATCAAATCACTGCAAACCTTTTAGTTGCTAATGAAGACAACTACCAAGGAGCTATGGCAGCTTAAACCCTGCCTGCTCCCGATCACTCTGACTTGCCTGTTGGTTGGTACTGATCGCAAATGCAAACGGGATCGCTTTGATGTCTGCCTGGGGCTGATGAGCTAAAACTTTCAGGATCGCGTAGTTCACCCTGCCCGTTGGGTCGTTGTGCGTTAACTTAATAACGGATTCTAAGCATGTAGAGCCAAAGGCGTAGAATCGGCGGACGCGGGTTCAAATCCCGCCGTCTCCACCAATAAACGAGAAAGGCCCACTATCGTAAGATAGTGTGCCTTTCTCGTTTATTGGTTAAGCGGGGTTTGTAGACTGCGTAGCGGGTTCACAAAATTGTCCGGAACCATTTTATGAGTTACATCCATGTAACTCACCTGCAGGCAGGCCAGCTGAAGCTGTTCCGATTTGATCCATTCAAATCTGGTGGACAGCCTTCAGGCTGGCCCGAAGGGTGAAATACAGGGGTGTATTTCACAAATCCCAACGATCTGACTTTCTTTTTTTCTGTCGTTTAATATCAAACCGTACGCCACTGTCAGTAACAGCCATCGCCTGGCTGATTGCGGTCTTCAGTGCCGGTTTCAGTTCAGGGTACACCTCCCATCGGTCAAACCTCTGGATAAAATCCAGGGCCGTATCAGCCATCTCTTCCAACCTTATGGCTGGTTTTTTCACACCGATCTTTTTGCCAAACCGTACCAGTTTGTCCTGATTGGGAAACTCCCGGGTTTTGTCCATCTTCAGCGCCAGATCATGAGATTGTGAAGGGTAGACCGTGGTATTCACCACATCATAAAGGGGAGACAGGCGTAAACCCGTCAATGGCTGAATACTGTTGTAAAGCAGGGAGAAGTTTTTCAGGTGCGCATCCCCATTGCCCAGCAGGCAGCTGATGGCAATGTAATCAAAAACCTGATCCGTCTGCCGGGCATCCCGCGTATACAGCTGCACTACTTTGGCGACATTCTCATAGGATCCCAGGTACTTTTCATCCCCGGGCCTTTTCATCAACACCGCAAAATCTTCCATCCCCAGGGGCTGGCCATCAGCCTGATCGAAGCGTTTCATAATGAACAGTTCATGATTCTCAGACAGCCAGAACTCCGGCACAGAAATGCCGCAGGCTTTAGCAATGCTCATGCAGACAAACTCATTAAGCGCCAGATTTTCATGCTCCTCCCCACCTGTTTTTACAATCAGCTCCGGCTCTATCAATGTCCCTCTGTCGCTATCAATGGCACCTGCAACCTGAGTATTCACCAGTAGCTTTGGCTGCACACCGGAGATGGCGGCGGTGTTTAACAGATATTTATCCAGCAGGTATTCAAAGGCACTCTCGCGGCTGCTCCAATGAATCAGGGACTCCAGAGAATCATGCCCGGCAGGTGTGATATCAAGATCACTTTCAAATGAGAGACGGCCTATCCCGTTTTTCTGCTGCAGGGCAAGAAACAGCATGTCATTGACCCGGGTGTAGCGGCGCAGACGCTCCGATAATCTCTCACGCACATACCCTTCAGGGATATTCATCTGGAACACAGGATGCAGAGCGCCGCTGTTATAAGAGGCCGTCTGGAAGGGCATGGTCAGAGAAACATCCTCCCCACCATCCCGGTAAGAAAAGATATAGGAGCCTTTTTCAAAACTCAGCACACCAGCCAGGCCGCCCGGTGTATGGACCCGGATACGGTTGGTTTTCTCAGGCCAGTGATCCAGCATATTCAGTCCTCCTCACTGAACAGAGTGTCCAGGTCGTCCCAGGTGGGCCGATTAGCCTCCCGAACCGTCAGCTCAAGCCCTAGAATACCCAGATAATTATTCAGCGCCCAGAGAGCCCCCCGGTAACGATTATTCTCAATGGCAGAAATCACGCTGCGGGTTGTTTTGGCCGCCAGCGCAGCGTCTGCCTGGTTCAATTTGAGGACTTTACGTCTCTCCCTGCAGTGTTCACCGATGGTTTTCATAATAGATAAAATGAATGTATATAGCCTCATATTAGCCTATTTATTTTTTATGACCATATATATATTCATTTTTTACGAGAAGGCATAGGAGGAAGCATAGAAAGGAGAGTCAATGCAGAAGCCGTTATTCTGCGGTTTTCTTCTTCTCCCGGAGTGTGATTCCGGCTCTGGGAGCATCCTGGCCAAAGCCATCTGAGGCAAGCTGTTGGGCAAACAGGCCAACTGAAGCTGTTCCGATTTGTTCCATTCAAATCTGTGGACAACCTTCAGGCTGGCCCGAAGGTTGAAATACAGGGATGTATTCCACAAATCCCGCCGCCCTGGCTCGCTATCGAAAGATAGTGAGCTTTTCTCGTTTATAAGTACGACTGGCAGCCTACAACAAGCCAGTACAGTCAAAGGTCATAGATAAGTTCGACTACATGAAGCATAAGTGGAAGGATGAGACACAGACAGGATCAGATCTAACCAGTCATGGCTATGGCCCTGAGAAGGATGCCCCCAGAGTGGAGCTAAGATTCCATCATTCTGTTATACGACAGTTCTCAGAAGGAACTTTCAATATCAAAACCGGAGAAGTGGGAGTCTGCCTGGCCTCCTACAAAGGGTCTGTAAACACCTTGTTGGCCTCTGGCGTTATGATCTGGAATCCTTCAAGTACTCCAATAACAGCAACTACATAGTACCGAACTGGACGATTCTTCAGAACGACATCACCTTCAAGTCCCAGAAAGCTCTTACCAGGGCAATCTCTATTACAAGAAGGCGTCCTCCTTCTCAGGCAAGAACTACAGCTAATTGTGGGTAACTTCCTCTCGGCTTGTGCCAGAAGGCGTACCACTTTTCAGTCAGCACTCTCGGAGCTTCAGAAGATGGTGATTTGGGGTGATATTGCTGAGCACTATGAGTCCCGAGAAGTTCAGGAGAACCAGTTGATAAGCCGTCTCAAAGAATCATACAGTAGTCGTTTATTGTTAGGTGCGTCGGTGTAGGTACTGAGAGCCACCAGGAAGAAAAGTACTGCTC
>JBPCXN010000198.1:0-3115 GCA_051008495.1 Endozoicomonas sp. | reverse complement strand
TCGTTGCAGTTTTCGTCCAGGGTTTTCACCTGGATTCTGGAAATCGGATCAGCAATGCCTTCGATGCCGCTTTCACGTTCACTGGCGGTGGTGGGAACATTGTGATCGGGAGTGGCGAGATTGGCGTCAATCCGCCAGGGTTTTCTTCCCGCCAGCCGCAGGCCTTCGAAAGCCTGGGGTGAAGTCACTTCATGGAGCAGCTGCCGGTCGATATAGATCAGTGCCGAACCGTCGTCACGCTGCTGGACAAGATGGGCGTCCCACAACTTGTCATAAAGGGTCTTGCCTGCCATTCAATAATCCCCTCGCACCTGGTATCAGAAGACACATTCGTTGTTTTTTACCACCGGTGGTTCCGGCTTGACTGTTAACCTGGGCTAATCCTAAGCCTGGATAACAAATTACTCAAATTCATCTTTTTTATGCTATTAATAACCAAAAGGAATGCACTTAACTGAACCAGCGGCGACTATGGATATACCTTCACTGACTGCCTTCATAGCTGTGGCCGAATGCGGCTCTTTTTCCATCGCTGCTGCCCAGCTGCACCTGACCCAGCCGGCCATCAGCAAAAGGATCGCCAGTCTGGAAAGTCAGTTAAATACTTCACTGTTTGATCGCAGCAACCGCCAGGTCAACCTGAATGAGGCCGGGCGCACACTGCTGCCCAAAGCCCGGCAGATGCTTGAGCTTCTGAAGGATACACGACAAGAGATAACTAATCTAAAGGAACAGGTGACAGGCCCGCTGTCCATGGCCACCAGCCATCACATTGGCCTGCGCCGGCTGCCGGATATACTGAAAGAGTTTGCCAGAACTTACCCTGAAGTCACTCTGGATATTCACTTTGTGGACTCTGAAGCCGCCTATACCATGCTCCAGAGAGGGGAGATCGAGCTGGGTGTGATTACACTGGCGCCACAGGATCCTCAGAACTTCATCTCCAAAACCATCTGGGACGACCCGATGGTCTTCATGGCTTCCCGCGACCATGCACTGGCTTCTCTGAAACAGGTCAGCACTGCCCGGCTCACTGAGCACCAGGCCATTCTTCCGGGCAGCAGCACATTCACCTACAGGCTGGTCAGGGATTTGTTCGAACAGAAAGGACTGAAACTGCAAACGGCCATGTCATCCAACTATCTTGAAACCATTCGCATGCTGGCTGCTATCGGACTGGCGTGGTGCATACTTCCCAGCTCCATGCTTGATGATGACCTGGTACCGCTGAAAACGGATTTTACGCCTCCATCAAGAAAGCTGGGTTATATCCTGCACCGGGAGCGCACTCTTTCCAACGCCGCCAGGGCCTTTATTGAACTGCTTGAAGGCAGGTAGGTCTATTTCCACGAATCCCAGGAGAAGAAGCAGCTGATTCCAAGCCCGGACCAGATTGCAATGGCCGTCCAGTACAAAGTCGGCTCCTGGTCCCGATAGACGAGATCGTACAAAAAGGTATAACCAAAGTAGAGGTCCCAGGCCACCCAGCCTAACAGGGCAACACCCACCACTTTCCAGAATGCACTCATCAATTACACCTCACACAATTGTTGTTTTTGAGCTCAGACAGACTTTACCGAAACAACAGCACTAGGCCAACATCCAGGGCACCCAGCACAATAAACAACAGCAACCATTGCCACCAGCGAATGGAGCTGTCCCTGGCTATCCATCCCTCTGCCAGACACCAGAGAGCGATCATCACCAGCCAGGCCCAGTTGGATGTTACCGGCAGGAGCAGAAAAGCGGCCAGCAATAGCGCAAAAGCCAGGTTTACAAAGATCAGCTTAATCACGGCTCAACCACATATGATACACTTTTGTCTCATATGAAGCAGAGTACATCATTACCTATTAGATGTATACAGACTTAAGATTCACTCTGTCGTTAATCAACGGTAGTGAAGGATGAGGCCTCAGAAAATGCCTTTCCCGGTCACAACCCGCAAGTGTATAGTGTCGTGCTTCCCTCACCCCTTGGAGACTGTCGTATGTTCAAGGCACTGGTTCTGGAACAGCAGGACAAGAGAACCCTGTCAGGCATTCAGCAGCTGGATGACAGCGCACTGCCTGAAGGGGAGGTTCTTGTTTCCGTCGACTATTCATCCCTGAATTACAAAGACGGCCTGGCGATTACCGGCAAAGGCAAGATCATCCGCAATTTCCCCATGGTCCCCGGCATCGACTTTGCCGGTACTGTTATCGAATCCTCCGACACCTCTTTCAGTGCTGGCGATCCTGTCATTCTGACTGGCTGGGGGGTAGGTGAAAACCACTGGGGCGGTATGGCGGAAAAAGCCAGGGTCAAGGCCAGCCAGCTGATCAGAATGCCTGAAGGGCTGGACGGCCGCCGTGCCATGATGATTGGTACTGCCGGACTGACCGCCATGCTGTGCGTGATGGCCCTGGAAGAATCCGGCATCACGCCAGACAAAGGTGAAGTTCTTGTTACCGGAGCCAGCGGTGGTGTCGGCAGCACTTCCGTAGCCCTGCTGGCAAAGCTGGGCTACGATGTTGTTGCGGTTTCCGGTCGTCCGGAAAACACCGAGTTCCTGATAGCCCTGGGCGCCAAACTGATTCTGCCAAGAAGCAAGTTTGAAGAACCAGCCCGTCCGCTGGACAAGCAACTCTGGGCCGGTGCTGTTGACACGGTGGGCAGCAAGGTTCTAGCGAAAGTATTGTCGGAAATGAACTACGAAGGCACCGTCGCCGCCTGCGGTCTGGCCGGGGGCTTTGACCTTCCCACCACCGTCGTGCCATTCATTCTGCGAGGTGTTAAACTTCAGGGCGTTGACTCAGTCATGTGCCCGGTAGAGCGTCGCACCAAAGCCTGGGAACGCCTGGTGGAACTGCTGCCTGAGTCCTTCTACCAGAGCGCCTGCAACGAAGTCAGTCTGGAGGAGGTGCCGGAGCTGGCCGAAGCCATCACCAATGGCCAGGTCACCGGAAGGGTATTGATCAAACTGTAGCCCCCACCCTAGGAGCCTTAGAGAATAGCGGTCGAGATTACTCTTTATGGTAAGAGTCAGTAGAACGAGTCAAATTTTTCGATCAATTCGTGCGAATAGTGGGCCTATTCAATCGAATTTATCGAGACTCTCATCCGCTTTCTAACG
>JBPCXN010000197.1:0-8838 GCA_051008495.1 Endozoicomonas sp. | reverse complement strand
ATTTTGAAGTTAAAGGCGGAAGGGCTGTCCGTCTCTGCTGATGGAGGCAAGCGTAAGTCCGGCACACTGCCGGTTGCTGCCTAAGAAGTCAGAAGCCTCGCCCGACAGGGCGGGGAGCAGTCACCAGGCCTACAGGAACAAGAGAGTGGTGGCAAGACTACCTGGCTCAGCTTCTTGCCTCGGAACGTGCAGCCAAGCTGCGCGAATACGAGGAAGAAGCCGAATAGACTTAGTGGCGATCTGCTTTCTACAACTGCCTCTCAACCAACAGGGTCATGGCATCAGCCCCCACCACCTGAACAGTGGCGCCTTTTTCAATGCTGCCATTGGCCCGTACTTTCCAGAAGGTGTCCCCTACCTGGATCCGGCCCTGGCCATTTACAAGATCTTCTTCAAGCACCAGAATCCTCCCCACCAGCTGCTGGGCCCGGTTATTCAGTTCAGGGTGATCATTGTGCTCATTGGCTCGGCGAAAGAACTTCCAGTAAGCCAGAGTAAATGTCAGGCTGGCGATACCAAAAACAGCAAACTGCCAGGGCCAACCCAGATCAGGCATCAGCCAGAGCAACAAGCCCAGAAGAAAGCCTGCAGCGGCGCTGCCGAGAAGAAAGCCTCCTGTTCCCAGCGCTTCAAGCCCTAGAAGAAGGAAAGCCAGCACTATCCAGTGCCAGGGCTGCAGGGCATTCAGAAAATCCATTGTTTATTTCCCTTTGCCAAGAGTGGCCTCACCCACCAGCTCCTTGATTCCCGCCAGTGAGCCTATAACACTGCTCGCTTCAAGAGGCATCATGATGATTTTACTGTTGTCTGCCGAAGCTACTCCCTGCAGGGCTTCAACATACTTTTGCGCGACAAAGTAATTGATAGCACGCTGATCACCCTCAGCAATGGCGCGGGAAACCGATTCAGTAGCCTTTGCTTCAGCTTCGGCCAATCTCTCCCTGCCTTCTGCTTCACGCTTGGCCGCCTCCAGCTCACCTTCAGCCTTCAGAATCTGAGCCTGTTTTTCACCTTCAGCCACTTTTATCGCAGCTTCTCTGGCACCTTCCGCTTCCAGAATCTGAGCCCTCTTTTCGCGCTCAGCCTTCATCTGCCTGGCCATGGATTCAACAAGGTCTTTCGGCGGTGCAATGTCTCTCAGCTCGATTCGAGTTACTTTGAGTCCCCAGGGATCAGTCGCTTCATCCACTTTGGTCAGAAGCTGGCTGTTGATCCGGTCCCGATTGGACAACATTTCATCCAGTTCCATGGAACCCAGCACCGCACGGATATTGGTCATCACAAGGTTCTGCATGGCTCTTGGCAGGTCATTCACTTCATAGGATGCTTTTACCGCATCCTGCACCTGATAAAAACACACAGCATCTGTTGTCACCTGGGCGTTATCAGCAGAAATAACTTCCTGAGGTACAATATCAAGAACCTGTTCCATCATATTGATTTTATTACCAATCCCGTCAACAACCGGAACAATAACATGCAGGCCTGGTGTCAAAGTCCGTGTATATTTACCAAACCGCTCGACAGTGAACTGATAGCCCTGTGGCACCATACGCACCCCGGTTCCGATCAGGACTGCAATCAGCAGTACAAAGGCTATCGCTGTAATCTCGAAACCCATTTCCACTCCCCTGTTATTTGTGAACTATCGCTGATAGCCCAGTCTGACAGAGACTCATGGTTTGCGCTACATTGACATGAGAGAATGCCATTTGTTCAGGCACCTTGCTGCGCACCCCAGAGCCCATTTTTGAACAACGACTATGCCATACGGAAATGCCAACGTCCTGTTTCTGACCTTCTGCACTATTCTGGTGTTATTTATGCAGGCTGGATTTCTCTGCCTGGAAGCGGGGTCGGTAAGAAGCAAGAACAATATCAATGTCGCCATGAAGAACCTTCTGGACCTGATCCTCGTGGCACTGGTCTATTACCTTTTCAGCTTCAGCATACAGTTCGACTCTTTAGAAATACTGTTACAGAAAGCCCACCCCAAATCGCCTGGCTACCCTTACCTGTTTATGCTTTTTCAATGTCTGTTTGCGGTGACAGCTGCCACCATCGTTTCAGGAGCCATTGCCGAGCGTTGCAGTATTAAGGGCTACATGATCATTGCCCTCCTGGTCGCTGGCGTCATTTATCCGGTCGCCGGGCAATGGATCTGGGGAGGTCTGGTTGGCACTGAGACTGGCTGGCTGGCGGGAATGGGCTTTATCGACTTTGCCGGCTCGACGCTGGTGCATACGCTGGGTGGCAGTGTAGCCCTGGCGGCCGCTCTTGTGATTGGTCCACGCCAAGGCGTTTTCCAGCAAAGCTATAAGGTGTTTCATGGTCAGAATCAGGTACTGACCGTGCTGGGCGGTTTACTCATCTGGCTGGGATGGTTCGGCTTCAACATGGGCAGCCTGCTGTATATGGGGCCCCTCCTTCCCTCCGTTCTGATCAACACCTTCCTCGGGGGGTGCGCCGGCGGCCTGGCGGCCACCCTGTGGAGCCACACATTCATCAGAAAGTTCGATGTGCCGGCGATTGTCAACGGTTGCCTGGCGGGACTGGTAGCCATAACCGCAGGAGCCAATATGCTAATACCAGAGACAGCCATGGCGACCGGCTTCATAGGTGCGCTGGTATGCTGCGGTGTGACAGTATTGCTTCAGGAGAGAAGAATTGATGATGTTGTGGGCGTTATCCCGGTTCACCTGGGTGCTGGTATCTGGGGAACTCTGTCAATATCCATGCTTGGAGACCTGGAACTGATTGGCATAGATAGAAGCCCACTTCAGCAGCTGGGAGTACAAGCCATCGGTGTCGCCGTTACTATTACCTGGTCTTTTGGACTGAGCTTTGTTGTTCTGAAACTTATCAACAAATTGACAGCACTGAGAGTTTCAGCAGAGGAAGAGGAGATAGGCCTGAATATTACCGAACATGACGCCCCTGCCGATTAATGCTGCCCTGATTTTCCTTATCGAGCAGGAGTATTGCACATAACCCTGTCGCAGGCTCGCATCATGCCAGATCGATAGAGATCTTTCACCACCAAGTCATCCGGACAGCCCCAAAAGTACAGGAACGACAACGCCTGTCGCTGCGCCTCCATATCCGGCACACATAAAAAACCGGGCTTGCCCGGTTTTTTATCACACAAGTTTCTTTCTACCTGGCGACATCAAGATAGAAAGCCGCCCAATAAATGCCTCCTGGCCAGAAACTGTTGTAGGGGTTTTTCCAGAAAAGATCCCGGTTGTCTGTTTCAACCCTCTGCATCATATCGGGCAGTCTGGCTACTTCCTGCCAGCGATTTTCCGGCTGATTTGACCAGCCATAACCGCTGCTTTCTTCAGCAGGAGGCAGAACATGTGCCATGATGCTGAGGGTTATATCGTCCTTGTGTGGCAGAAAGTAATACACCCCCTGAAGAACCGTGAATACATCATGATTCATGGCCAGCTTGGGTGGTTTGTTTGCTGCGCTTCTGGGAGCGATCCGGTCATAGTAGCTGTGTTGATTTGGAACGACCTTGTCAGCATCCAGAGCCATATTGTGAAGTCTGAACAGATGATAGAGCTTAGGGTTGGTAATGGGGTTGATCTCTGCCCTGGCTGCTGAATGCATAAGGCTGTTCAATACTTCCGGGTTCATCGTATGCAGGTTCATTCCCTCTGTGTCCAGGGATTCCAATTCCTGCATAAATGGAACACTGTTCATGAAAGGCTCATAGACAAATGTTGGATGATTATGATGAACATGCATGGCCAGAACAGGCGTCGCTTTGGTATCACTGTCCCCTGTAATGTACGTTACATCGCCTTTCACACCATTATTATCTGGGTCTGGCATGCCATCTTTTGTGTAGCTCAGACGGGCATATTGCAAACCAGGAACAAAGGGTGCTTCTTCTGCCGCCACTTCTGAGCGGCCTCCGGCCTGAAGCCAGTGCATTTGCACAGGGATTTCGATTTCCTTTTTATCCGGCGTACCGTAGGAACTGAACAGGAACGGCGTTTCATTCGCCCCCCTGTAGATGACAGCGAGGGAAATAATGGAGTAGTCATTAAAATCGCTGGTTACCGGCAGCTTGCTGAATAGATAGAAGAATCCATGATCTTCGTATTCCGGTGTTTCAGGAGCATAATGCTTCTCTCTTGCACCCGCAGCCAGTACCGGAGCACTTTCAACAGGAGTTCCTCTCATTGCGGCCAGGATAGCAGGGTGTTGCGTCTTCAGGGCATCTAGATCAAGGACAAAGATTCGATCCTCAAACCCCACATAGACCAGGTGATTGACTTTGTTTAACGCCAGGGAGATACCAAATTCCTTGTTATTGTTGCGATCATCAAAATCAGGGGTCTGAATACCATTTAAAGTTAATCGCATTTCTGGATATTGATAGGCCTTCTTTAAGTCGCTCACCTTCATATTGGGGTGTTTCAGAATAATGTGGGAGCGATCGCAGGTAAAAAGAAAGCTGCCATCATCAAGAACAATCAGGCTCTGCTGCTTCGGCAAAGTGGCCTGACTCTGTAATAATCCCACTTCTTCACTGCCACCTTTGGGCGTTTTCCACTCTACAGAAAGGGTCTGTTTATAATGGGTCGGGCAGATTTCTTCATACTCTCCGACAATTTCCCAGGCATATCCATTCCCCAGGGCATCATCACGACCGGCCAGCTGTTTCCTGGTAAAGAAATCCAGGTCACTTTTACCTTTTAACCCCACCATGGCACCATCGGCCTGTTTTTCCATGGGCAGACGCACAATCAGTTGTTTATTATTCATTCCCGTGGCTAACGCATGCAGATAAGCATCTGCTTTTGCCTGGACAAGCCCGGAAAAGAACAGCGTTGATGCTGCTGAAAACAGCAGACAGCGAAAGATCGACAGTTTCATGATCGTCCCATTACTTCAGTTTTATGGTTTGTTATCTATGACTGAACAATTCTTTATTAGTTCGAAAAGTGAGAGATCAGTATAGATCCCTATAAGACTGTCACCAGTTGAAACAAGCAGACTCATCACCAAAACTCTGTGGCTGCTTTTCCCTGAACAGGAAATCAGGCCTCTATCATGTGGTTTCTGGAGTGGGAAGGTTCATATTGTCGATAAGAAAAGAGCCCGGAATGGGCTCTTTCTAGGAATCTGACCGAGAATAGCGGTCGAGATTAAAATGCAGCTGTTATTCGATTTACTGCACGCTCTCATTCTCAGTAAACACATCATCAAACAGGGCCGTCGAGAGATAGCGCTCGCCGGAATCTGGAAGAATAACCACCAGGTTCTTGCCCTTGTGGGCGGTCTGCTCAGCCACTTTCAGGGCAGCCGCAACAGCGGCACCACCGGAAATACCGGCAAGAATGCCTTCTTCCCGCATCAGGCGTAACGCGGTCTCAATGGCTTCTTCGTTGGAAACCTGCTCGACCTGGTCCACCAGCGTAAGGTCAAGATTCTTGGGAATAAAGCCGGCACCTATGCCCTGGATTTTATGAGGAGAGGGCTTCACTTCTTCTCCTGCCAGAGTCTGGCTGATGACAGGTGAAGCGGCAGGCTCGACAGCAACAGATGTAATCGCCTTGCCTTGGATCTCCTTGATATAGCGTGATACTCCAGAGATAGTTCCTCCGGTTCCAACGCCTGCCACCAGAACATCAATCTCTCCATCGGTGTCATTCCAGATCTCAGGGCCGGTGGTTTCTTCGTGAATCTTCGGGTTAGCCGGATTTTCAAACTGCTGCAGCAGGAGGTACTTTTCAGAATTACTCTCGGCAACCTCTTTTGCCTTGGCGATAGCCCCAGGCATCCCCTTGGCCGGTTCGGTAAGAATCAGTTTGGCTCCCAGTGCCTTCATCACCTTACGGCGTTCAAGACTGAACGATGCTGGCATGGTCAGTGTAAGAGGAATGCCCCTTGCTGAAGCAACAAATGCCAGGGCTATACCCGTATTACCGCTAGTCGGCTCGATCAGTTCCATGCCAGGCTTAAGCCTGCCAGAGGCTTCGGCGTCCCAGATCATGCTGGCGCCAATCCGGCACTTGACGCTGTTGGCCGGGTTACGGGACTCAATCTTGACAAAGATATTGTTGTCACCGGCCAGGCGGTTCAGTTTTACCAGCGGCGTGTTACCAATGGATTGCGAGTTGTCCTGAAAGATTGTGGTCATAGGTTCCCCCAAAAATAAGAAGCCAATACGTTCACTATATCCACTTCAAATATTCTTTGAAGTAATCAAATATTATTTATCTAGATCAAATAAGAATATTAAAACCTGCCCTGGAGCACTGCGGATAAGGTACTCTCCAGTCAACCATACACAAGCAGTGTTTTTCACCCATACAGGGATGAAACCACTATTTTCTTACAAAAAAAATCTAACATCATGAAATTCAACTCCACCGACCAGTATATTGCCACCGAAGACCTGAAAATGGCGGTCAACGCGACTGTCACCCTGCAACGCCCGCTGCTGATCAAAGGCGAACCCGGCACCGGCAAAACCATGCTGGCCGAGCAGGTGGCCAGTTCACTCGGCAAGCGCCTTCTGCAATGGAACATCAAGTCCACCACCAAGGCCCAGCAGGGTCTCTACGAATACGATGCAGTTTCCCGCCTGCGTGACTCTCAACTGGGCGACGAAAAGGTGCACGACATCAGTAACTACATCGTCAAGGGCAAGCTCTGGGAAGCCTTCGAGGCGGACGAGCAGGTGGTTCTGCTGATTGATGAAATCGACAAAGCGGATATCGAGTTCCCCAACGACCTGCTGCAGGAACTCGATAAAATGGAGTTCTACGTTTACGAAACCCAGCAGATGGTGAAAGCGGTGAAGCGCCCCATCGTCATCATCACCAGTAACAACGAGAAGGAACTGCCTGACGCTTTCCTGCGCCGCTGCTTCTTCCACTACATCCGCTTCCCGGACCAGGCCACCATGAAAGCCATTGTCGATGTGCACTACCCTGGCATTCAGCAGAGTCTGGTTTCCGAGGCACTGCAGGTTTTCTTTGAACTCAGGGATATTCCGGGCCTTAAGAAGAAGCCCTCTACGTCAGAACTGATTGACTGGCTGAAGCTGCTGAATTCTGATGACATTCCAGAAGATGTTCTCAGAAACCATGATGCCCGCAGCGCTATTCCGCCACTGCACGGTGCGCTGGTCAAGAATGAGCAGGATGTGCAATTGCTGGAACGACTGGCCTTTATGACCCGTCGTTAGTGGCGATGTACTCCAATTGTCTGCATAAGGCTCATTCAGTGGATCGTTAAGCGGTCATATGCAAGGCAGACTTGTGCAGGCCTAGTCATCTACGTCAATCAAGTCTAACGCTGCCAGATGGCCGCTTAACGTTCCACCCGGAGGGCTCAAACCAAATCGTCCATCTCTGAGTTCCAGCTGATTGAAATACGTAAGTAATCCTGCACAGCTGCGCCTTGACCTGAACGATTTGGCTTGAGCTGAATCAGTCTTATGCAGACAATCGGAGCACCAGGATGCTGACCAACTTCTTCCATACTGTCCGGACCTTTGGCGTTCCAGTCAGTACCCGTGAATACCTCGACCTGCTGGCCGCCATGAAAGAGCGGCTGGTGTTTGCCGACAGCGAAGACTTCTACAACCTGTCGCGAGCGGTACTGGTCAAGGATGAGCGCCATTACGACAAGTTCGACAAAGCCTGCAAAGCTTTCTTCGAAGGCATTGAAAACCTTGACGATCTTCTGCAGACCATGATCCCCGAGGAGTGGTTACGAAAGGAGTTCATCAAGCAGCTCAGCGACGAAGAACGGGAAAAGCTTCAGGCCCTCGGCAGCCTTGAAGAGCTGATGGAAACCTTCCGTAAACGCCTGGAGGAACAGAAAGAAAGGCACGCTGGTGGCAATAAATGGATTGGCACTGGCGGCACATCACCCTTTGGTGCATACGGCAACAATCCTTCGGGTATCCGGATCGGCCAGCACGAATCCCGTAATCGAAGTGCCGCCAAGGTCTGGGACAAGCGGGAGTTCCGCAACCTGGATGAAGATGAGCGCCTGGGCAGTCGCAACATGAAACTGGCCCTGCGCCGACTGCGAAAATTTGCCCGGGAAGGCGCGGCAGAAGAACTCGACCTGGATGACACCATCCAGTCCACTGCCAGCAAAGGCATGCTGGACATAAAGATGGTGCCCGAACGCCATAATGCCGTAAAAGTTCTTCTGTTCATGGATATTGGTGGCTCCATGGATATGCACGTGCGCCTCTGCGAAGACCTGTTTTCCTGTGTCCGCAATGAGTTCAAACACATGGAGTTCTTCTACTTTCACAACTACCTCTATGAAAGTGTCTGGACAGACAATTTGCGCCGGGACAGCGAACGAACCAGCACCTGGGACATCATTCATCGTTTTGGCCGTGACTATAAGGTGATCTTTGTCGGTGACGCTCAGATGTCACCCTACGAAATCACCTCACCTGGCGGCAGCGTCGAGCACTGGAATGAAGAAGCGGGGCATGCCTGGATGGATCGTGTACTGAATCATTTTGACAGCGTCGCCTGGCTTAACCCCACCGAGTCAATGGCCTGGGACTACACCCATTCAACCCAGATCATCGCTGAACAGTTTGAAGGGAATATGTTCCCGCTGACGGTGAAAGGTCTGGAAGAAGGCATGAAATTTCTGGCCGGCTAGTACCCCGCCCGCCTGCAAATGATAGGTCCAGCTCAAGGCTGCGCGCCCCGGGCAGAGCACTCAGGTCAAGGCGCAGTTGTGCAGGAATACTTTATGTCTTTCAATCAGCTGGAACGCAGAGATGCCTGGGCGGCCCCGAGCGCTCAGCCTTGAGTCCGAAGGATGGTTCGTAAAGCG
>JBPCXN010000196.1:0-15210 GCA_051008495.1 Endozoicomonas sp. | reverse complement strand
TTTACCGACCTTTCCAGCTTCCCTTTTCCGGGATGGTATATTTGCCAGATACGGTCAAGGAGACTTGACTGAAAAAATTCCTTAGTCATCAGCAGAACTTCCAGCTCGGCGTCCGCCGCATCAATGCCATCAAGCCTGCTGTTGATTGTGCATAGAGTGCCAATCAGGCTTTTTCCAGTGATCGGATTGTATGACAGACTGTTGTCAACTCTAAACACTGTCGCCAGCCCAACTCGCTCTTCCTGTCCGCCAGAGTGAAGCTCAATGGCGTACTCCAAAGCCCGGGCCTGCACCGCCACATGAAAAAAAGCAACCAGGATGAACAGCTGTAAGAGCGCAACGTGAGCACCGTGAATAAAACAGTCATCGTACGATCGCTTCATGAATGTTCTCTGGTCAGTAAGAGCAACCCGATAAACATAGCCATGTCTCCCGGAAACTCCAGCAAGCGCTATCAGCTACTATTAGCTGACCCAGGATCTGACACTATAACCACCCAATGCAGTTACACGCCAACATAGTTGTTCGCTCTGTCAGGGCCTGCTTTCTGCTGCTTCTGCTTGGTCCATGCAACAGCCATAGCGTCGTTCATTACATCATAGAACTGCACGCTGATGGTTTTGAGGAAGTTGCTGGTAGCGCTACCTATCAAAGTACGCAGCAGAAACAGACCCGGTCCAGGGAAAGAAACACTTCGCGGACCACCCTTCACTCTATCAACGCCCTGTTTTTTGAGGGGCAGTCACCTCCCGAGTCTCTTACCTATTATCCAGTGACTGAGCAATTTTTCCGCCGCTCTCTGATCGGTCACATCTGGGAACTGAAGGCAGAGGGACAGCAAAGGCGGATTGATCTACAGCTGCGCTATCCAGAATACAGGTATACCCATACCAGAACGTACCGCACCAGGGGGCCAGTGTGCTGTTTTTGCCCTTACCTCAGAAGCGAACTGCGCACTGACACACATTTCGATGTCGAGATGACGTTTAACGATCACCCGGCGGGTCATGGCAGCAGACAAAAAGCACGAGCGAACTGGGATATCAACAGAACCGATGTCGATAGCGATGGCTGCACCGCCTACCGGATTTCCCTGCAACAGAATATCTCCAGCAGGGGATGCTCTCATAGCAGTTCCCCAGATCTGAGACATTCACCGGTACCTTTGAAGCTGCTGTCGCCTTTTGCCCATGCAGTTTATCGTGGCAGCCTGATGGACACATTTTCGTCAGCAGTAATGTATCAGGATGAGAACTTCATTTTTCCAATGGACTGGACTTTTGCTACAACGGCCATCACCCCCGTTATCTCGGCAACCATTCGCATTACCGGCCAACTGTTGCATCTATACGAATATCGTGATGGCAGTCTTATAAAGAAATCAGAACCCACAGCGCTGAACCGCTATGAATTCATTACCGCTAAGGGATCCATAGACCTGATTATCTGGGGCATTCCCGGAGATGTCTTCCCCTGGGCCAGGGAATACCGGGCCAAGCGCCGGATCAGAGGACCATTCGGCCATTGGCAAGGAAAATATCGAAGCAAGACCCACTGCCGGAGTTCATGGACCGTTTGCATATGACCAGTATCTCTGAAGAAGCTGACACTGGCAGTGAATCCGGTGAAGTCATTGAAAAGTTACCACCCTCCAGTGCCTTGTTCCTGATTCTGTCTGCTCCACTGATCAAGGCCGCCAGTCGTTTAGAATCTTGTACGCCATAAGCAGTTGCAGGCAAAGCCATTGGCGGTATCATGGGCAACCTCTGAAATGACTTCTGGTAGAAACCGATGGCTCCGACCACAGCCTCTGATCTCAAGTACATGGCCAGGGCAATACAACTGGCGCGCAGAGGTATTTATACCACCCAGCCCAACCCCAGAGTCGGCTGCGTGATCGTACGCGATGGCGAGATTGTTGGTGAAGGTTTTCATGAACGGGCCGGGGAACCTCACGCAGAGGTCCACGCACTGAAGATGGCCGATGAGAAAGCCAGAGGGGCAACGGCCTTCGTGACACTGGAACCCTGCAGTCATTACGGCAGAACACCTCCCTGTGCCGCAGCCCTGATTGAGGCCGGAGTCGCCCGAGTGGTTGCAGCCATGCAGGACCCCAACCCGCTTGTTTCCGGGCGAGGGCTGGGCATGCTTGAGGAAGCCGGTATAGAAGTGACCAGTGGTCTTATGGAAGCGGAAGCCAAGAAGCTGAACCCTGGCTTCATCAAGTTGATGGAGACCGGGCAACCTTATGTCCGAGCAAAACTGGCCATGAGTCTCGATGGTCGTACAGCCATGAGCAGCGGGGAGTCCCAGTGGATCACCGGTCCCGAAGCCAGAAGTGAAGTCCAGCGCCTCAGGGCCATGAGCAGCGCCATTATCACCGGCGTCGAGTCAATACTTCACGACAACTCATCACTGACCGTCCGCCCTGAAGAGCTGGCCCTGGCTGATGCAGAAACCATTGCCCGCAGACAGCCCCTGCGGGTCGTCCTGGACTCTTCACTGCGCACTCCCGTTGATGCCAGAGTTGTCACTCTCCCCGGTGACGTGCTGATCGTCTGTTCCGTTCAGGCTGACGCCGAAAAAATGTCTGAGCTGGAACATGCCGGAGCAGAGGTTCTGGCCCTGGACTCCCACGAAGGGCAGATCAATCTTGAACAGCTGCTTCAGTTGCTGGGCCAGAGAGGCTGCAACGAGATCCTGCTGGAAACCGGCGCCACGCTGGCCGGTTCAATGGTGCAGCAGAAACTGGTGGATGAACTGGTCGTTTTCATGGCCCCGGTATTGATGGGATCCGAAGCCCGGCCTTTACTGAAGCTGCCGTTTCAGCAGATGTCCGAGAAGCTAAAGCTGGATATCAGGGATATTCGCGCAGTAGGTAATGACTGGAAAATTACTGCCACTGTTAATTAACGTTTGGATTATTGTTTACTCATGTTTACCGGAATCATCGAAGCCGTAGGCCGTCTTGAAAAAATTGAACAGCGTCAGGGGGACCTGAGGCTGACGATCAACTCGGGCTCTCTCGACCTTTCTGATGTCCAGCTGGGCGACAGTATCGCCACCAATGGCGTCTGCCTGACAGTGGTCGAGCTGCCCGGGAACGGTTATGTCGCCGATATTTCCCTGGAAACCCTCGAGCATTCAACCCTGGGCAGCCTTGCTGTCGGCAGCCGTCTCAACCTGGAAAAAGCCCTGACCCCCACCACCCGCCTTGGCGGGCACCTGGTCAGTGGTCATGTCGACGGCCTGGGAAAAATCGCTTCCATAGAACCCGCTGGCCGATCCACGGTTTACTGGGTGGAAGCACCAAAATCCATTGCCCGTTACATAGCCCACAAGGGCTCCATAACCGTTGACGGTGTCAGCCTGACCGTTAACTCGGTTGACGGCTGCCGTTTTTCCCTGAACATTGTCCCGCATACCCAGGAAATGACCATTATCCGCAGTTATCGGGCCGGCAACAGTGTCAACCTGGAGGTGGATGTACTGGCCCGCTACCTGGAAAGACTGCTGGACCCGGCCCTGAAAGAAGACAGTGACAGCGACCAGGCCAAGAGGCTGACCACCGCATTCCTGGCTGAGCACGGATTCATGTAAGGGGGAAGCGCGGGCAAGCTTCTGTTCCCCCCTGTAAACCGGTAGAATATACCGTTTCACGCACCGGGTTCATTCGGTGACATTGTACCTGGAAGCGCTGTCTCCATTCCCAGAAAATCCGGACAGCGCTTCTTTGCTTATGCCGTTCTTGGAGCGTTTACGCGGGGGTGTTATGCAGCTGAACTCCATCGAAGATATTATTGAGGATATCCGCCTCGGTAAGCCCGTTATTCTGATGGACGATGAAGACCGTGAGAATGAAGGCGACCTGATCGTGGCCGCCGAAAAGATCACGCCCGAGATCGTTAATTTCATGGCCCGGGAAGCCCGTGGCCTGCTTTGCCTGACCCTGACAGGAGACCGCTGTGATTTTCTCGGTCTGCCTCCCATGGTGGGTGCAGATGACAACCAGTCCGGTTACAGCACTCCGTTCACAGTCTCCATTGAGGCTGCTGAAGGAGTGACCACCGGCATCTCCGCCCAGGATCGTGCACACACCATCCGTGTAGCGGTAGACCCACTGTCCCGTCCCGGAGATATTGTCCAGCCCGGTCATATCTTTCCGCTTCGGGCCCAGCCTGGCGGCGTATTGAGCCGTGCCGGGCATACTGAAGCCGGCTGCGACCTGACCCGGCTGGCCGGCATGATTCCTGCGGCGGCCATTATCGAGGTCATGAACGAAGACGGCACCATGGCCCGCCGTCCGGACCTGGAAGCCTTTGCCGAAAAGCATGACCTGAAGATTGGCACCATCGCTGACCTGATCCACTACCGGATTCTCAATGAGAAAACCGTGGAACGGGTGGAAAAGCGCACCCTGGACACCGATTTCGGACAGTTCGACCTGTCGATTTACCAGGACTCCATTGGCGGAAAAACTCACCTGGCCCTGTCCAAAGGCTATATTACTCCGGACAATCCGACCCTGGTGCGGGTACATGTAATGGAGCCTTTCCGTGACCTGCTGTCCGCCTTTAGCCCGGGCGCCAGTCATGAGGATAACAGTCGCAGCTGGTCCCTGAACCAGGCGCTGGCCAAGGTCGCTGAAACCGATCACGGTGTGGTCGTGATCCTGGATGCTGATGACAAGATGGACCTGGGCGCCGCACTTGGACGCCTGGACGAAAGCCAGTCACGTAACAGTGGGATGTCTGGCGCCTACCTGACTATTGGTACAGGTTCCCAGATCCTGCGGGATATGGGGATCGGCAAGATGCGACTATTGAGTTCGCCGATTAAATTCGGCGCGCTGTCCGGATTTGACCTGGAAATTGTCGAATACCTGCCCTGCAAGGGCTAGGCCGCAGCTGTTTATGACTGCAGTGCCCTGTAATACCCTGCCGCCGCTTTCACCTTTGGAAGCTGGCGGCACTTTTTAATAAACACTAACGGCTGTTTAATAGACGCTTTTGGCTGTTCTGCTGGATAGCTGGTAAAGAGGAAAATCAAATGTCATTGAGAACCATTGAGGGCACACTGGAAGCCAATGGAGGCAAATACGCTATCGTAGTTGGTCGCTGGAATGCTTTCATCGTAGAAAGCCTGGTCAGCGGCGCGTTGGACAGCCTGACCCGCCACGGTGTTCCGGAAGAAGACATCACCATCGTCCGCTGCCCCGGCGCTTTCGAGATTCCTCTGACTGTAAAGAAAGTCGCCAAGACCGGCCGCTTCGACGCTATTATTGCTCTGGGCGCAGTGATTCGCGGCGGCACCCCGCACTTTGAATTCGTCGCCAATGAATGCGTCAAGGGAATGTCCCACGTCAATCTCGAACAAGAGATTCCGGTAAGCTTCGGTGTCCTGACCGTTGACACCATTGAGCAGGCCATCGAGCGCTCCGGCACCAAGGCTGGCAACAAGGGTGAAGAGGCCGCCATGGCCGCTTTCGAAATGGTGTCCCTGCTCAAGAAACTGGAGGCCTGAGTTGACTCCCCAGAACCAGGAAGCCGGGCGCAAAGGCGCGCAGCGTCCAAAGCCCTCAGCGCGTCGACGTGCACGCCAGCTGGCGTTACAGGCGCTGTATCAGTGGCAACTGTCCCAGTCTTCACTGACCGACATTGAAATGCAGTTCCGCTCGGACAACGATTTCAGCAAGGTCGATGACGGCTACTTCCACACCCTGCTGCACGGTATCCCGAAACAGGCCAGTGCGCTGGATGAAACCATGGCGCCCCTGCTGGACCGCTCACTGGATCAGCTCGACCCGGTGGAAATGGCTGCGCTCAGGATTGGCTGCTATGAGCTGATGAACCGCTCTGATGTGCCTTACCGTGTAGTCATCAACGAGGCGATTGAACTGGTCAAACGCTTTGGCGCCCAGGATTCCCACCGCTACATCAACGGCATCCTGGACAAGCTCGCGCCCAGGGTTCGTCCTGACGAAGTGCGCAATTTCCGCAAAAAGTAAACCTTTCTCAGGTACATTTAATCATCAAGGGCAGTGGTATTCCTCCAAATGCTGGAAGTTGTTCCCATGCTCCAGTACTGTAGGTCGGATTAGGACGTAGTTCGTAATCCGACATTACTGAGCCCTGATTTGAGTATTGTCGGATTACGAATCTGACGATTCTAATCCGACCTCCGCTTCTGTATAGCGCTGCAACCTGCTCAAACTTGGATAGACCTATGGCCCTCGGCGAATTCGACCTGATTCGCACCTATTTCGACCGCCCGGAACTGCGATCGCACCGGAGCGATGTTCTGGGAATCGGTGATGACTGTGCCCTGCTCACCGTGCCTTCAGGCATGCAGCTGGCACAATCTCTGGACACTCTGGTTTGTGGCGTACATTTCCCTCGGAACTGTGATCCTTTCTTGCTGGGGTACAGAGCTCTAGCGGTTAACCTCAGCGACTTGGCGGCAATGGGCGCAGAGCCTCACAGCTTTACTCTTGGCCTGACGCTTTCCGAATCCGACGATCAATGGCTGAGCAAATTCTCATCCGGACTGGCGAAGCTTGCAGGTCAAGCAGGTATCAGTCTGATTGGTGGTGACACCACCTGCGGCCCTCTGACCATTTCCATTCAGGCCCAGGGACTGGTTCCCGCTGGTCAGGCGCTGCTACGCAGCGGTGCCAGGGCAGGCGACCACATATATGTCAGTGGTTCTCTTGGGGACGCTGCCGGAGCCCTTGAGGCTGTTCTCACAGGTGTAACTCCTGACACCTGCTCTGATGTTTCTGTCCGACATTTGCTGCAACGCTATTACCTGCCTTCGCCCAGGCTGGCACTGGGAAGCTGGCTGGCGGCAAATGGCGCAACTTCAGCTCTGGATATCTCCGATGGACTGCTGGGTGACCTGGGACATATTCTCTCGACCAGCGGTGTTGGAGCAGAGATTGATCCTGGCTTAATCCCCCTCTCAAAACCTTTACTTCATACCCAGGGTGAAGAGCAGGCCAGACAAATGGCTATGACGGGTGGTGATGACTATGAGCTCTGCTTCACCTGGCCAGCGGATAAACCTCTTGAGCTCCCCGGCTCAATCGCAGAAGACTGCACAGTTACACGAATCGGTAGGATTACTGTCGAAGCGGGTCTTCGGGACTCAGGCTCAGGCAATGAATTAACCGCCCGAGCTTATCAACACTTTTAATCGAACAGAAACCCATGAATCAAACGCCCTCTGTCTGGAAAAACCCGATTCACTTCCTCGCTTTTGGCCTGGGCAGTGGCCTGGCACCCAAAGCGCCAGGTACTTTCGGCACCCTGGCCGCCATTCCGTTTTTCCTGATTTTCCAGCAACTGCCGCTGTGGAATTATCTGCTGGTACTCCTGGTCAGCACTGTCCTTGGAATCTGGCTCTGCGACCGAACCTCCAAAGATCTTGGTGTGCATGATCACCCTGGTATAGTCTGGGACGAGTTCGTCGGTTACTGGATCACCATGATCGCAGCGCCAAAGGGCTGGCTCTGGGTCATCCTGGGGTTCGTGCTGTTCAGGCTGTTTGATATCTGGAAGCCCTGGCCCATCAGCTGGCTGGACAGGAGAGTGCATGGCGGACTGGGTATCATGGTCGATGACATAGTAGCGGGTGGCTTTGCTTTTCTCTGCCTGCAGCTGGTCGCCAGCGTCATCTGAACCGGCAATAGCAGACTATTAATTGAAGCAGTATTCCTCTATTAATTGAGAACAACATCGAAAGGATTTCGGAAACATTATGGCGGTTACCCACTCTGCGCTTCGCAGCTGTCTTATAGCTATCTGCTTTCTCGGCATCAGCCTGCCGGCTGCCGTAGAAGCGACTTCAGTAAGGGTTGTCGCCCTTTTTCCAGACAAGGCCCTGGTCATGATCAATGGTCAGCGCAAACTGCTGAAGGTAGGGGGAAAAACCGTCTCCGGGGTCAAACTCATCAAGGCCAACAGCAAACAAGCCATTATTGTGTCCAACGGCATTCGCAAGACTTACGGACTCAGCCGGGATATGGGGGAGGGAATCAGTACTCCTGAAGCCAGAGAGGCAAGAATCACCCGAAACAATCAGGGGCAATACATCACCCAGGGGTCTATAAACAGTCGCACGGTGGAGATGCTGCTGGATACCGGCGCCAATGTCATGGCCATCAACGCCAATGAAGCCCGCCGGCTGGGCATCAATTACAAGGACGGAAACCCAGTCCGGGTGAGTACCGCCAGCGACACCGTCAAAGGCTTCCAGGTCACCCTGGCATCGGTATCTGTCGGCGGCATCCGGATTCCCAATGTCGAGGCCACCGTTCTTGAAGGCGCTTACCCGAAAGTCGTCCTGCTCGGCATGTCCTATCTCAGACATGTCAAATTCAGTGAAGATAACGGCGTCATGCTGCTGCAGTCCCGCTATTGATTTTTGCTCATTCCCTCGCCTTTGGACTCGCCTGTTGCAGGGCGGATTGTTACAATCCGTCAGCACATCTGTATTGAGGAGTAGTGAGTGTCTGTTCGTTTTGTTGCAGAGTCTCGCTTGCCCACCCCGTTCGGTGAGTTCATGATGCATGGATTTGAAGAGAGCGGCACCGGCAAGGAGCATCTGGCTCTCACCATGGGCAATGTCAGTGACGGAGAGCCGGTTCTGGCACGTGTTCATTCCGAGTGCCTGACAGGAGATGCGTTGTTCAGCATGCGCTGTGATTGCGGCCCACAGCTGGAAGCCGCCATGCGCAAGATAGCCGAAACCGGCCGGGGCGTGATTTTATATTTACGCCAGGAAGGAAGGGGAATTGGTCTGCTTAATAAAGTTCGGGCCTACCATCTTCAGGACACCGGACTGGATACCGTGGAAGCCAATGAGGAACTGGGTTTCGCCGCAGATCTGCGCAAGTACGACATGTGCAAAACCATGCTTGATCATCTTAATATCAAGCAGCTGCAGTTGATGACCAACAATCCTCGCAAGGTTGACGCCTTGACCCGCCTGGGTATTGAAGTGGTTGAACGACAGCCTCACCAGACTGGCCAGAACCCTCACAATGAGAAATACCTTTCGACAAAGGTTTGGAAACTAGGGCACCTGTACGACACTGCCTGAATAAGCGGAAAGACGAACCGGGTAGAAAAAAGCCGGCTACTGGCAGCCGGCTTTGATTTCATGCTCGAAAGCTTAAGTCCGGCAGACTCCTAGATACCTTTATGGCATCTTTCTCTGTCCTTGTCAGTCTGTTCTCAATGGCTTTTCTAATGCCTTCTACATCGAGTCCACACTGCGCCAGCTGTTCAGCATGGGTGGCAGCTTCTATGTACTCATCGGGTATTCCAAGATTCAGGACCGGTACCAACAGCTCCTGCTGGTGCAGAAACTCGCTGACAGCAGAACCGGCACCTCCGGCAATACACCCTTCTTCAACAGTCACCAGAAGTTCATGGTCGCGTGCCAGCTCGATGATCAAATCCTGATCCAGGGGTTTGACAAAGCGCATGTTGGCCACTGTGGCGTTCAACTCATCGCCAGCTTTCAGGGCATCTGCAAGCACTGTCCCGAAAGACAGTATCGCAATACGCTGTCCCTGGCGGCGAATTTCACCTTTGCCAATCTCCATGGGCTCCAGCTCTTTACTGATCTCTACGCCCGGTCCTGTCCCACGTGGGTAACGAACTGAAGCCGGACCATTGAATCGGTGCCCCGTAGTAAGCATACGACGAGTTTCGTCTTCATCAGCCGGCGCCATAACCAGCATGCCGGGAATGCAGCGCAGGTAGGCAATATCGTAGGCACCGGCGTGTGTCGGGCCGTCTTCTCCCACCATGCCGGCACGGTCGATGGCAAAGAGTACATCCAAGTCTTGCACCGTAACATCATGCACCAGTTGGTCATAAGCACGCTGCAGGAAAGTGGAATAGATCGCCACCACCGGTTTCAAACCTTCACAGGCCATGCCTGCTGCCAGAGTCACCGCGTGCTGCTCGGCAATGGCCACATCAAAATAACGGTCCGGGTAGTGGTCAGCAAAACGAATCAGGTCAGACCCTTCGGACATGGCCGGAGTGATTCCCACCAGACTGTCGTCAGCCGCAGCCATATCACACAGCCACTGACCAAAGACATTGCAATACTTGGGCTTTTTCGGCAGCTTAGGTTTGGCAATCTCTACCTTGGGACGCGGCTCCAGCTTGGTAATGGCGTGGTAACCAATGGGATCTTCCTCTGCGGGAATAAAGCCCTTGCCTTTTCGGGTAACCACATGGAGGAACTGGGGACCATCGAGATCACGCAGGTTTTCCAGCGTGTGCAGCAACATCGGCAAGTCATGGCCATCAATAGGCCCGAAATAGTTAAAGCCCATCTCCTCGAACAGGGTGCCGGGAATAATCATCCCTTTCATATGTTCTTCGGTCCGTCGGGCCAGTTCCCAGGCATGGGGGATCGCGTTCAGGACTTTTTTACTGCCTTCGCGGATATGGTGATAGGTCTTGCTGGACAGGATCTTGGTCAGGTAGTTCGATAGCCCGCCCACACTCTTGGAGATGGACATGTCATTGTCGTTCAGGATCACCAGCATGTTGGCTTTCAGGTCCGAAGCATGATTCATCGCTTCATAAGCCATGCCGGCAGTCATGGAGCCGTCGCCGATGACCGCCACAGTGCGACGGTTTTCTCCCTTCAGGCGCGCACCTGTAGCCATGCCCAGGGCGGCACTGATGGAGGTACTGGAATGCCCTACGCCAAAGGTGTCAAACTCACTTTCGTCGCGCTTGGGAAAGGCAGCCAGTCCATCTTTCTGCCGCAGAGTGTTCATACGCCCCCTGCGCCCTGTCAGAATCTTGTGAGGATAGGTCTGGTGGCCTACATCCCATACCAGCCGGTCATGAGGCGTATCAAACAGGTAATGAAGCGCGATGGTCAGCTCAACAACACCGAGCCCGGCACCGAAATGGCCACCGCTCTGGCCAACAGAATACAGCAGGAACTCTCTCAGTTCCCTGGCCAGCAGCGGCAGCTGGGATGCCTCCAGCTCTCGTAGCTGCTCCGGGCTTGCCACCCGATCCAGCAGTGGCGTCAGCGGTTTTGTCTTGGGTATTTCGTGAAACATGTTGTCGCTTGCGATCAGGGCTTCTCAGCCGAGGGAAAAAATTGACCCAGAACACCGGAACGCGGTCCGCATTCTGGTCATCATTCCCTGCTATTCGAATAAGTCTCGCCGGCGAAAATCTCCAGCCGGGAGGCGGTCTACCAGCTCAGAGGTAATGATAAAAGCCGGAACCTGTCAGGACTGATTGTACCCGAACCAACCCGGTTTAGGCACTTCCTATTAGCAGCCTCAATGAGACCGGTGAATAATGTAGTCTGCTACCTGTCTCAGAGGAGTGGCCCTGTCATCAAAATCGGCCAGCGCCATGACAGCAGTCTGGCACAGTGAGACGGCAAACTCCTTAGCGCCGTCCAGTCCCATCAAAGACACATAGGTAGGCTTGTCCAGCGCCTCGTCTGCCCCCTGCTGCTTGCCGAGAGTTTCCGTGTCAGCAGTCACATCCAGAATATCGTCCTGTACCTGGAAGGCCAGGCCAATAGAACGGCCATAGGTTGCCAGCTGCTCCAGCCGCTCCGAACCCACCTTTTCATGACACAGAGCTCCCATTTTCACACTGGCGCAGATCAGCGCCCCCGTTTTGTGGGAGTGCATCAGCTGCAGTTGCTCCCGGGTCAACGGTGAACCCACGGAATTGAGATCCATAGACTGCCCACCAACCATACCAGAAAAACCGGATGCTTGTGCCAGGCACTGTATCAGGCGAACCCTGACGCCGTCCGTCAATGGATGTTCACGGCTGGACAGCGCTTCAAACGCCAGCGTCTGCAGAGCATCCCCGGCAAGTATTGCGGTTGCTTCATCAAACGCCTTGTGACAAGTGGGCTTACCCCGGCGGAGGTCATCATCATCCATGGCAGGAAGGTCATCGTGAACCAGGGAGTAGGCATGAATGAGTTCAACGGCACAGGCTGGAGCATCCGCCTGATCATGATCGCCACCTGCCGCCTGACAGGCAGCATAAACCAGAATTGGCCGGATTCGCTTGCCGCCATTGAACACAGAATAACTCATGGCCTCGACCAGACCTGGGCTGACTTCGCTGTGCTGCGGCAATCTCTGCTTTAACTGCTTATCGATCCGGCTCTGGCAGCTTTTTATGTATTCCTGCAATACCACGATCAGTCACCTTCAGACTCATCAAAGGGATGGAATTCAAGCTGCCCGTTATTTTCCAGCAGCTGTTGGACTTTCTGCTCGGCCTGGGACAGTGCCTGCTGGCAGTCCCGGGTCAGTTTGACACCTTTTTCAAATGCTTTCAGGGACTGTTCCAGGGTCATCTCACCGGACTCCATTTTCTGGACCAGTGTCTCCAGTTCCGACAGTGATTTTTCAAAGGCAAAGCCCGCTTTTTTTTCTGGCATGCTTCGAAGCCCGTTGCAGGTGGTGATGGAAATTGAAAGAGGCATTCATCACTGGGGCGTACAGTGGCCAGCCAGCCAGCCGATAAAACCGGTGATTCCCTCCGCAGAGAGCGTGCATCTGTCATGGATAATGTAAAACGAGCAGAAGCATACCACAATTCAAGGCTGGGCCAGATTCTCCTCGACCGGGGCTACATTACCGAAGATCAGCTGGGCGAGGCAGTTCGTGTGCAGGCGCAGACCGGGCAGAAGCTGGGTGAAATCCTGATGCAGAAGAGACAAGTCTCCCGCTGGCAATTACGGCGGTCACTGTCCAGCCAGACACGCTTGAGAGCCGCCTCATCCCTGGCCGTAGTCCTGATCAGTCCTATCCAGGAGTTAGCCGACGCCCAGCATCTCGGTCAGGCCGAATCTACAGCACGGATCAATGAAGACCTGGCGCTTATTATAGAGCCATTGCTGAATACACTGACGACAAGTGACGGGCTTCAGGGTCTGGTCTATGACCCCAATGACACCAGGATGGACATTTGTGTAGACGGCTCTATTCGTCTGAAGATAAAGACTTTGCTGGGGGAATTACAGTTTGACGGGTTGCGGCTCAGAACAAGCACGGATTGGGATTTTGAGCAGCTCAGCCTTGAGGATGTTGACCTGTCACAGACGAAGATGAGTATCAGGGCGATGCTTTGAGGCAACACCCTGAACTGGCCGGGCCAAGCCGTAATGACTTGACCCGGCCCATACCGGAAGTATTTATTCCACGACAAACGTCGGCTTCACGTCCACAGTTTTACCCCTGGACAGTTTCTCACTGCTGTTTTCCTGCCAGACATCGTTGTCCATGGTCCGATCCAGAAAGGGGAACTTCTTACGATTGAAGACCGGTGTCATACCACTGTCCAGCTGCTCGTCAAAGTCTTTCAGAACCTGGATAACCACTCCGGACAATACGCAGATCGCTACCATGTTGATCAGTGCCATGGCGCCCATGGACACGTCAGCAAAAGCCCAAACAGTCGGCAGGCTTCCTACGGCGCCCCAGACAACCATGCCCAGAACGGCAACCCGATAAGCCATCAGCAGAGGCTTGCTGTCCTTGATGAAGCGCAGGTTGGACTCACCATAGTAGTAGTTGGCGATGATGGAGGTGAAAGCAAACAGCAGGATAGCCAGAGCAACAAAGTGTCCACCCCAGGTGCCTACCTGAGACTGCAGGGCTGCCTGAGTCAATTCAATGCCTGTCAGACCACTGTCCAGCATCCCGGACATCAGGATGATGGCGGCAGTCGCAGTACATACGACGATGGTATCTAAAAACACGCCCAGCATTCCCATCAGGCCCTGGTTCACCGGGTGAACGGAATGCGCAGTTGCTGCTGCATTAGGCGAACTACCCATACCCGCTTCGTTAGAGAACAGGCCACGCTTGATACCCTGAACCACGGCTGCACCGATAGCACCACCAGCAGCCGTCTCAAAGCCCATGGCACTCTTGACGATCAGGCTGATGACAGCTGGCAGTTCAGTGACATTCATCAGCACCACAACCAGGGAAACGGCCAGATAACCGAGAGCCATCACCGGTACAACCATTTCCGCCACTTTGGAGATAGAACGGATGCCGCCAAAGATCACAGCGCCGCTGACAACCGCCAGACCAACACCAATCGCCAGCGGAGAGATGCCGTAGCCACTGAACGCTGCCGCAATGGAGTTGGACTGCACACTGTTAAAGGCGAAACCGAAGGCAATGATAAGGGAGATGGAGAAGGTGATCCCGAGCCAGCGCTGACCAAGAGCTTTCTCTATGTAATAGGCAGGGCCGCCACGGTAGGTGCCGTCGCCATTGTTGGTTTTGTAGATCTGAGCCAGGACATTTTCCGCCAGGCTTGTAGCCATACCCAGAACAGCGATAAACCACATCCAGAAAACGGCGCCCGGGCCACCCAGGAAAATAGCAACCGCTACGCCGGCCATATTACCGGTGCCGATACGTGCAGCAAGGCTGGTGCAGAATGCCTGGAAAGCGGAGACCTGATTCTTATCAGTGGTCACCCGGCTACCGAGCATGGTCTTTACCGCAAGACCAAAGCGACGGAACTGGACAAATCGGGTCCGCAGAGTGAAGAAAATACCGCCACCCAGCAGCAGGTAGATCAGCACACTGCCATAGAGCAAGTCATTGATTACAGCGATGAAGTCGTTCATAGGGTTCCCGGCATTGTTGATATGCCCAAGAGTTTTATTTCAAACGACTTGTCATAGTATTAGTGAATAAACCCGACCTTGTAAGCAGAAACACCTATCGCCTGATCCATCAAAAAGGTCATCAAATTCGCTTTGAGACTGGGACGTTAACTGCTAAGAGTCTGACGCACAGCATTGATTATTCGCTAAACGGCAACGTACATCCCACTATCCCGCTCAGCACATAAACCTAAAACCAGACCACTCTCCGCACAACACCTGTTTGAAGAAATTTCGCGCAACCAATGAACATATTTAGTGAAAATATCTGCCTTTTTCTCCGGTATAAATAAAAAACATCATCGAAAATAAAAACACAGAAATAATTAATGTCCGAACAGATTATTGCGCCAGGTCATGGTTTTGACTGGGGGCCTGCTACTAGTACCCCGTCCGCCTGCAAATGATAGGTTCAGCTCAAGGCAGAGCACTCAGGTCAAGGCGCAGCTGTGCAGGAATACTTTATGTCTTTCAATCAGCTGGAACGCAGAGATGCCT
>JBPCXN010000195.1:0-2807 GCA_051008495.1 Endozoicomonas sp. | reverse complement strand
TGCCCCTTGCAGCACTAAGAAAGTTTTGCTCAATCGACCGTACACACCAGTACGGCGCTCAATCGCAAAATTCCTTAGTGCCACAAGGTTCTGCGCGATCAACGCAGCAATTTATGAAATATCCGGGATAATCCGACCTATGGGAACTATGCCTGCACAAGTCTGCCTTGCATATGGCTTTATGAACCACTGAACCCGTCAAACTCATTGAGACCATGTACTACAGGGCTTCCAGAATGACTTCAGCTGAACTGCTCTCGAACGTCTTTGGTGGCTCAACATTCAGCAGGGTGACAGTATTGTCTTCGATGATCATGGCGTAACGTTTGGAGCGGACACCTCCGAAGTCGCCAGTCGCCATCTCCAGGCCAAGAGCCCTGGTAAAGGCTGCGCCGCCATCGGCCAGCATGGTGATCTGTTCGGCGTTCTGGGCTTCTCCCCAGGCTTTCATGACGAAGGCGTCATTGACGGACACGCAGGCGATTATATCGACACCTTTTGCCCTGATATCGTCCGCAAGAGCCACAAAACCTGGCAGGTGGGCATTGGAGCATGTCGGGGTAAAGGCTCCTGGGACTGCAAACAGCACTATTTTACGGTCAGCGAAGAGAATGTCAGTGGTGGTACTGTTTTGTTCGCCGCCACTGATTGCAGTAATTGCTACGGCAGGAACCGGGTCGCCAATCTTGATCATTGGGCTCTCCATTGGACTCTCCTGAGGGTTGTTCTTGTTAGAAGATAGACTGTTTTTACCATGGAGTGCCCGGAAACGCACCAGGAGCCTGACCGAGCATAGTAAATACTTTCTTGAAGAAATCAGTTGCCGGTTTTGTCGTTCCAGGGAGCCTTATCCATTCTACCAAAATGAGTGAACAGCACAGGGGTGGGCTCAGGTGACTCGTCGGGACACATAAACTGGTAGCCTGCTGATTCCAGGGATTCTATCTGCTGTTGCAGGTGGGTCATGGCAAGGCAGAGCGCCTGGAGTGAATCAGCCCCATAGACAATGTCGGATTCAGTCAGACAGGAAAATTCAATCCGGCACTGGTAGTCACCGTTCTTTGACAGAGGATCCTCTTCCGGAATTCCGACCCGTATGGTTAATGGCTCACGGGTGGCATCCGGATGTTGCACAATAAAATCGGATGAGGCTATCCACACAGTCATTCCAGTCTCCGCATTTCGATGGGGTTGGCACTATAAAGATGGGGTTGGCACTATAGAGTAGTAGAAACTTAACTCGTTCGTTTTTCCTCTTCCGGCTTTACGCCGGAGAAACCTCCTGGAGGCTTTTGGCAGGTGGCGGAAGAACTGGATGGGTAAGTTTTGATCAATTCTCTTGCTTTGTTCGGATTTAGATTGATCCAGATCAAGTCTGAGCAGTGGCGATCTGGACGAAATGCTTCAGTATCTGCATTTTTGTTCAGGATTAACCGCTGGTTTCTCAGGTAAAAACCAGAGAAAAGCTATGAAATAGACCCTTGAACGCACTCAATTCTCCAAATATTGATCTGGGTCAGCATGTCATTCCTGTTGCTGCAATTAATCTCGCTACAGCAAAGATGGGTAGGTATTGATCGCAGCCTCATAGACTCTTTTGTAAGGTTTTTTTGCTGGCTCTGTCTCTCGTCTTGCAACTCCCCTCCGGAAATATAATTTCCAACAATCCAGAACGGAGGATATGTATGGCAATAAAGGATAAATAATATGCAACAGTGGGTTCGACTTTCTCTTACAGCCAAAGTGTTGATTGGCATGTTGGTGGGCCTGTCAGTAGGCCTGGTTATGCGCAACCTGTTTGCAGGTAACCTTCTGGTAGAGGATTACCTGGTAAACGGATTGTTTCATGTGGTTGGCCAGATCTTTCTCACCTCCCTGCGGATGATTGTGGTGCCCCTGGTCTTCACGTCCATCGTCTGTGGCGCCTGCTCCCTGAAAGACATCAGTGTTCTGGGGCGTCTTGGCGGTAAGACCGTTGTCCTGTATCTGATGACGACCTGTATCGCTATCAGCCTGGCCATGGGGGTCGCCCTGGTGGTTGCTCCGGGTGAAGGCGCCAACCTGGAGAGCGCAGCCCAATACGCCACGAATACTGCGCCATCCATTTCCGAAGTCATCATCGGCATGTTCCCCAGCAACCCTGTTGAAGCCATGGCTTCTGGCAACACCCTGCAGATCATCGTTTTCGCACTGCTGTTCGGTATCGCCATTGCCGCTGCCGGCAAGCCTGCGGAACCTGTCGTCAAGTTTTTCGTGGCCATGAATGAAGTCATGATGAAGCTGGTGACGCTGATCATGAACATTGCCCCTTACGGTATCCTGGGTCTGATGGCGAGGCTGTTCTACACCATGGACCTGGGAGCGATCGGTAACCTGATGCAGTATTTCCTGGTGGTAGTCAGCGTACTGGCCCTGCAGGTGCTTGTGACTTACTGCGGACTTCTCAAGTTGCTCACTGGCCTGAGCCCGAAGTTGTTCCTGGGCAAGATCCAGGATGCCTTTATGTTCGCCTTCACCACGGCTTCCAGCAACGCCACCATTCCAGTCACCCTGGAAGCGGTGACCAAGCGTATGGGTGTCAGTAACCAGGTGGCGTCTTTCACTGTGCCGCTGGGCAGCACCATCAACATGGATGGCACGGCCATCATGCAGGGCATCGCGAACGGCTTCATTGCGCAGTTCTATGGAATCGAGCTGTCCGTGACGCAATATGTCATGGTGGTGTTGATGGTCATTACGGCGTCCATCGGTACCGCCGGTGTGCCCAGTGTGGGCCTGGTGGTGCTGGCCGGCGTTCTGACCCAGGT
>JBPCXN010000194.1:0-38261 GCA_051008495.1 Endozoicomonas sp. | reverse complement strand
TCAATGCACTGGCATTGGCAGGCGGGTTACAAGTTTTTTCGGGTCAGTGTGGTAAAAAGTGTGGTAAAAAACGACCATAGGCGTTTTTTCCATCTTGGCAGCCTTGCCTGTCATGGCAGCTTTGGTTCGGTAACAGGCTGTGATCTGCCTAACAGGGGCGCAGTTGTGTTGGACGACTTCTCACCGGGCAAGTCTGTCTATGTTGATGTCTCGGCGATTATTCCTGAGGTTCTGCTTGATAGCCTGGAAGCCCCTGTTGGCTGTATGGGGCAGGGCGCGCCGTGGTGTGAGCAGGCTGTGAGTGCACTGGGGCTTGATCCGGATACTGGTCTGTCGTCAACCGGACAGCAGGTGTTTTCGGTTGGGGAGGGATGGTGAATCCGTTTCGATATTGTCTGGTGATCGCTGTCTGTCTGGTTGCCGTAGCTGTTTATATGGAGAACTTTATCTGGCAGTGGCGCTTGCCTCCCCACTTTCCCGTTCCTCACGTGCCTGGCGATAACCCTATGAGTAGGGAAAAAGTGGAGTTAGGGCGCTATCTATTTTATGACCGGCGGCTCTCAGCGAATGGTGAAGTGTCCTGCAGCAGTTGTCACAAGCAGGAGCTGGCTTTCACTGATGGAAGACAGCTGTCTGAGGGATTGCATGGTGACAAGACGTCCAGAAACTCCATGTCTCTGACCAATGTCGCTTATAATGCCAGCTACACTTGGGCCAACCCTCTTATTGCCCGGTTGCAGGATCAAGCGCTATTACCTCTGTTTGGTGAAGAGCCGGCTGAAATGGGGCTGGCGGGCAAAGAAGCCCTGGTTCTGGCCAGATTAAAGACAGACCCGCTGTATCAGGCGTTGTTTGAGGGCGCTTTCGGGGCAGACGAAGACGTCATTACAATTCCTAATATCGTTCAGTCGATTGCCAGTTTCCAGCGCACCCTGATTTCCGGGAAAAGTCCTTACGATCGGTTCCTTATGGGCGACAACCATGCCTTGAGTGACTCGGCCAGGCGCGGCATGAAGCTTTTCTTTTCGGAAAAAATGGAGTGCTTTCACTGTCACGGTGGTTTCAATTTCTCCGACAGTGTCGCCCACGGTGGCAACCGGCAGCCTGCTCTCAGCTTTCATAACACTGGCCTTTATCTAGAAGGTGAACCGGGCTGGGATGCCGGGGTCTTCCAGGTGACGCGTAAAGAAACTGACAAGGGGCTTATGAAAGCCCCGACTCTGCGCAATATTGCTGTCACAGGGCCGTATATGCACGACGGTAGCCTTGAAACCCTGGGTGACGTTATTAACCACTATGCCCGCGTTTGGGAAAGGGAGGATCGTGCTGAAAAAGACAGGGCGGTTGTCAGTGAATTTATTCCTGGTTTCGACGTCTCGGAGAAAGATAGCAGCGATCTTGTCGCCTTTCTGGAAAGCCTGACGGATGAGCGCTTTCTGACAGACGAGCGGTTTTCTGATCCCTGGGGTGCCAGTACGAAGTTGTCGGACTAAAGGGCAGAATGCAGTGAGCAGTTGATGTTTCAAGGGTGAATATAGGTCATTCCGGGCTTTTTGATCAGGAGTTTTTCTCAGCCCAGCTGGTCGACCATTACGGCATTGGAATAGATCAGGCTATCATCCATTGCCCGGTGGGCAACAAGATGAAACTGCCCCCTGTTATCAACTGGCCTGAGATAGACTCGGAGCTGGCAGTCGGATAAAAGGCCACATTCTGAAGGCGTTTCCAGTTCCATGGTGCTCATATCAATGGGGACGAAGGCTTCGGGTTCGTGGGTTGTCTGAAGGGCTTCTTGGGCTTTTTCGAGTAGCAAGCGACAATCTTCGTTTACCCGGAAATGAATGCTTCCTATGGGGGAAGAAAATTCTTCGCCATTGGGTTTACACCAGCTTTCCAGCGTTAGAGTGTTCATAGTGCGACCTCCACCCTGTTGTTGTAACTAAAAGTATAGGGGTTTGAGGGGTGTTGCTTCTTCAGATTTTGAATAAAAGGTTTGGCGGGTACTTCGATAGGCTCCTAGAGGAAGGCAGGGCTGGATGAACTGGCTTCATCCAGCCCTGTTTTTATTGACCCATGCCGTCAGCGACAAAAATTATCAGGCGAAATCCGTGAGCTGAATTAATCTTCATAGGCTGAACTGAAAAAAGCTCGGGGTTACTGTAATGCCTGTTAATACCCAAAAAACGAGCCGTTTATATCCTGACTATGAAAGCTTTCAAAAAGCCGGCGAGAAATTTGTTGGACTAGGTGATCGCGCTAGTCAGGATTATATTTTGCTGAACGCTCGATATTACACATACAGCCTTGTAAAGGATCAGACGGGCATTGTCCCTTATCTGGCGGTACAGGCTATATGGGCTGAAACACAGCGCTATAAAGAAAAGCATCCTTTACACTCGGCGTTCATCGAGTCGATCCTCCCCTCTGTCGAGAACTACCTTGCGGACAAAAAAGTATCGGTTCCCAGGGTGATTCACTTCGTCTTACTGGAGGCTCCGGGCAGCGAGCGGCTTGAGTATATGAAAGCCTGGGTTCGCCAAAATCCGGACTATCAGGTAAACCTTTGGGTAGACAGTCAAGCCACCCAGATCGGACTCTTGCAAAAAACATTGGAGTCCATGGCCAGCCAGCCGCTGCCCGGAGCGCAGAACCCGGAAGCCTTTACCCGGGAATTGACGGAAGCGATTATCCGTCTGCAGGACAAGGCGCAGTATCAACTGGGTCAGAGGCTGGCTGAGGGCGACCGGTTTGATGAGGCCGTGACCGATTATCTTGCCAGACACCTGTCTACTCATCAGACCTCGGAGCTTACTGCACAGATTGACCAGGCCAGGCAGGAGCTGCTTGAAGTAAACAGGGGACTGATCGCGGTTAGAAGTCATTTGTCCGATGCGCAGGGTGTCTTCGTCCGTGATATCTCAAACCTCTGGAGTGGGGCTGCTGACATCCGGGCGATTTACCATAAGGAAGTGTTAAACGGCAACCGTGAAGGGGCTGTTAACATCGCCCGAATCCAGCTTCTTCATCAGCATGGAGGCCTGATAGTTCGTGACGATACCTTGCCGGGGCTAAACACTGAAGGTTTGCTGGAAGGGCTGGATATCACCGACCTGCCACCAAATATAGTGGACGAGGCATTAAGCCAGGTGGTGCTGGACACCCTGCCCGATCAGTTTCCAAGCCGTGCAAATAAGCTGCAGCTGCCGTTCAGGGGGGGGTACATAGATTCCCTGAGGATACTGGAAGAACGCCAGCCGGGCATTGCCAGGAGGCTGAAGGAGAATGCCAGAAAAAATGCGGACAATCTGTTCCGTTCTGTGGGAGAGCTCCGGCTGATACCGGAATCGTTGCTCTCCTCACGACTGGGTGGCCGAATTAACAGCAGTATTCTGGCATCTATGCCTGATACAAGATTCACCCGTCGAGTCAGGGAAAGCATCAGGCAAAGTTATCAGTTAATTAAAGACAGCGGGCTCACAAGGGTATACAGCTATCAGGAGGCGTCTGAGCAGCTGCTGGATTTTATTGATCACCTGAAAAGTCATAACCGACCCTTACATCAGAGCAAGTTTATCGACCACCGGCTGGATTCACTGGCGGACAACACGTTAGTGAATGATGCACTGACCGGGGGGGAAGCGGTACGCGATGCCATAGCCGATGAAATACAGGCGATTGAAACCAGGGCCTATATTCCGGAATTGCACCCGGCAGGCGCCCAGCAGACTCCCTGGGCCACTGTCGCCACGGAAGAGCACTTCGCTTATCGACTGAGCCGTGATAAACAGAAACTGGAAAGGTATCTGTCTGAAAAGGACAGAAAACTGTCTAGAAAGATTCTGCAGCTGGGGAATGATCCGGAAGCTGCGACTGTCAGTCTTTATCTGCACCGGCATGCCCGGGATGGCTCTGAACTGAAACGTCTCAACCCTGTCGCAGAACCTGTTATTCCAGATGCTGACGATGTATCACTAACCCGGCATGACCAGCTGGTTCTGGTTGGGGTGCTGAGTAAAACCGGTAGTAATGGCACCAGTGTTGTCCAGTTTGCTGGAATGACACCATCTGCTCTGGCTGCTTATCTTGCCCCTTATGGAGATAATCTGAACGATACGCCCGTGCGCCTTTTCAGCCTGCGCACAGGGCAGGTCAGTGAAACAGAATTCGACAGTTTTCATCGTCAGTTTCTGCTTGAGCTGCACCGCCTTGGAATTGTGCTGGGGCAGCTTAATGTTTCGGAAGGCCTTACCCAGGTTGACCATATCGGAAGATCCTGGCAGGCAAGAACAGTGTTGCCTGTTTTGCCGGAGCCTGACTCACGGGGCAGGCGGCAGGCATCCGACCCTGGTGACAGTACTGCCCATGGGGGCGGAAAACTGTACTGGCAGGAAGGAACGTCAGGGCACTGGACCTATCTCCGGAGTTCGGAAGCCGACTGGCAAAGCCAGAAATCGGACTTGTCCGATGAGCAGGCGGCTCGTTTTCTTGAGAACAGTGTCATCGGTCACCTGAATGCCTATGGTGCCAGCCTGTATCAGGGCAGCTTGCTAGAACAGGGTTTTACCACGTCGGACAGCCAGTTTTACTGGAAAAATATACAGGCGGGGCGCTTTCATGTACGGGTTGTGATTGACAGTGTCGTGTCCGATGACTCAAATGAACTGGCGCACTATTACTCCCCTAAGGAACTGCGCACCATTGCGACTGCCATTCGGTCAGCGTTCGGTAAGCTGGAAGCATTCCCGGCTCTGCCGGATAATTTTCCTGTTACCTGTACACTTCTGTTGTCTGAAAGAAGCAGCTTTGACAAAGAGTTCTATTTTCTGGGCAGTGAAGATGTCATAGCCCTGGATAGCAGTTTTCTCCGAACCAGCGTCAAGCCTTACCCTTATGACTCCGTGGTGGATTCAGAGAAGGCGCATCGACCTGAGGCATTATTGCTGCGACAGCTCTCCCTGAAGCTGTATCAAACCCTCAAGCCTGAGCGCTTCTGGCAGGAGTTTAACGCACTTCATGGTGACTCCCCGGGATGCAAAGATCGCAACGGCCAGTCTGTAGTGTTGAGTGTTTCTCCTTCACCGGTCAGCGATAGAAGCCGGGCTGTGTCACAGTTGGCCACTCGAACAGAACTGGATTTTGTTGCGGAAACCTTGACCGCTTTGATACTGAACAGCGGCGTACTGTCCCTAGAGTCCGCAGCAGAGCTGATCAGATTGACCGGGCTAAGTGTGAGCCAGTTGCAACAGCTTCAGCCTGTGCTGGATTTTCAGTCGCAGTTATTGCTTGGATCTGGCGGGGACGACAGTGACTCTTCAGGTGCCGTCACTGCAACTCCCGTAGCGGATTCACAGAGAGCAGAGCCCGGTGTTTTCGATTTGACGATCGATCAGTCTGGTTATAATGAGCACCTGCAAGGTCTTTACTACGGTTGGCGCCAAAGATTCCGGCAATTGCTGACCGGGTTAAAACTCGGGCAGGGACAGGCCCGCCTTAAACGCACGTTCAATGACGGCGACGTTATGGATGACCGCTGGGAAACCCTGGTGCTGGCTGATGAGCAGCAGGGCGGCCAGACCCGTTATTTCCAGGTGCTGAGCTCCGATGATCACACCCTGATTCAGGACTACCTTACCGGGGCGACACTGAGCTTTCTGGATCATGACTCAACACCTCAGAGGTTACGCGGCACTGAGAATAATGAAAGGGGGGGCTCCGGGGCAGGTCGTGTCCTGACGTCGCCGGACTCTCCTGTAACCCTTGGTGAAGAACTGGTTCGAGATCGGTCGGCTGTATCGCTCCTGGATATTCCCGTTGAAGTCGCCCGGCAGTGGCAGGATGTAGCCAGACGGGAGCAGGCCATCATCATTGCCCGCAGGCCGACAGGTGAGAGCTTCTCGGGGAGCGGCAATGGCAACAATGACTTCGAGCTGGTTGCCCTCTATCGTCGGCTCGGCGCGGCCAGTGCCCATGATGTTGCAGAAGAAGCAGAAATCATTGCCGAAACCACTCCGGCAGCCATAACGGAGAATTTTTCTGAAACTGCTCTGATCCGCACCCGCTGGCAGTCCGCTCTGGAACGTACGCGGCTGACTGTAGAGCCATTACACCGTTTTCCCCGGAAAGTGTTGAAGGCACTGAATCAATCCCTGTCAGTGGCATCACCCGGTTTCAGCCAGTCGCTTGCCAGCCTGCACGAACTCCCGGGTCAGAAAACTTCAGAGGGTACGTTTCAGTATCTGCTCCTTGACCCACAGGGCGATATCTCCAGTACTGATAACCCGGAACTGATCGCCAGCCTGGTTCGTTTGAATGATCAAAATCAGGACCAGGTCTCTTATATGCATGGGCAGTACCGAGACCTGGCGGCTTCAGACTCCCGGTTGCCGATATTGGGGAATATTGTTGGCCCCAATGCCAGGCTGGTGTATCGCCACCTCTCAGATAACACTGCGATTAAAATCATTGCCGGGCTGGGTGTTGTTCCACCTGAACCTGCCCCCATTCCGGATGTGGCCGTTCGCAAGTCATTAGCCGATGGCATTGAGTACAGGGCTTTTGCTGCCGGTTACAGTGTTCTTCGGGAAGGTGAGGAATTACTGTTAACCGTTTATCCGGCAGGTGACTACCAGCCTCCGCTGGGTAATACCCGAATCAGCTTTGGTATTCCGGAGTATCAGGAAGGCGTGGAGTCTGCCCGTTTACTTCCCGGGCAGTTGCAGACCGATATTGAACGTCTGGCGGGTGTCGTCAATCAGGGGCTGTTCAACGAATCGCTTCTTCAGTATCTGGGAGTGCGCAGGCACCTGAACCGGGATCCCGACAGCAGGGATGTGCTATACGACATTGAAACGGTACTGATCCGGGTTAGACCGGACAGAAGACTCAACCAGAGTGACCTGACCCTTTCCAGAAGAGGTGTCAGGGTACAGGCGCGCATCAATCTGGGTGTGCAGGATGCCGCTGATTTGCCCGCCAGCCAGTTCCAGCGGGGAGTTTCCAGTCTCTATGGACTGGCACTGGTGCACTGCTTACCCCAGATGGAGGATGACCCGTCAACTTATCCAGATAACCCGCTACGGCAGGCCGTTTTGGAAATCTGGTCGCTCAGTGAACGAAGGTTGTCAGAACTGGGCTCCCATGCGGGCCTGACGGAAAACCTGTCACCTGTCGCCCTGCCCGTAAAGATCAACCCTCTTTATGCCCAGCTGGTTCTGGGTGAGCGCCATGATTATCAGCTGGATCAGGGCACAGCAGCAGATTTTCAGTCAACGTTTGCCAGTTTTCAGGCGGAAGGAAAGCTGAAAACGGCATTAAGCCGGGTTTCCGGTTATCTGGAGCAACATGAGGCGAACGACGCAGAGAAGCAGACACTCGCTCAAGCCATTGTCGTTTATCATAACGGTCTGCCGGGCTTTGAGGGGCGGGAAGCCTTTCGTGCCGTGTTGGGCGACAGTCTGCTGGCAGGGCTGATTGAAAATCTGGCTAAAGCAGACAGCAACACCGCTCTTCAGTCTTTACAGCAGAAAAAAAGGCTGGATGCCAGAGCTGTCAGGGGGTATGACGGGGTCAGTGAGGTTTATGTCAACTCGAAAAATCAAACCTGGCTGGCTTATGATCCGTCGGAGATCGCCTACCCTTCGCAGCAACTGGACCTGTTATACCTCGCTGAATCATTACCCAGTCAAAGCCTGCAGCCGATTTTCACCTCACGTGGCCTGACTCCTGCGCCCTATAACTTTACCGCTCCCTCATTAGGTGGGGCTGCTGTCCAGTCCCGCAACACAACCGGTTTGTACCAATACCAATTGCAACCTGCCGATGAGTTGCATCAGGTATTAATCCGGCTATTGAACGGTAGTCAGTTACTTCAGGCGGTTGCAAACCCAACTTCGATTCAGGGGGCAGAACAACGAATTTTTGAGGGTGAAGTGTCGGCCAGTCAGAACAACATCCCCCTGATTGATAGCGGTCTGGGTGCCACAGGCGCTCGTTTTGCACTGGCGCTTTCAGCTTATCCGCAAGCAGCAATGCTGGTCACCCCAGGTCACAATATGATCTCGGTTGGGAAAACCGCTTCAGCGATAAACAAACTTTATGGCTTGCTTAATTTCCCGAGCTTGGCGGGTGCCAGGCAGAAAAGAGATGAAACCGTTAAACCTGGTGTTTATCTGCTCACTAGCATTCCCGGAGGTCGGGTGGCTGTCGCTGTTACAGAGGATTTTCTTCAGACTATTAATTATGACAGCGCTTTTTTGGATTATTGTCTCAGTAACACGGATTTTCTGTTTCAGAAATTTCGTGAAAATAACCCATCGCTTGCCCAGGAATACATTTATAACCTGGACAAGACATCCCGCTCAGCTTACCACCCACCTGATGTAAACGCTCTTGACGCGGACAACTTTCCCCTGTTGATTGACCCCCAATCGGGCAAAGACCTGGTAATACCTGAAACAGTCCGTCAACTGCTTCTGTTGGTGGCGCCTAATGAAAGTAATCCTTACCTCAGACAGGAGCTTTTGAACACCCACCTCTATGGGAAGCCGGGAACAACGACAAGCTTTTCTGTGAGTAAATTTAATCCTTATCATTCCGGTTCCACTCATACATATAGAGAGTGGCTTTCAGAAAACACTGGACTCCTGGCAGACATGATTGGTTCGGCGTCTGTCTTTGGCTCAAGCCAGCATACGAATCACGATTCACTAGAGGCCAGTATTCGGGGCGGATTCGATTTGCCACCTTTTATTCCCGGTGAGCCCGCTTTCTATCCGGTAGACAGGGTCGACGCGCCTGCTCGAATGGGGTTCGAGGAAGAGCATCGTAAATATAGGGTAACCCTTAATGATCTTGATGTGTACCAGCTTCTTAATAGCAGGCCGACCATGGCGGTCACCGCGGGTGAGGATAGGGAGTTCGGGAGTCCTTATTTTCGTCTGGTTGTAGATGACAATGGCGATGGTGAGTCTCTGGTCGAGATTGTTTCTGCACCATTCCCCACTGATAGCTTTGAGAAAGGTGCTGAGTTCTACAGAATAAAAGCTTTACTGGTAGAAACCCTCAGTGAAGTTCAAGAAGAAGGGATGACCGTACCCAAGTTTGTAGAGACATATAACCGCAAACTGAATGAATTGACAGGAGACGAAGATTCGCCTTTCAAGTTGGAAGTGTATGGGGAGGGTGGCGAACAAAGTCAGTACGTTATCAGAAGTCACAAACGCATACCCGACAGAGTGGGGCCCCAAGCCAATATGTCATTTGAGTACAAACAGCTTGGAGAGCCTTTTTCACCCATCACCAGAACACTGGCGGGGGGAGAGCAGCGTGAATTTCTGATAGCAGCCCAGAAAGCAGCCAAAAACCTTGCCCAAAGAATCAGTGTTGAGGGTGCGCCCTATACCAAGGCGCTACTGACACAGTTTCTTTATCAGTTTACCTTGACGCATGTTATCAAGGATTTTGATAAGCAGAAAGCTGATGGACTGCTTCGTTTGTCAATTTCTGACGCTGTGGCGTCGATCCTTCCTGATAAGGAAGTGGAGGCATTGGTCAGATACAGATATAGCAAATCCCCGGAAGATTTCAGGAATGAAATCAGGGCGGCTCTGGGTGAGGTTATACACGACACTTTAGGAGCAACTGATATAGGTGACATTTATTTCCATCTTGATAGCGTTAATGAACAAATAGAGGAGTTCAGCGAGCATACCCTGAGTTTGCGCCAGAATCCTGACGGCAGTATACGATCCAGATTCCAGGTACCCAAAAGGCTGGCTGGAGGGGACGAAAGCAGTATAGGCATAGGGATGCGCAAACTGGCTGCCCTTGATACCATTAATATTCCTTCCAGAAGGGATGTGAAAGAAGGGTCTGATGGTAAGCTGTATGCTGTAGTTGAAGTTCGCAATGGTCGCAGTGAATTCAATAAGCTGGCTCGTCTGACACCAACCGAGCTTGGCCTGGATGGTCAGTTACAGTTGCTACAGGAAACCGCTGGAGTCTGCTCAACACCAGAAAATACCCAGGCGTTTCTGGACAATATAAAGCGAGCTTATCATGCAGACTATCGCGGGACAGTGACTCAGTTTCTGGCTGAAACACTGAGGCGGCAGGTAGCAACTCTCAGCCCTGAGCAGGCGTATAACCTGGAACTCAAAACACTGTCTGAATACAGTAGATCTCCACCCACCCCGAGAGAGCAGCGACTTGCTGAGGCGTATACAAGTGTTGCTGAAGAGCTTCAGGTGCATCTGGCCCGACAAATGGTACTCTCTACTGACGACGAAGGGCGTGTGTCGTCAGAGCAGGCTTACCGAATGCAACGGCTCAACCGCCTTGTCAACCGGGATGATTTTCAAACCTATGTTCTGGAAGTAGATAAGACAGTTGATGTTCAGTTAAACCGTAATCAAGTGACTGCAGCCAGTGAGTACGATGCTGCACGAGCAAGTTTATTCGTGGGTATTCGCGATGAACTTACAGTTACACCCCATACCGAACATTACCAGAGTCTGGATTATACCGGGCAGCGCAGAGTTATTTTACTGAACGATCGGGGGGGAGATGTACTGCTTCTGCCCAGCAGTCTCATTTCTGTCGATGAGGCTTTATATCAGAAGTTATGGATGTCTGGCCGACTGCGACCGGGCCAGCTGCAGGAAGACATTAATCTCCTGGCCCGGCTAAACAGTACCGCTGAATTAGGCGGCTTTCGTCGCCAGCTTGCGGCACTGGGCTTCCTGGAAAACATAGAACTGTTGGGCGGCCGGAAAATTGAATTTGTTCTGCGGCCCGACCTGACCCTGGAAAAAAGCTTCCTGAGCACGGCTGCCAGCGATGCGCCACTGGCTGAAACCACAAAAATCTATGTGGGTACCGCTAATCTGGATCAGGTGCCGGATGCACAGCGCTCCAGAGCATTGAACAGCCTGTACGGTATTGCTTTGGCAAGCAGTGCGAATGATGCCGACGCATTGGGGCTGATGCAACGGGTCTGGCACCTGATTCCGGATGATCTGCCTGGAGCAGGACAAAAAACAGGACTGAGTCAGGCGCTTGAGGCCGTTCCCCTGCCGAAACAACCCAATCCATTGTATCAGCAGTTGGTTGAGAATATGGCTCACGACCTGAGCCTGTTCTCCGGCAGCCAGGATGACTTTGTCAAAGCGATTGACTGGCTGAAGCAACAACCGCCTGCGACCTATAAGAATGTACTCAAAGACGCTTTTGAGTACATGGACAACCATGAATCTGATCCCGGTATCCTCAGGCTTGCCAGAGCTCTGGTGACGACTCAGAAGGGATTGACTACTGAAGCTCAGCGGCAGTTTCGGCTGGGTATCGGGAAAGAGTATTTCAGTACTCTGAAAACGTTGACGGCCACTACGGACAAAGGCGTCAGCACCCAGATGTCGAGATATGCAGCCAGGGTGACGGTCGATAGCCGTTCCGGTCGCAATGATGGCCTAGCGCAACTGACTGCGGACAGCCAACAGAATCCTTATCAGGTGTTCGAACCATCAGAACTGGAATTCGAGCCTGTCACCCGGGGTCGTACCCGGGCCGTTATCGTCAACGGGCAGGGCAGGCGCTATGCCCTTGCAGATGGTGATGGCTATAGAAACAGCCCGTTCGACGCCTTTTCTCCTGCAGGCGCAAATAACCCTGCTCAATGGACTATGCCTGTGAACGCGGGCTGTGTCAGGGCTCGTCGCCAGGCAGGAGGAACCTGTAGTGTGCGGTACGGGGTGGAGGAACTGGGCGATCGTAATGAAGTTAAGCTGACCAGTGCAGAGCTGGAAGGCTACACCATAAAGCGCATTACACTCAGTGACTCCGGGACATTCTACGAAGTTGTGAATGACAATCCGGGACAAATCCGGGAAATCATCGGTGCACGTACGGTTGCTCAAGCCTTTTCGGCCACCCGGTTTGGTGGGGTAATAAATTCTCCGGAAGGCTTTGTTGGTTTTGAGGCAGTCAAGTCTTTTGCACGCTCTCCCACCGGTGAACTTCTGCAGCAGGTAGAAAGTGATGGCCAGGGCTGGAAAGCCATAAGCCTGTTGCCTACTGACCCACCTCTGGAGGTCGTTGAAGAGTCCGGTAACAGCCAGTCAGTGGTTGAAAACCCGGATCTTGAACAGAGTGCGGGTCGTTATGGGTTGCCGGTTCAGGAACAGGCAGGAAACGGTGCTGATGACGTGCTGGTGGTGGAGCCGGGGCAGTCGCCTGAAGAGCTGCTGGGAGTCAGGCAGGCGGCAGAAGAGTATGTAAACAGCAGCACAGAGAGTGCTACCCAGTCCTTTATCGATCCGGACGGGACGGTTGCCTATGTGGTGACACCTGAATATCAGGATGGCGGCAGTAAAAGTGAAGATTTTCATCGCTTCCTGGCGGTCATGCAGGAATTCTTTGAAGAAAACCCCATTGGCATCACGCTTAAAGAGCAGCTGGCACAGTCTAATGCTAACGAGAGCGCCCGCCCCGAGAAATTTAACCAGCTCTTTGTTGACGAATCTGAACTTCAGCTAGCTAGAGACAAGAAACTGCCAGGTGGTGCGAAGCTGGTTGTGGCGATCCGCGAAGGAAGCGAGTCCCTGTCAGCTTGGGATATTAATGCTGCCCGTGGTGACGAAGGGTTTGCCAATGGCTCTCTGGTCAGTCTGTTTATCGATCCTGTTCAGGGCGGTATCAACAGTGATCATGTTTACCGCAGCCGGATGACAAAGTTCCTGGCTCAGATCCAGGCCGCGGTGGCCATGACGTTGGGACAGGGGTCAACAGAAGGTCAGGAGGCTTTTGCCCGGCAGATACTGAATGACAGTCAGCTCCCCGTTCCTTCCGGGACATTAACGCCTGAGGCCGTTGAGAATCAGATCCGTGCCACCCAGGGGCTGGAGAGTATCAATTCATCCATAGTGCCGAGCCCTGTTCCCGAAGACGCGCATCCCGGGCGAGTGGGCTTTGAAATTGAGATTCACAGCCAGTTTGTTCTTGATGAAGCAGGAAGGCGGTTACCACCAAATCGTATGCGCTCCAGCCTGGCCAAAACCGTTGGCATGACCGGTTATAGAGAGGATATCCCTCTGTTTAACCTGTCGACTGATATTGCCAGGAAAGGGGTCATCATAGAGTTGATCACCGGGCCGGTTCCTGGGGAAGGCTATGAATCTCAGGCTTTTTATCGAGCCAGCGGCACCCTGACGAGAATAATAGAAGAAGCCGGTTCGGGAAGAACGCTGGCGGATATTATTGATGAATATAATGCCACCATGAACGCCTTGTATGGCGAGCAACACCCGGAATACCGGATGGAGGCGACCGGGGTTTGTGATGGTTGCACTATATACGCTAACAATCTCCAGGGGGTTGACAGTGACAGTTACACCCAGACCAATCTGAGCATCGACTATGCCAGCCTTGGCAACCCCTTCGGCGGACTGGATCTGGCAGTGTCTTCCCATCAGACTACGCAGGTCTCTATGTTCTACCGGGCTCAGCGGCTGGCGGCAGAGATGGAGCAGCGGATGCTGAAGACGCTGGACCTGACTCATGAAAATGCTGGGCTCAGCCGGAACTTTCGCTCTTTTTTAACTCAGTTTTTTTATGATGAGTCCCGAAAGGCCTACCAGGGTTTTCCACTGACAAAGACGAAAGAACGGTTCCTGTTCCGGCTCGGCACAACCGATGCTCTGATGTCGATCCTTGAAGACTCTGATATTGAGTTTCTGCAGGCTTATAAAAAGAAAGTGAATATCACAACCCTGCAATCCGAATTCAGCAAGAGGGTACTGGAGAATGTGACTTTATCCTCTCAGCTGGATTCGGTGACAACTCAGGATCGAGTGCGGAGAATTAATTACAGTGTCCGGGCCTTGTTTATTGATGCCCTGAATCAAAGAGAAACCTATGGACGTGTGGCACTGACAGCCTCAGGGCGAATTGCCCTGGGCAATGGCCCTGTTCTGGAGACCAATGCCTTTAATATCCACTCCCGGAAACCCATTGTGAAAGGCGAAGATGGCCGCTATCACTGTGTGGTTGAAGTCAGGGAATCGCCTAACCCGTTCCATGGGCTGGCCGAAAGAAGCGAATTCTTCAGCAGCGATATCGGCGGTAATCTTAAACTTCTGGAAGTTCCAGACGCCTTTGGAAGCGACCGGGCAGTCACCCATGCCGTATTAAAAAATGCAGCCCGCTTTGAAGAGCGCCTCAGTACTTTTGCGATGCAGTCTTTTTTTTCGGAGCATTACGCCCGGGATGAAGAGCAGCGTCTGCTGGCTCTTGTCGGAGGCAGTACGAATGCTGAGCAGAAGCTGAACCAGATTGAGGCGGAGCTCATCGACCTGTATACGGAAGAGCCCGGATTTCAGCAGCGTGAGGCACTTCGTGGCATCGTTGATTCCCTCACGGTCAGACGGCTGAAGCAGGCAGGTAACGCCAGGGTAGAGGGAAAAACCGTGCCACCGGAGGTCAGTAGTCGTCTGTCAGGGCTGGTCTCTTTGCTGCCGGTCACGGAGGATCTTCAGGCCACCCTGGATAACGGTGAAAGCATTACTCTGGTATCTGATGCCACACTGACTGGCAGCGAACCTGAGCTGGTTGAGACGGAAGGGCGACGATATCTTCATGTAGGGAGCGGAAACAGTTTGGAGTTTGCTGAGGACGGTGAGCGGTACAAGACAGTTACGCATTCTGGTAAGACATCAGAAATAGAATTCAATGGTCGCACCGGGCGCAACGATCTTCCCGGAACCCGTCTGATAGTTGACCTCGCTCTTTACGAAGATGCACAGGCGGATCGTGCATTGAGACCCTTTGAGATACAGAGAAGTATTGAGCGTATCGCCAACCAGGTGGCCAGCGGATTGTTGGGAGCCTACAACGAGCAGTTCCGTACCCGTTTAGCCGAGGCAGATATCGATGCCTCTGGCAGAAAGGTGGTGATGGAATTGCGGCCCGACCTGAAATTTCAACAAAGTGAAATACGGATTCCGGAAGCCTCATCGGCTGCCGGAGAACCTGTACGCCTGTTGCTGGGTACTCGGGATCAAGTGTTTGGCGGCACATACAACCGTACCCTTCGCAGGCTCTATGGGCTTGCCCTGGCCGCCAGCTTTGAACCGGTCAATGTGCCGGAGGGTGCTCAGTCACCCGGTGAAATAGTGTCCGGGATTTGGGGTTTGAATGCGGGGGAACCGGCTTCCCTGGGGCAGCGAATTTCACTGACTACCGATTTGAAACCCGTTGCTGCTCCGGAAGCAACCGGTGGTCTCTACCATGCCATGGTGTCCGGCCTGTCTCACGACCTTGAACTGAAGTTTGGAACTGTTACGGACTTTGCCAGCGCCATCATTGAGCTTGGGTCAAGAGGGGGTCTGGAAAAGGCATTCAAGCAGGTGTTCAGCCGATTGAGCGCTGAACCTGCGGTCAGTGCGAATGAGCTTGCCACTTTTGCTGATGGGTTGGAGCTGGCTTACCACTCCTATGACCAGCCTGATGTACCTGATACCTACAGGCGACATTTCCTCAAATCATTGCGGGGCACTGACAGACTGGGTGCTTTAAGGAACCGGCTTGATGACAGCGCATTGACGGCGCGTTTTGACAATATGTCCCGGGCCGTGCGGATGCTGGAGCAGCAGGCAGGACGTGAGGACGGTTTTGGCGAGCTGGTGTTTATTGACAGCGAAAACGGGTCGCCTGCATCCATGGTCGCTCTGGATCCTTCCGAAATTGGACAGGATGCGCCGGAAAACGCCCTTTACGCAATGACACGGACAGACGGCAGTGAATGGAGCTTTGTGGTAGCGGGAAGTGATACCAGTCCTCTACCTTATGAACTGGTCAAGCGCACCACTATGGTCACAGTCGGAGGTGAACAGCAGATACGGATACGTTATTACCTGACTTTAGCGCCCACAGACGATCAGCCCAGAGTAATTGTTACCAGCTTCACGGATAGCCTTGGTGAGTCTATAACCCATTTGCCACTGGCGGAAGCCATCAATAATCTCTCACCCGATGACCCGGTTTATCCACTGCCTGCGGCGGGGGAGCTGGAAGTCTACCGAATCTATCGTCATGGTGATGAACAGGTTCTGGCCGCGGAATTCCAGGCAGCAGACAGTTCAGGCGCAGAGCAGCGTCTGGTCGTCATTGAGGAAGGGATTGAGACCCGCGCTATTATCGATGGCCTTAGTGGTGCCACACGCTTTGAGCAGCGGCCCGTCGAGACGGCCAGCGGTCTGTTGCTGAATTTGCAGGACCCGCTCTTCCGGTCAGTGGCTCTGTATGTGACTCCGGAGTATTTGCAGGGCCTCACTGTTGAAGGGCGGAACCTGTTTGATGAACGACTCCGGAGTTATTCCCGCAGCCTGAGGTATATTCTGGGGGCCACAGAAGAAGGCAAAAAAATACTGGCAGGGTTGGATTCTGCCGACATTTCCCGGCCTGCTTCCATAACCGAAGCACTGGGACTGGAAGTGAGCGGGATGGATCCTCGTCCACGAATGCCGGAAGCCACCCGGTTATTGCTGACCATTGACGGTCAAAACCCATCTGCAGAAGTATCAGAAAGAATCAGGGCCACCAGTGGCGACCGTTCGCTGACAGTACTCCGTGTCGCTCCCGGTACCGACCCGGATTCCCTGGCACTGAACCAGGCCACGAAAATAGTGCCTGACTTAGCCAGGGCTCTGAAGCGTATCAACCCTGACACTGTCTCTGCTGATCCGACTCTGGATATCACCAGCCCTGACAAGGCTCTCCAGATAGAGAACCGGGTACGTGAAGGTTTGGGTTTCCTGCCGTTGAATGAGGCAGGCGAGGTTCAGACCGACAACACACCTCGTCGAATGGCTTACCAGGTTGAAGAGGGTCGTTATCAGATCTCCGGGCAGAATGGTGACATTGCCGCCAGCTCCGGGCATACAGGTGGTGACCCTTTGCTAAGGATAGTGCTCAGTGACGGTCATTTGATGCTGTTCTTCGGCATGGAAGACGTCAGTCAGTATTTTTCCGACACGAAAACTGGCCAGCACCTGAGAGCACTGCTGAATCAGGCGTTTGATGAGGGGGGTGATGTCAGTGCAGCGGTTAAGCGTTTTAACCAGCTATTAGCGAATGATCAGACCCTGAGTCCGGAACAGGCAGACAAATATAGTCTGACCCTCAGTGACGGTAACGCGGGGCGAGAAATTGCCAGCGTCGACACCAGTACCGATAGTGTCGCGCTGGGTTTGAGGCTGACCCTTGATTATCGGAGTCTGGGAAACCCCATGTCGGGTGTGGATCAGTTATTTGAACCCGGTGTACACCAAACGGCATTTCGTCTGGCACAGGGTAGCGCTGCCAGTTTTGTCGCTGATCACTTCCCTGAGACCTCTTCGAAAGCACTTCTGGAGTCCCTGTTTACCCATTATTTTTTCCTGGAAATGGAAGCGGTTTTGGGGGGGAGTGATACGAATAGCCGAACACTATTGATTCGGGCAGGCCTGGCAGATGCTGCAGCCTCCGTTATGCCGCAGGCAGCTCTTGATGAAGTGGCTGATTTTGTCCGCACTCAGCAGCAAAACGGTGAGGGTGTCGGGGCCCTGCTCGGGGAGGCCACTCTTAATACTCTGCTGGAACATAACGTACCCATTAATGGCGAGGTGGCCGGAAGCCGGCTTGAAACTTTCGAACAGCGCTTTGTCGAAAGTGTCCTGGAACCTTTAGCTTTCAGGACGCGTCCGGGGGCATCCGGTTCCCCACTTCAGCTTGACTCCGGCCAGTTGCAAACGACTGACGGCCGCACTCTGGTGATGCTTGACCCTGATTTGCGGCAGCAGATTGATGCGCTCATGCAACCGGGTGTACAGCGTGAACCGGTCAGCCGCGACGGCGCAGGTCAGAGTTTCATTCAGGTTGAGGTTCCGCAACAACAGCCTTTGGTTCTCAAACTGTTTGAACCCCCTGCCAAAACCGATACGGGGCCGGAGCAAGCCCTTTTCAAGTTGTTGCAATCCCCGGGCGGCCTGGGTTCTGACTCTCAGATCAACCAGGGCTATGCAGAACAGCTGGATTTCCTGACAGAAGGGCATGTGCTGACCGAAGGTGTGGATTTTGCCAACAGCCTGCCCGGGCAGAGAATCGCTGAGGATATTCGCGGGCTGACCAGTGAACAGCGCATTGCTCTGGCGCAGGCGCTGGTTGAGCATGCCCGTACCAACTCCATTAATCCGGCTGACCCGACAGGGCACCCGGCCCGGCAACTGGCGGCCGCTGAATTGCTGGAACCCGACATTACTGCATTGGCAGACCATGTGAGCCTGGGAACCGAGCCTGACGCCCTGCTCTATCGGCGCATTCAGGAGCTTGGCCATCTGGCAGGCAAGAGGCAGTATGAGGTCACTGTTGGTAATGGCCGCTTTGACACTGACATTACCGTTGAAATAAACAACACCATAGCACTGGAAGCCTCTTACGCTATTCCGGAGGAAAATACTGTCGTTCTGGGGACCGTTAAAGAGTCCCGGCTCATTACCGCAGGTTGTTATGCCCTGATGAACGAGCTGGTGAACCCCGGCTCAGTTCCGGAAGATGAGCGACTGGCGAGCCTGAGAGTAACGTCTCCCTCTGCAGAGGCAAGTGAGGCAGGTAAGGAAAGTACCGGTTCCTATCACTTTTCTGACCTGAGCGGCAGTTTTGTTATAGAACCCGGTCGTCTGTCAGGCCGTTTTACCCTGGAGCGGGTGATTGGCCTTATTGAACAGATTGAGTCGCTCGAACCTGACCCTTTCTACAAGAGCTATGTTGCTGATCTTCGGCAGAAAGTAGCGGACAGCCTGGCGGTACTGGACAGGCTGGATATCAACCGCCTGCGGTTACCGGACAGGGGCGGTGACACCGATCGATTCATCCTGGATATGGACCCTGATCAGTTCCGGCAGAGGCTGGCGGGCATCGACCGGAGTCAGTTACCGCCAGCGGATACCGCCAACCTGCCGGAGACAGGTTGCCTGAAGCGTGCTGCCTGCAGCACTAACCAGCCGGTGGCAGAGGCGATCAGGGAACTGGACTTTATCGCCGACCATCTTGATAAAGTGACATACGGCCCCCGGGCCAGGGCCATCTACGAGAATGCGGTCAGAACCGGTAACCTGGAGGTTCAGCAGTCTTTTGAGAAATCGCAGCAACACCGATTTGCTGCAGTCAGCACCATTGAACCCCTGGAAAAGGCTGACATTCGCAATAAAATAGCCCTCCAAATCAAGGAGCTGTTTCTCAATACCCGGGGCAACCTGAGCAGGGATGAGGCATTTAACTCAGTCCTGTCAGTGTTCAGCGAGAATGGCTATGCCAAAGACGTGGAGCGGGCTCGGGAGGTATTCCTAAAGGATGAAGCCTTTCAGGCTCAGCTTGACGTCATCAGTGACCCTCAGGCAGGGCTTGAGCGGCTGAACAGCGAGCCGAAGGTGAACTTTGATCAACTTAAGACCCAGACTCTTAAGGGGCGGATCAACCGGGTGAGTGAGAGTTTCGAGAAACTCAGGGCACGTTCTGTTCAAAGCAGGGTTGGTGGCAGGGTCGCCCATTTTCAGGAATCTACCTTTGGACAGGGGGCTCAGTCTACTGCAGGGGTTGGCCAGGCCATCTTTGGTCTGGAACAGTCCACTGTTGGACTGATCAACCTGCTGCAGTATGGTGACCAGTTATCCCTGGAGGATCGTGCAACGGGTTTCACCGGCGTGGCTCTGGGCTACGGAGGTTCTACTTTCGGGTTGGTATCCATTACCAATAACCTGACTGGCAAGTTGGTCACCTCAGAGGAGAAGGCTGCCGCAGGTGCGGTTGGCACCCTGTTTAATACCGCCAAGGGTGCTTCCCGGTTCGCCAGGGTCCTGGGGAGCATCGGGGTGGTTGTATCCATTGTGGCGGGGGGGTTTGCGGCCGCTAATGATATCAAACTGGCCCTCAAGGGAACTAAGGCGGGGAACAGGGACCAGGAAGCGTTTTTTGCGGTGATGGCAACGTTGGATATCGTCGGTGTTATCCTGAGCGTAGCCGGAGCCGTTGCCCTGGAAATATTTCCTCCGGCCGGTATCGTCATCGACGCCATTGCAATAGCTCTGGGGATTATTCAGAGCATCGTTGCCCAGTTTGCCCCGCCGCCCAATATTGAACAGACGTTTCAAGCCGTTCTCGATTCGAAGGTGTTTCAAAACTCCATCAACAAAACTGTTCAGAAATATAGTGAAAAACATTTCAGCGTCGTAAACCTTACCTTGTCAGCTGCAGACTATACCCCTCAGGGCAGTTTTGACCCGGATGAGCTACGTGCTTTCGTCCACGAAGTTAGCCGGCAAATTCCAAGCGGTCATCTGGGGCTGGCCGAACTAGATTACAGCTATGACCAAACCGGGAGGGTCGATGGCAGCAGCCGGGCGGACTTTATCCGTATCTTCAGGGGGGATAAAGTCGTCTTTGCCGGTACCGGTAATGGTACAGTGGTTTTGCCCTCGGATGAGGGAGCCGTCATTGGTGACGGGGATTTCGTCAATGGCAGGGTTCATATCGGTAGCTCCAGGGCCAACTTCGCCTATGATGGGCTGAACGCCATCACCCAGAGACTTTATGGTGGCAATGACATCAGCCAGCCGGGAACCGGGCCGGTGGACCTGGACGCCGGAACCGGTATTGACACCCTCAAACTGCCTTCCCCAGGGCAAAACTTTGCCAAAGAGTGGCAAAAATACCAGCCTGGCCGGGACAACAGGATTATTCGCAAAGACAGCCAGTATCTGTTCACTGCGGATCTCGGTAATGAGAAGCTGTCTAACAGTTTCAGGACCTTTCTCAAGGCTAATGGTTACCTGGATGATGCTGGGCAACTCTCCATTTTGAGGCGAGACGGCGGGGTGCTTGAGGATGTTTATAATGTAACGCCCGGTGAAATGACGGGGTTGCGTGATAACAACATCAACAGGGCTCTTGATTTTACCGACAATCCCCGCTCTTTCTTTATTGCCAGTCAGGCTGATATCGATAGAAATGAGCTTTTAAGAGGGCGCTTTCGTTCTATTTTTGACGACAGCAAGCTGGTCCCCTTCAGTCGACTCATGAGGGGGCCTGACGTTAATCTGCGTTTTAATAAAATTCGAAGGGACGCATTCAACAAAGGCAGACCGCTGATCAGGCTGGGTTTTGTCGAGATGGGTATCGCCAGCAGCGCGACGGCTCATGGCTACACCTGGAATGACCCGGACCGGGACGACACCTGGATGCGGCTCAGCCTCGATAATGACGGCACTTACCGTATCACTAAAAGCGACCGGCCAAGGCCTGATCAGGCGGCGGGTATCGAAACCCCTACCTGGGTGGTTGAGGATAAGTTACCTGAGCTTTACGCCAAGGATGTCTACGGCCCCATTATTGACCGAACCTACAGTAACAGACAGGTCGCTGACGGCTGGTGCATAGGGGCGATTGCGGGCATTGTCACAGGTTGCGGTTTCCTCCTGGTTATTCCTTTTGGGTGGGTGGCTTATGGCCCCTGTATTATTGGCGGCATTACAGGGCTGGTAGAAGAACACCGGGAGTGCCGCTCCGTAGGCTGGTACGACCATTACTGGCGCATACAACACATTGGCAGCGGCGATTACCTCCGGGGATATCTATTTGCTTCCGATGATGCGCTCTACTTCCTGGATGAGTCTCTGGACACTTATGTCAAGTTCGATGCCAGGGATCTATACGCACACCATGACAAAAGCAATGCCGCCTATTTTTTCGCCAGCCTGCTGGACCTTGCCAGAACCGCAGGCAACATTGCCAATGTTGAAAATGTGGTGTCCAGCCTTTACAGCACCCGGATAATAGGTAACGAAAAAGACAACCTGTTTGTTGGTCTGGGTGGGCGTAACCGCTTTGAAACCGGTGCTGGTGCCGATACGGTGGTGACTGGCCCTGCCAGTGCTATAGTCCTAACCGGATCAGGTGATGACCAGATTCAGCTCGGTACCGGCACCTACTACATTGACGGTCAGGAAGACAATGACGTTGTCAGCTTTCAGCTAAGTCCGGAGAAGGCGAATATCGACCTGCGCAACCGGGATATCCGCAAGGGCAGTGTCATTCGTAATGTTGAAGTTATTCGCGATTCTCCCCATGACGATGTCTTCTATGGAGACGACAGTAAAATCACCGCTATCTTCAGGGGCGGCGCTAACCGGGCCTGGCTGGGACAGGGAGAGAATGTCCTGATTACCAATGGTGGCCAGACTGAGGCCTGGCTGGGAAATGGCTCTACCACCGCCATCATCGGGGATGGCCAGCATACCGTTCATGCCGGTGGCGGGCCGGTGGTCTACAAGATTAACGGAACCAGTAATCATGGTCATTCTCTTGAAGGTGGCCCTGAGGTTGATTGGCTGACCAGTACTCTGCAGGCGGTGTATGAGCTGGTGTTTCCGGGCAGAAGAATTGGTAACTGTGCCACGGATAGCGGCCAGGAGCTGTCGCTGAGTATTGATCTGGGCAGGCAAGCCGTAGTCCTGGGCTCCCCATCCAGCCTGAAACCCAAAGCCTTTGACCTGGTAAAGACAGACCCAGCGATACTGCGTCAGCTCGATGCGCTTCAGGGTATCCATACTGAACCACTGGTGCCACGGGTATGGGACCAGCAGAGGGAAAGCTGGTTCCGGGAAAACCTGCGTGTTCCCACACATCTGGAAATCATTTTCACGCTGAATCATAACAACAAGGATGTGGAGGTTACCAAGACGCTCCCTCTGGGCGAGTCATTGCCATGGAAAGATATTGCCCCCGGGGACATGGCCATGGAAGATGGGCTGAATGACCTGATCACGCGAACAAGGGTTCGGGGCGTACGTTCAGTTGAACCACCGGCGATTATCGACGATACCTTTGGTACGGGAAATTTTACCTCCTCTGGCCAGATTCTGGCGCTGCTGAACAGCACATCACCAGCGGCTGGAGCACCCATCTTCATCTCTATTCTGGGGGTGCCGTTTCCAATACCCGGTGGCGGGGCAAATGCGAACAGTAGGCCGGGTGAGGTACAGGAACTGGCAAATGCTGTCCGTGAAGTGACTTATGCAAACAACCCGGCCGATGAGGAGCCCGGCCATATATGGGCCGGAAGAAACTGTCCGGCTGTTGCAGAACAGTCCTGGCAGCTGCACCAGTTCTCCCTCAACCTGAACCTTGCCATGACCTCCGGCATTAACATTATAAAAGGCAATGATGCCGATGATACGCTGACCGGACACCCCGAAGAGGATAATACCTTTGTTGTGACAGCTGGCAACAACCGGGTGAGCGATCTTGGCGGTAATAACCGGTATTACGTCGGAATGGGTTCCAGTCATTATACCTTCGGTGATGGGGCTGATATCGGTATCTACCAGGACAACAAACCCACCAGCTGGCTGAAAGAAGTACCTGTCCTTAAATACAGGCTCCATGGCATCACCGTCAACATGGTAGACAAAACGGTCACTCATCGCTGGGTGCCCGTTGGTCAGAATGTACCTGTATCGGCCAGCTCGCTGAAGGTCTTTGTTGATCATATCAAGGGTGTGGACTACCTGATTGGCTCTGAGAAAACCGACATTTTCCTGGGGTCTGACGAGGATGAAACGTTCTCTCCTGGTGGTGGGGTGGATCAGGTGGACTTTGGGAAGGGAGACGATACCGCCACTATCGTTTCACTGGGCAATTTGCCCGGGACCGTGATCGATGGTGGTCAGGGTAACAATGTCCTGCGGTTTGGCCCGAAGATCACCAGCGTCAACCTGGATCTGGCCAGCCAGACGCTGAGTGTGAATAACCTGCCTGCAATAACCATTCGCAACTTCATCATTATCTCTGCCATTGAACAGAGGAACCGGCTGGCGGGTGATGATCGGGGCAATATTTTTATCATGACAGGGCATTCCGACGCCAACTGGGCTCACGGCAGGGAAGGTAATGACAGTTTCAGCATCAGTGGCGGACGGGGCATCTTCAACGGTGGTCGGGATAATGATACGGCTGACTACAGCAAGTTAAACCTTGGGGATCACTACACACTGTCTCCGGTGGCAGAACAGACCAGCCTGATTGACAGTATGGTTATAGGGCTGCTCAAGCTGCCAGGCCTGGCCGGAGAAATGGCTTACCAGGATTATCAGAATCTGCTGGCAACGATCCGGCAGCTGTCCCGGCCTGAAGTTATGGAAATGCCGGTAGACTTGAGTCCGGCTATGAAGACACCGTCTGGGGAGGATGTTTCTGGTGAAATAGCGGGTTACCTGCCGGGCATCAAAGTTGACCTGAACGACCCGGAACTGGACGCCTGTTTTGCTGTCTTTGCGGGACATCAGGAGCGTCAGGATCAGCCCTGCAGTTCCGGTGCAGCCTATCTGAGAAAAGCAGACAGCAATGGCAATGTTTTATTCGAGCTTAAGGACCGTCTTTACGATATTGAGAACATTCTCGGCACCAGTGCTGCTGACGCCATCTGGCTTTCTTCCCTGAGACCCGGTATCGCCAATGGCCTTGATGGTCAGAATCGCCTGTTTTCCCGGGCACCTGGCAGCACCTTGCTGGGAGGGGCGGACGCTGACTTGCTGGTACATCTTATTCCCGCCAATGCCGCAGGTGACGGGGGTACCTCCTTGGGTGGTGCCGGTCGTGACGTGCATCTGGGCAGCGCTAATTCCGACACAATGGTAGCGAATCAGGATGCAGACCTGTTGATGGGGATGGATGGGCCGGATGTTTATCAGGTGGACTTGAAAGCCAGTGGTACCACCATTTGGGATACTGACAATGGTAATGTCCTGTTTCTAACCGGTGAAGGGTTGCAGCCCGGAGACCTGGGCATGACCCTGAACGGGGATTACACCCATCTGGATATTCATTACAACCAGAAGCGCCTGGTCACTCTGTCGTTACACAGTCTGCCCCGGCGGGTGAGGCAGGATGGCAGCCTGGATACGAAGCATTTTATTTCTGTCCTGAAAGGTCAGTTTGCCTATATCAACGCTGTTAACACTGCTCCCCAGTCCTCCGGCAGCGGTTCAGGGTTTGTTTCTGGTTCTGGTTCTGGTTTTGGAAGTTACTCTGACAGTCTGGCGGCTTCCCCTTCCTTCAAACTGTTCGGAGATCTTCTGGAGTTGTTCTATCTGGAAGAACTGAAAAAGGACCCCAGACTGGACAATACCCTCTGGGCGACCAAAGCAGAGCCGGAACAGCATGGGCTGGCGGGAAACGATGTGCTGTTCAGCGTCTCAGACGACAAAGCCAAAGGCAATGCTGCGCTGGCCTGGCGATCATTGTTTGGCGAGTCCGGGCAGAATCAGTTTGAGGTGGGCAATTCCACAGCCCGGCTGTATCCCGGCAATGATTACAGCCGAATATTGATTGTTGAAGGAGGGTATGCTGATATCATCGGCCCGGAGGCACCGGGCGAGTATAGCCTGCTCCTCAAGGAAGTGGCAGCCCGTCAGGCGCGAATTACTCCCTGGTCACCAGTCAACTGGCAGGATGCTGGTTCTTTTGTTTCTAGAGGGAAGGCGGGGGTCAGCCTTCAGGCAGTGCATTTCAGGAATCGCCAGCAGTGGGGAGAGCTGCCCAGTCGCACACTGGGGCCTGGACTGTCACTGATCCTTGATGTAAAGATCACGGACATGACAGAGCAGGCGCTGCCCCTGCTGGATTTTCACGAACCTGATGGTCGTTACCGAATCCGGCTCGACAAAACCAGTCTTGGCAACCTCAGGTTGATACTGACCGGTGAGGACCCGAAAACAGCCTTTCTCATCATCAATCAGCCTGGGTTTTTCAAAAATGGCCAGACCGTTAATGTCGCCCTGAGCCTGTCAGAGTCCGGAGACGTAGTGATTTTCCGGGATGGCCAAGCGGTTAATGAGCAGCAGGTCGACTTTAACATTAGGCGCCATGCCAGAAGTCTGAACCAGTTAGGCCGTGGCGGCGCATTACCCGAAGGCCTGTTTGGTGAAAAATCTGGCTCTGGCTCTGGAGCCGAAGTAGCACTGGAAGATACGGCTGGCAGTGGCGCGAGTGATGATCGCCAACAGCTGGTTATAGGACGGCTCTATCTGGCCAACCTGGATATATCGGCTCCTCTGCTGCAGTCATTGTTAAACTCTTCCAGTGGTGAGCTGATGCAGCTGGGTACAGCCTGTCAGCCAGAGATCGTCAGTTTCACCACCTGGCCCGATGAGTTGCTGTTTTCGGACGGACTGTTGCTGCACGGCCGGGATTTTATCCGGTCCGGCTTTAAGGCAGGGGAGCTGACAGAAATTTCTGAGCGCTACGGTCATGCGCACTGGAAACAGAATATCCGTTACCATGTATTTGAGGCCAACTGGGAGCAGCAACTGCGGTACCGCAAGGAAGGTGGCGGCCTTTATATTTACCGGATAGAAGACGGTGTTACTGCGACATCTCCACCTCTGGCCCGGACACTGGCGAATCCCAGGCTGGATCTCATCAGCTTTCGCCGAAGGATACCGGACTACTTCAACGGCCGTAAGGGCGGCATAGACCTTATATTGACGGGAACCAGGCCTCATTATCCCGAAGAAATCCTGAGCAGGAGCAGGACGTTCCCGAGCCCTGCCCAGTGGCTGGAGAAACTGCCACTGAGCTCGGTTCGATTTCTTGAGAACCGAAATGATCTGTTGATCTTTACTGGCATTGCATCAGAAACGGCCAGGCTTGTTGAACTGCTGCCATTACGCTGGTCGAGTTATCGTCATGACGCTGACAGCGAACAGGTCACTGTTTATTTGCAGGAACCTGAAGCAACGAATTCATCCTTGCCTGCTTCGACCCGGCTAACATTGGAGCGACTGGATCTGGCCGGAATTGCCTGGGCTACTGAACAGCGCTTGCGTACCCTTTTTGAGAAGAGTGTTGATGGCAGTGGTAGAGACAGTGGCAGTGGCAGCGGCGATGCTGATAACAGAGTCATTAATCTACTGAAAACCGACAATGGGCAAACGGCTGTTGATAAACTGCAGGAGCTGCCTGTAACCACCGCCTTTCAGGCAACAGCCGGGATTGGTGTTATACAGCCGCAATCAGTCCATAACCCGATGTTCTTCCAGATCGGCACGCCAGACCCTGATGAGCTGGAACTCACAGGCAGTGAGGGGGTAGTGATGACCCTCGGCGGCGATGACGTTGTCCGGATTACCCGAACCAGTCACTTCTACGTCAATGCCGGTGCCGGAGATGGAGACACTCTGGCTTTTCGCTGGAATCCTGATGGTTATCCGGAGGTTAACTTCCGAAGCGGCCAGATCCGGGTGGATAATGAGACAACCGCCCTGGTGGCTGGTTTTGAAAAACTGTTCTGGTCAGTCTCCGGGGCCGCCACAATTATCGGAAACCAGTTTGTCCGCAAGATACAGCTCCAGGAGGGCAGCCCACAGGTTGACCCTGGTGGTGGCAAAACCGTTCTGGAGGTTCTGCCCGGTGCTGACCTCAGGCTACAGGTTACTGAGCCAGGCAGCCAGATTCAGGTCACCTGCCAGCTAAGGGATATAAAGCAGCAGGGAGCCGGGTTCGGCCAGGTGCAACTTGCTTTGTCGGATGTAGCGAGCCCTGCGGATTCTTTGGCGGAATCATACAGCCCATTGCCGGTAGTGGGTTTTGACTATCGGCACGGCTCAGGCTCAGGTTCTGATGAAAACTCTCAGAAGGGATCAGCGGGCATTGCCTTTACTTCTGGAGTAATCCGGCTTACTGACACCAGAAAGGGTTCCAGCAAGGACTTCCGCCAGAAATTACCTTCCTGGGAGTTTTCCGGTACTGGCGCTTTCGGGGTGATCCTTGAAATGCCCTCAGGCGGCGATATGACCCTGTCAGCCTGGGTCACAATTGCGGCGTCCCAACCACCGGTCAACAGACCCTTGTTCAGTTTTGTTGGTGCCGGACAGGGAGAGTTTCTGGTCAGCACTGAATATGATCGTGACCTGAAAATCACCGTCAACGGCGAGTCACTGACGGCAACGGACTTTTTCCAAGGGGGCAACAAAAAACATCTCCTGATAAGCCAGTCCCGTCAGGGGCTGATGCGAGTTTACCGTAATGGGCTTTTCCTTAAAGAGAGACAACTCCCGCCACTGGATGAAGCCTATCGAAGCGGAAACTATATCGGCGCCGGCCCTGAAGGGGCTGGCCCTTACTTTAAGGGGGTGATGCGGGGACTGATGCTGGCGCACACAGAGATTACTGCTCCGGCTGCCTATGAACTATACCAATCAAAAACAGGCGTCGTTTCCCGTATTCGGTTTGGCCATCAGGGCGAACAGGGTGAGATCAAAACCAGGGATTGCGCACCGGAACTCATTATCCTGAACGGCTTCAGCCGTACCCTCGCACAGTGGTTGTACGACAGTCAGCGGATGCCGATGGGAAGCCCTCTGGAGATTGTAGATCCCCTTGATGAAGGTGATGACGCTATCGAAAACAGTGGTGATGCCAGCAGCGGTGCTGTGAGCAGCGGAAATATGGCAAGCGGCAGCGGCGATATTCGAAGTGGCAGTGGCCACGAGCCTGAGCCGACCCTGGGTTCATTGAGCACCGTCAGCCTGTCACTGGCAATGCCCACTCCTACCCCGGGTATTCCGACTCCCATACCGGAGCCTCCTGTTCCGGTACCGGATGTGAACGACGATGCCCCCCCTGAAGATCTTGACAGTTTGTTACCGGCTCCCCTTGATGACTTCAAAACCGTAGAAAGAGAGTCTGAACCGGAGCCGGGGCTGGCAGCGGATAATGCTAGTGGTTCTGGTTCTGGTTCTGGCGGTGCTGAGCCGGAGAGTATTAGGCAGTTTGCCGATCGCATACGTGATGAGGCAGGATTTCCGACGAAATGGCCATTGCTGCTGGATGAAAATACCGCATGTCAACCGCTGCGTTCCGGCTCTGGCTCTGGCTCTGGCTCTGGCTCTGCCTCTGCCTCTGGCTCTGGCTCCGACGCAGGTTCTGGCTCTGCTGAACCGGAGGTTTGCCAGCTGGCTTCAGGCAAGAATCTGGAATACAGGCTGGAGCCAGAACAGCCCGTCGTAGTGGACTTTGCGCATCGGCTAATCACCGCAGAAGCTCAGCCGAGCTGGCAGCTGTCTCCTGACACCCGTAACCTTCACTGGAACAGCTCTGCGGCTGTGACCATACTCGGCGACCAGTACGCCAACAAGGTGCTCCTCGCCGCTGGTGCAGGTGAGGTGGTGGTTTATGGTGGCAGCGGTTTTGATCAGTATCATAGCTACGCTCAGGCGGCCACATTCCACTTTAAACCGGGTGATGGTCAGAACGGTCTGGAAGACTACACCGGGAAAGCTGTTATCGACTTTGGCCAGATCAGCCTAACCAGTCTGCTGGCCATAAACAGGCCTGAACAGGGAGTAGTGACTCTGCAGTTGCTGAATGATGGCGCTTTCCGGACTTCTCAGGGGGTGTCTGTCCAGATGGCTCCTGTCAGGCAGAGCTTTGATTTTGATTTAGGCTTCTTCGACCTGAATGCCCTGAACCGCGATGGCCAGCAAGTCAATATTACCGAAGTGCTGAGCCAGCTGCCGAAAAAAGGCGACATTGTTTCTGCGGAAGGCGTCAAAGGCTTTGGCGCAATCAAGGTGGCGGAAGGCACCATCAGTAAAAACCAGCTTGAATTCTTAAAACTGGCGACTCGTGTCGTCATGGCTGACCAGACTGACAATGCCTTTGAAACAGTCATTGGCAGGGAGCAGTCGGTTTACGGACAACTGGCCACAGGACTGCTTCAAGGCTCAGATGATCAGCTGTGGCCGGAAACCATCAATCAGGACTGTTCGCTTGCAGAAAGCAGTGGATCCGGCAGTGAAGAATTTTCCGGTTGTGATCTGGGCGAGCATTTGTCCCTGAAATTTCCCCATATCCTGGGTCAGGGGAAAACCGCTGAAGTGGATTTGGTAGAGCAAGACATCAAACTCCTCGATGGTAACAATAGTCAATTGCAATGGCTCTTTGAAGGTACCCGTAATTTCAACTGGGACAGTTCATCCACGGTGGTTCTTAAAGGTGACGAGCAGAGCAATATTCTGGAAATAGGTCCTGCAGCCGGTGATGCGACGGTCAGTACCGGCAAGGAACGGGATGTGGTCCGCAACTTCGGGGCGGGGCGGGTGACTTACCGCTATCAGCGGGGCGACGACAGGGATATCATCCTGGACTGCGGCAGCGGTACCAGCACCCTGGTTTTTGATGGGGGGGTCACTTTTAAAGATTTGCTGTTTGTGCGCCGCGACGGTGTCCTGGACTTCACCCTGTTGCCTGAAGTGAAGTCCGGTGAAGCTCCCCTACGACTGACTTATGAGTCACTCACTCAGGGCGTATCCGTAGTGGAAAACAAGCTGACCTGCCCGGGTACGGATAGCCCGGTCAGGGGGATAACACAGGTGACTGCAGGAGGAATGCAGAACCCGATAAGTAGTGAGGCCATTGAGCGGCTTATCCAGGCGACCAGCACCTTTCTGGGCACCGATGATCCGGGTGGAAGAACAATCGTTCCTGACAACTACAGTCAATACAGCACCCTGGTCAGCAATGCTCTGGCAGGTTAACAGTTCGGCCCTGACCGGAAGGGAAGGAGATGTACGAAATGCTTATTCACATCGTGGTTAAACATCCGCTTATCCAGTGTTTTTTTTTATTAATGCTCCTGTCGGCAACCAGGTTAGTTTCGGCACAGCTACCTATTCCGGGTTTCAATACGACAGATGCCAATAATTCGGAAAGCAGCAGATTTGAGAAACAGGCTTTTCTTGCCATTGATCAGATAGAGGAAGGAGTTGAGTATGAAGAAAAGTCGGAAGACCTGAACTACCCCATGCGGGTAAAACTGACGCCCGATTCCAGAGGAATGTTGGTGCTGACAGAGCAAGGGCGACTCTTCAGCCGTGTGGTGTCTGGAAATTATTGGGAGACCTCGGAGATCGACCTTGAAGGTGGAGATCGGAAAACGAAGTGGGATATGGCCTTGTCAGCCAGTGGCAGAGATCTCTATGTCTGCGGAAGCAAAAGCACCTCGATCTATCACATAAGAGAAGAAGCGAATGCATGGATAAAGAATGGTGATATAAAGGTTGACGATGTTTCAGGGCTCAGGGCAATTACTTTGTCGCCCGAGGGCGGATTTCTGTTCGCCTGTGCAAGTAGCCCCAGCGGTTTGCTGATTTTTCAAAGGGAATCCCGAGACGGGAAGTTAACGCCCACCCAGCGTTTCTGGGCTCGGGATGACCAAGAGCCAGTACCAGAGCTGGCTGGATGTTATGATCTGGCTGTCAGCCCTGATAGCCAGTGGCTGGCGGTTAGCGGAAAGCAGGCCGATGCAGTGGTGCTGTTCAAGCGTGGACAAAACTCTACCTGGCAACGAGTCTGGAGTAGTAAAGACCTGCCGGAAACCTCTCAGCTCTACATAAATGGCCCTAAGGGGCTGGCCTTTGGCAGCGACAGTCGACTCCTTTACGTGGCCATGAATGTACCGGAGAACCAGCAGGGCTCTGACGCTGTTGTGACACTCCGTAAGGACAGCACCGATGATTGGCAGCTCTGGGATATTGTTGCCAGCAGGCGACCGGAGGGCAGTACAGACCCCGACGTCAGGCTGGTTTCCTCAATTGTGGCTCCGGAACGAATCTGGCTGGACAACAACACCCTGCTGGTCAGTACCTATACCGGCCTGGCCGCTTTCAGCCTGGATGCTGCCGGGAAATTACAGTTTATGGGGATGCTTGACGTGTTGAACAGCTCAGGGAATGAACCCTCTCCGGTCAGCGATATAGACTGGTACCGCACTGGCAACTTGGCCGTGAATAAGTCAGGCAATAATACATCCAATCTACTATCTTCTTTTACGGTGGCCAGCGCCCCTTTGCACCGGGTCGTCAGTTATTCCCGGTTTGCACTGAACGACAACAGTGAAACTCCGACCCGGGAGCAATCACCCGAACCTGGAACGCAGCCAGGCAGGCCCGGGGGATCTCTTCTGGCTTATATCCTGCCGCCCGTTCTGGTTGTGACGACGATTGTCTTTGTAGCTATTGCTGTGGTGGCATCGCTGAAATACAAGAACAGCCCTTTGCGCAGATAAATTGTGTAGTTAACAACTCATGCCAAAAGAACCAGACCATACGCATTCGGGACTCTTTTGCTTTGAAATGCTGCTGAAGTACCTGCGGGAGCCGGTAGATATCCAGTCAGTTCAGAGAGAATTTTGTCCGGAGGGGGGGGATCTGACGCCCCTGATGATGGTCAGGGCCGGGAAATCCCTGAAGCTCAGGGCTCGGGAAGTGGTGATTAAACCGGGTCGGCTGGATCGCGCTGCTTTTCCCTTTATTGCCATAGACGACAATGATGAATTTTTTCTTGTAGTTGCCCAGCGGGAAAACAAGGTTCTGATTCAGAAACCTGGCGTGCCACCGCTGACGGAAGACATCGATAGGTTCTGGCAGGAATGGCGGGGCAGAGCGATTTATATTACCCGCAGGAGCCTTCTGCGCGATAAGGATAACCAGTTTGACCTGAGCTGGTTTGTGCCGTCTGTTGTCAAGTATCGGCACATGTTCCGGGATGTGCTGATTGCGTCGTTTTTTATCCAGCTCTTTGCACTGCTGACGCCATTAATTTTTCAGGTCGTTATGGACAAGGTGCTGGTTCATAGCGCAGAGCTTACCCTGCAGGTGCTTGTCATCTCTCTGGTCGTGATTTCATTTTACGAAGTGGTTCTTGGAGGGCTGCGTACCTACGTTTTCTCCCATACTACCAGCCGGGTTGATGTGGAGTTGGGCACCGAGCTGTTTCGACACCTGCTGCGCCTGCCGGTGGCATTTTTCCAGAGCCGGCCTGTCGGTCAGGTCGTGTCCAGGGTCCGGGAGCTGGAGAATATTCGTAACTTCCTTACTGGCAGCGCCCTGACCCTGGTGATCGACCTTGTTTTCAGTCTGCTGTTTATAGCTGTTATGTTTTTGTACTCTGAGCGGCTGGCCTGGATTGTAGTGGGCTCGATCCCGTTTTATGTGCTGATTTCCATTTTGATTACTCCGGGCTTAAGAAAGCGTACCGAAGAGCAGTTTCAACGCAGTGCCGTCAACAACGCCTTTCTGACTGAATCCCTGACGGGTATTGAAACCCTCAAGTCCATGGCGGTAGAGCCCCAAATGCGCCAACGCTGGGAAGAACAGCTGGCGGGTTACGCGCGTGCATCTTTTCGTACAGTGACACTGGGTATGTACGGCAGTCAGTCAGTGCAGCTGGTCAGCAAACTGGTGGTGGCCCTGCTGACCTGGCAGGGGGCACTGCTGGTGATTCATGGCTCAATGACCGTCGGCGAATTGATTGCTTTCAATATGCTGTCAGGGCAGGTGGCAGGGCCAATTCTCAGGCTGGCTCAATTGTGGCAGGACTTTCAGCAGTTCCGTATATCCATGGCGCGCCTTGGTGATGTCATCAACGTTCCCATTGAATTGCAAAGTGGCGGAGGTATGCAGAACCCACCGGATCTACAGGGAGCCATTGAGCTGGAACGGGTGATTTTTCGCTATGAACCCATGGGGCCGGAAATTATCCGTGACTTGAGCCTGAGTATTCCGGCAGGGCAGGTGCTGGGGGTGGCTGGGAGCTCCGGTTCGGGAAAATCCACAGTAACCAAACTGATACAACGTCTTTATATACCGGAGGCTGGCAAGGTATCCATTGATGGTAACAACCTGTCGCTGCTGAACCCTTTCTGGTTGCGGCGGCAGATCGGGGTTGTTCTGCAGGATAACGTGTTATTCAACGGCTCAATCCGGGATAACATTGCCTTAGCCTGCCCGTCCATCGATATGGAGCAAGTTGTCCACTGCGCCCGAATGGCTGGTGCCCATGACTTTATTACCCAGTTGCCCCATGGCTATCAGACGGAGCTGGGTGAACGTGGTACCGGGCTTTCAGGTGGGCAGCTCCAGCGTATCGCTATCGCCAGGGCGCTGGTCAATAACCCGAAAATACTGATCTTTGATGAGGCAACCTCTGCTCTGGACTATGAGTCAGAAAAAATCATCCAGGACAATATGCGCAGCATCTGTCAGGGGCGGACGGTCATCATCATAGCCCACCGGCTCTCCACGATCTGTAATTGTGACCGGATTGTGGTCGTCGAAAAAGGTGCCATTTCGGAAGATGGCAGCCACCAGGAACTGGTTTCGATGAATGGCTGCTACGCCCGCCTCTGGGCATCACAGACAGGAGGGGGCGGCCATGTTTGAGCGGAGTAAGCGGGCATTGGCGCTGATGCGGGGGCAGCTGGAAAGTGAACGTCAGCAGCCAGCCCTGAAACGGCGTAACGAAGAGCTGGAATTTTTACCGGCGGCGGTGGAAATACTCGATACGCCACCATCTCCTTTCGCCAGAACCCTGATGCTGGTCATCTGCACCATGCTGGTGGTCAGCCTGCTACTGTTATGGCTCAGCTTTATTGATACAGAATCCGTCGCTGAAGGCCGGTTGATTCCTGTGGGCAAGGTAAAAACGGTTCAGAGTCTGGTTCTTGGCCGGGTGGAAGCAATCCATGCCAGGGAGGGAGAGCATGTCCACAAAGGACAACTTCTGGTCAAACTGGACCCTACCGAAGCAGAAGTGGATGTCAGGTCACTGGAGTCCTCCCTGCTGTTTTATCAATTGAATACAGGTCGGCTGGCGTTGTTGCTGCAACTCATTCAGGAACCACAAAATGCTGAGTCGGACTTACGTGCCTGGTTTGGGCTGCATCCGAAGCAGCTGTCTGGTACTCCCGTGTCTGAACAGTGGGCGACACAGCAACGATTGCTGGACTACGAATATAAATCCTTCGTGAGTGCTGACCGGACATTGAAACAGGAGCTGGAGCGTCGGGAAGCATCAATCAATGCAGCGGTGGCCGAGTTACAACGGTTAAAAGAACTTCGGCCTCTTCACGAAGAGTTCGAAGAGAAAGCCAGAAAACTGTCCGACAAAGGCCATATGTCCAGGTTGGAATGGTTGGCCAGTCGCGAGAAACAAATTGATACCAGTCAGAAGTTGCTCGTTGTTCAGCACCAGCTGCAGGAGGCCAGGGCTGCCCGTGATGTAACGCTAAGTGAACGACAAAAACAGTATGACGAGTTTCATCAGGAACGGATGGGGCGCCTCAATGATTACACCGATAAAATCAATGAACTGAAGTTGACCATTCTGAAGGCCCATGAGCGGGATCAGAACTGCTATATTTACTCTCCCATTGACGGTACCGTACAGCAACTTCAGGTGACTACCATCGGCTCTGTGGTGGAGCCAGCCGCCACTCTGATGGTGCTGGTTCCGGAAAATGCGGAGCTGCAGGTAGAAGCAATGGCACTGAACAAGGATATCGGCTTTATCGAAACCGGTATGCCTGTGGACATCAAGATCGAAACCTTCCCGTATACCTTTTTTGGCTCCCTGAGTGGGCAGGTTGTCCAGGTATCAAGGGATGCAGTCGATGGCGGGGACAAAGGGCTGGTTTACCCTCTTTATGTATCCCTGGATAAGCAGTCGGTGAATATCAACGGCTCTATGCAGCAGTTGCAGGTCGATATGGCAGTTACTGCCGAAGTGAAAACTGGTCGCCGTCGTTTACTTGAATATTTCATGGAGCCTTTTCTGCGTTACAGGGACGAAACCCTCAATGAGCGCTGAGTCAGAGGCAGAGAGCGGGAGTGTTTGTTCAAAGTGTAAATTAAGTCTGAAGCTCTGCTGTACGGGATGAGAGGATGGACCGGAAAATATTGATAACCTTGAAGGCGCTGATCAGGTCAGTTTGTTCGTCTGTCATTTTGTCTTCTACCTGTTTCAGCGCGGTGGATGTACCCGGAAACGTGCTTCGGTATGATTTGTTTTTTCTCAATAGAACCCTGGTCGATTTGAGCGAAACAGGTGAAATACTCTACACCCCGGATGATCAGGTCATTATCACTGTTCCCGGTGGCCCAGGGCAGCCTTCCCAGTTGCAAGTGTACAATGCAGCGGCTGGCTATCTTAACCTGCTCCAGACGTACAGCAGTGACGACTATACCAGTTTGCAGAGAGTTAACGGGCTGTCTCAGCACCCTTCCGCAGAGCAAATAGCTGTATCAACCGGGCAGGGTCAGGCCAATGCGGTCACCTTGTTTCGCTGTCATGATCTGAACCAGGAATTACCTCCAGCTGATACATTTAACAGTGGCGGTGGGTCGGCGGAACCTCAACCGTTGAAGAGAAACTGTCGTTGGGATATTAAACAGATTTTTAATAATACCAACACGGATTTAGGCATTAATAACCCCCACCGTTTGTCGTTTAGTCAGGACGGTCAGTGGCTAATGGCGATCAGCGAGAGCCAGAATGAAGCCTATCTTTTTGGCTATGATGGAGCAAATTGGCATCCAGAAGAAAAAATCCCTTACAGTCAAGCAGGAACCATAAACACTTCAGGGCGTATTATATCAATTGCAGGTGGATTTTATATTTCGGACTCACCCGGTCATCAGACGTTGAGTGTGATTCCGAGCCAGGCTGGCTCATCAGTACCTGTTACCCAGGTGCTTTCTTTCAATAATTCAGAGCCGACCAGGCTGGCGGCAACCTCTGATGGACGTATTCTGTTTGTAGGCTTATTTCCTGACTCATCAACACAGGTTTTCGAGAGCAATGATTCCATAGATAACAAAATCTGGGTATTTCAGCGGGTAGTGAACGACAATGAGCTGACAAATGATGACACTAACCAGAGGCTGACCGGGTTGGTTGTCAGCCCCAGTCAGTCTGATTCCTCTGAATACCTTTACCTAAGCTTCGGCAAAGAGACTTTTGCTCTCTTGCACAGCCCGGATGACCAGCAGTTGCCCCCGGCGGGATCCTATACGAATGATGAAGACATCCAGGCTATGGCGATTGAGCCGGAAGCTGGTCACAGGCTGGCACTGGCCTCCAGAAATGCGGTAGTTATACTGGAAAGCCATGCTAGGCCCCTGTTTGCTAACCAAAGCTATCACTTTAATTATGATGAGAGTCAGGCTCTGTCCGGGAACTACAGGGTTGGAGAAGCGTTTGCAGTTGATCCGGATAACAATGAAGAAATTCAGCACTGGCTATTGACCAACCAGACCGACCTTCCTTTTGAGTGGCAGGATCACCAGATACGAGTAAGGGAAGTAGCAGCCCTGAATCAGACTCTGGTTGATTTACTCTCCGGTCAGAACGTCTGGTCAATGGTGTTGCTGGCTCACAACAGTTATGGCCAGGAAGCCAGCGTTCCCATAACTATCAGTTTCATTGCAGATATCGCTAGCAGTACACCGGTTTCTCCGAGCCCCACTGAGCAGCCCTCTGTCGAACCTGCCGGGCCTAACCTTCCGGCTATCATTGCTGGAACGGTGGTGGGAGTTGTTGTTGTCGTCTGCACCTCTGCTTTCACTTTGTATCTCTGCATTACCCGATGTAAGTCATCATCAAAGCCTGCCGACAGTGAGGCTCCTTCATCAAAGCCTGCCGACCGCGAAGCGCCCACTATCAGGCCAGACAATGATCTAACCTCCACCGGACAAAACGGAGGCTTTGGTGGCGATGGTTCAGCAGCTGCAGGTGAAGATATTATCGTAAGAGGGGCTTCACCTGATTTATCTGGTATTGTGCGACCACTTATCGTAAATGTCCTGGAGAATGCAATCAAAGCAGGCACTCAGGGGCCTCAGGTGATAGTGCAATCAGGGTTAGAGCCGCAAGAGATGGAGCCGCAAGAGATAGTGCAGCAAGTTACCACAGAAGCCCCCCCAACGGGCGATCTACCCAGTCAGAATAATCAACCTGTGAGAGTGGATGAAACACCTGAGGCTAGAGATCCAAGTGGCTTTGAACAAGCAAAACAGCATTTTGAAGGCAGGACAAGCGGGGCTAGTGGAATAGATATCATAAAGGGAATAGAAACATATAAGGAAAACACTGGAAAGATTGTAAAGCACAAACATCAATAAGCTTCGTCAGCAAAACATGTCGGGCATTGAATATGAGTGAGGAATCAGAAAAAATGGGCAGGCTGGATGAACAGGATCTATCCAGCCCCGGTTGTTATCGACCCATGCCGTCAGCGACAAAAGGACGAATGCGCTTGAGCATTTCCTTGAAGCATTTGGGGTTGCCGCAGACAACCTGGTTCTTGTCCAGGAAATCATGGCCGCCCATAAAGTCGCTGC
>JBPCXN010000193.1:0-25200 GCA_051008495.1 Endozoicomonas sp. | reverse complement strand
GTCAATGCCGGGGCAATAATGCCAACAAAGGCGACGATCATCGCCACTTCCAGACCCCATTGGCTCATTCCAGGCAGATTCTGGCCAAGGGTCAGGCCTATCCAGGTACACAGCAGCCAGTTGCTGTACATCAGCAGGGCGGAGCCAATGTAATACCAGTGAAAGTCTTCCCTGTCTTCATTGCGTCGTAACCAGTCTGACACCACAGCGAAGGTTTCATCGGTCAGCCAGAAAGCCATCTTGGCCCGGACAAAACCCGGCAGATGCCTGACATGAGGCACAAGCGTGGCGGCATAGAGCATGTGCCTGAGGTTGACGAAGAAAGTAGCCAGGAGGATAGCCGGCAAAGCAGCCGAGGCACCCAGCATGGATACTGCGATGAACTGGGCTGAGCCGGCAAAAACCAGAGCAGACATGCCCATGGTGGCCCAGTCGGAAAGGCCTCCCGCTTTGGCCAGGACGCCATACAGAATACCAAAGGGAATAGCCGCGAGAATCAGTGGTATGGTGTCGCGGGCTCCCTGAAATAGAAGACGGACGGATGATGCTTTAATTCCGGTCATTGTTGTTTTGTGCTGTTGAAATAAGTAGACGACTGTTGTTGCTTGATTCCGACCCTGGAATCATATCAGGAGCAGAACAGCAGGCATAGAGTGAGAGCGGGGTAGATGGCTCCCTGTTCTATTGGGGCAGGGAGCCAATGGTCAGAGGCTGATTACATTATTGGGTAGGTGTAGGTAGCCTGGATTCCCAGGGGCAGACCCAGCGCCCAGTAGAGCAGCAGGAATGCAGTCCAGCCGATCAGGAACATGATGGAGTAAGGCATCATCATGGACGCAACGGTACCAATACCCGCATTCTTCACATAGCGCTGACAGAAGACGATGATCACAGGGTAGTAAGCCATCATCGGGGTAATGATGTTGGAAGAGGAATCACCGATACGGTAAGCGGCCTGGGCCAGTTCAGGAGAAATTCCCACAGCCATCAGCATAGGCACGAAGATAGGACCGATCAGCGCCCACTTGGCGGAAGCGGAACCGACACACAGGTTTACGACAGCTGTCAGAAGAATGATGCCGACGATGGTCACCTGGCCCGGCAGGTTCATGGCTTGCAGAAGTTCCGCGCCGGACAGGGCCAGCAGAGTACCCAGGTTGGAATCGCCAAAGGCTTTCAGGAACTGGGCGCAGAAGAAGGCCATGACAATATAGCTGCTCATGGTCGCCATGGAGGCACTCATGCCTGCAAGTACGTCACGGTGGCTCTTGAAGGCACCTGTCAGGCGGCCATAAAACACACCGGGCAACAGGAAGAAGAAGAAGATCAGGGGAACGATAGATCTCATCAGCGGCGAAGTGTGTGCTGTCAGCGAGCCGTTCTCGGCACGCAGCGGTGAAGCTTCCGGAAGGCAGGCCAGAATCAGCAGGCCAGTCATGGCAACCAGAAGCAGGCTGCTCAGCTTGAAGGCACGGTCTTCTTCCCGGGTGTAGCTGCTCATGTCTTCAGCTTCTTCCAGGTCCTTGTTCAGCTCAACACTCTGCAGGCGTGGCTCAACAACTCTCTCGGTGACGAACCAGCCCATCAGGGTGACCACGAAAGTGGAAACAAAGGTGAAGTAGAAGTTGGCCAGAGGGTTGACCAGGTAATCCGGGTCAAAGATCTGGGCGGCAGACTGGGTGAAACTCTGCAGCAGCGGGTCCAGGCTGGAGGGAACCAGACCTGCAGAGAAACCACCTGACACGCCGGCAAAAGCTGCAGCCAGACCGGCCAGTGGATGACGGCCAGCGGCACGGAAGATGATTGCGCCGATTGGAATAACCAGCACATACCCGGCATCAGCGGCTACAGAACTCAAGGCACCAATCATAACGACCGCAGGAGCCAGCAGGCGTTGCGGAGTTATCCGGAGCATCTTTTTCAGGGCGGTATTGATATAGCCGGAAGATTCAGCAATACCCACACCCAGCAGAGCGGCCAGAACCACACCCAGTGGTGCGAAGCCGGTGAAGGTGGTGACCATGGAGGCCATGAAGTTGGTCAGGTAGGTGAAGTCCAGCAGGTTATTAACAGTGATTGCCTGACCAGTAGCAGGGCTCACCAGGTCAAAACTCATCTGGGACAATACGGCAGACAAAACCAGAACAATCGCCAGGCCATAAACAAACAGCATGGCCGGTTCTGGCAGCTTATTACCGGTTTTTTCAATGCCGTTAAGGAAACGGTCTATAAATGGGGGCTTTTCGCCAGAAACAGCGGCAGCTCCCCCACTATTAAAATTACTCATTTTTTAACCTGACAGTCGATATTCGTTTAATAGTTGTGATGCTTTTGTTATGAAGAAAACTCTAACAGAAACAGTGGGTTGCATATTATTGATTTAGATCAATAATCCAGCAATTGCTCTGATTGTTTTTTGTTTTCAGGGATATCTTTCTGCTGCTGCGTTCTGGCTGGTTAAATTTTCTGCAAGTCGATTGCGCAATATTGTGATGATTTGATGAGTGATGAGGCGTGTTGAATGTTGATTTTATTAAACCAGTGTTTGTTGAATTTCTTAAAACTAACAGGCACTGGTTATCAATATTTCTTGACTGGGGGGCAGTTTTATCGGAAATCAAAAGCAAGCTGTCTCATCAGTGAATATCGGCTAATTATTGGCTCCTACGACTTCATGCAATAAAGCTATTATCCCCTTTCTCATTCCAGTAAGTGCTTCCTGTTTTCTGTCTTCAAAGGACTTACTGTCTTTGTCTCCGTGATGAGCCTTGGCATAATCATTTGCCTTCTTTTGAAGGGTGTCATCAATGCGATGGACAATTTCTTCCGGCGCCCTCAATCTATCTTTTGCTCCGCTGCTCAGTGGCTTGCTTATGTAAGACCTGTAGTTTTTGGCCAGCCTATTTTCGAGGTGCGCCACAAGTCCGGCCTGGCATGCATGAAACAGGTCATCATTGGTTTTCAGGCCGCGCTGTCGCCCGTCATGTAATTCATGGATTTCTTCTTCCAGTCCCTTGATCGTTGAGAGCTGGTGCTCAAGCTCCGCCGAAAGCTTCTTTGCTTCTGAGCTTCCGTGGGCGGCAGCGAGAAGTTTTCCCTGGAGTTTATCTCTCTTTTTCCGAGCTTCTTCAATGTCTTTTTCTCTGGCAACGACAGATATTGGAGTAAGGTTGAAGCAGGTCTTCAGCAGTCGCAGTTTATCATCCCTGGTTCTCAGGCCTCCCTGTGCGAACACAGCCGCCTGGGTGTTGATAAGTTCCGGCCTGGGTTTCTCTGAAGCGTTACGCATCTGCAATAACATCTCCGCTTCGATACCCAGCCTTCTTTTGTTGTTTGGTTTTCCTTCAGGGCTTCTCGGTACGTCAGGGACAGGGTTTTGCTGGATCAGCAAATGTGTGCCCAGTTGCACCAGACCCTGATACAAAGCCTGCTGCTGTTCCGGCGAAGGCGCTCCCTTGCAATCCTGTAATGCGAACTTTTCCGCTTTTTCGATGTATCTCGGAATCTTCTTGATGATGTAAAAAGGATCTTTCGATTTCAGTGCGCGATTAAGTGTCCTCTGTATATTTCTCGGTAATGGTGTGGCTGCTACAGGGCGAAGGGGAGCGGAAGAATGAAGTTGCGGAGGGGGGGTGTCACCACGGGTTCCAACAGCAGCTTGTGATGTCGAGAGCTGCTCTACCTCCGGTCCCTTCATCTCCTGTGGCTTTGATGAAATGTCAGGTCGGGACTGGAGGAGTTTATTAAGGACATACCTTTGGAAATGCACTTCATATTCAGGTTCCCTGGAAAGATCTCTTATACCACTCTCTTTGCAGGCTTGGGAAAGAGCCAGTCTCAGATCGGAAGCTTCGTCTTCCCCCAGCCCATGCTCGTCGGGGGTATAGGCCATAACCAGATTGTGAAACGCAGCTTCTTTATCGTGATCCGCTTCCAGCAAGGCCAGTTGATGGTCAATGATGCCTCTTGCTGCCGTCACCAACGCTTCGGTTTCGTGAGCAACCGTCAGGTCAGCAGGTTTCTTTTCAGCGGTTCCGGACTTTTGTCCACGGTGGGAGTCCGGACTCTGAGGCCTGTGCTTTATGGCCTTCTGGGGTGAGAGAGCGTGCTCCTGTTCGGAGCTGGCGCTCTTACGCCCTGCTTTGACAGGCTGTCCAGAGGTGGAATGCTTCTCTTTGTTTTGTTTTGCCTCGGTCAGGTAAGTTTTGGTGGGTATTGCCTTAACAATAAAAAAATCTCGCAGGGCAGTAAGTTTCTGCGTGCTGAGGATTTTCTTGGCCCGCTTGAGAAACGGGACGACATCAACGGCTTTGATATTACCTTTTCCGACCGGTTCAGTTTGGATCGCTTCAACTTCGATCTCCGGTACTTGGACCGGTCCGGAGCCTTCAATTTTGCTCATGCTGTCCCTGCATTTAATTCGAAAATCTAACATTAAGAGTAGTTGATCGAAGCACCTGCCTCTTGGTAGCTGAAGCAATTCCGGGAGCATTCTCAACTTTTAGTGCGACGTAACCGATTAAGTGACTATCAGGCGGTTTTTTTCACGGGTTCAGCGGGTGACTGTCAATCTTATGAATATCTCCGATATCATTGCCTCAGATGTTCTGTCCGGCAAACAAGTGCTGGTGGCGGAAGATAATAAGGCCAACCAGCTGGTTCTCCGTAAACTGCTGAAAAAGGTCGGAATAGAGCCGGTTTTTGCCAATAACGGCGAGGAAGTTCTGGAGCAGTACAAGGCGGAGCATGCGCGCTGGGAGCTGGTGTTCATGGACTGTGAAATGCCGATTATGGACGGCTATACAGCCACAGAAGAGATCAGAAAGTTCGAACAGGAAAATTCACTGCCCAGAGGGAAAATTGTTGGCCTGAGCGCCCACGCCCTGGACCAGTTCAGGGAGAAGGCCATAGGCAAGGGGATGGACGACTACCTGACCAAGCCTATAGACCGGGAAGTATTCTATAACGCCCTCATGGATTACCTGGTAGGTATTTAAGCTTCAGGTAGAATTGAAAAAGGCCAGCGATTATAGCTGGCCTTTTTTGATGTCGGAGTAGTCGGATCAGTTCGCTACGATATTAACGAGCTTGCCGGGCACGACAATTACCTTGCGGATGGTCTTGCCATCGGTGAAGCGAGTGACATTTTCGTGGGCCAGCGCTTCTTTCTCGACAGCATCCTTGCCCATGCCCGCCGGAACTTCCAGCTTGGCGCGAACCTTGCCATTGACCTGAACCACCATGGTGATGACGTCCTTCTCCAGGGCGCTTTCGTCCACTTCCGGCCAGCCGGCGCCAACCACTGGATCAGCATGCCCAAGGGCATTCCAGATGCTGTGCATGGCATGTGGAGCAATTGGCGCCAGCATCAGGGCTGTAGCTTCCAGAGCTTCACGCAGAACGGCCCGGCCCTGGTCACTGGTGTCCTTGAACTTGCCAATGGCGTTGGTCAGTTCCATGGTCGCAGCGATGGCGGTGTTGAAGGTCAGGCGGCGTGCGCAGTCATCGGAAACCTTTTTGATGGTTTCGTGAGTCTTGCGACGCATGTCTTTCTGCTCCTTGCTCAGGCTATTGACGTCCAGAGCAGGCGCCTCGCCAGAAGCCACATGCTCGGCTACCTGCTTCCAGAAACGGCGCAGGAAGCGGTGAGCACCTTCCACGGCGCTTTCGGACCATTCCAGAGTCTGCTCCGGTGGCGCAGCGAACATGGTGTACAGACGGATGGTGTCGGCACCGTACTTGTCGATCAGATCCTGCGGATCGATACCGTTGTTCTTGGACTTGGACATCTTGCTCATGCCCGCGTGCTGAACTTCTTCGCCAGTGCTCTTCAGGGTCGCTTTTACCAGGCGGCCCTTGTCATCGAACTCCATGTCGACGTCAGTCGGCGCAATCCACTGCTTTACGCCTTTTTCATCCAGCTTGAAGAAGGTGTCTGCCAGTACCATGCCCTGGCAAAGCAGGCGCTTAAAGGGTTCATCACTTTCTACCAGGCCGGCGTCACGGAGCAGCTTGTGATAGAAACGGGAGTAGAGCAGGTGCATGACCGCATGCTCGATACCACCGATGTACTGGTCTACAGGCAGCCAGTAATTGGCGGCAGCCGGATCCAGCATCTGGTCGTCAGACTGTGGTGAACAGTAGCGGGCGTAGTACCAGCTGGACTCCATGAAGGTGTCGAAAGTATCGGTTTCACGGGTTGCAGCCTGACCGTTATAGGAGGTTTTGGCCCACTCCGGGTCAGCCTTGATAGGAGACTGCACGCCGTCCATCTCAACGTCTTCCGGCAGACGAACCGGCAGTTCTTCCAGAGGAACAGGAACTTCTGTACCGTCTTCCAGGTACTGCATGGGGATCGGGGCGCCCCAGTAACGCTGACGGCTCACACCCCAGTCGCGCAGACGATAGTTGACCTGTCTCTCACCCTTGCCTTCACTGACCAGCTTGTTGGCGATCGTGTTGAAGGCTTCTTCGAAAGCCAGTCCGTTGAACTCGCCGGAGTTGACCAGTTTGCCTTTCTCAGTGAAAGCGGCTTTGCTCAGATCGCACTCTTCACCGTGCTCTCCCCCCAGAGGCTCGATGACCTGTTCGATAGGCAGCTCAAAGCGGACGGCGAACTCATAGTCACGCTGGTCATGTCCGGGTACAGCCATGACGGCACCGGTACCGAAATCCATCAGTACGAAGTTGGCGGCCCAGACCGGCACTTCACGGCCAGTGATCGGGTGAATGGCGCGAATGCCGGTATCGACACCGACCTTCTCCATGGTGGCCATCTGTGCTTCGGTCACGGCATTCTGCCTGCAGTCGGCAATGAACTCAGCCAGTTTCGGGTTGTTTTCAGCGGCGGCCTGCGCCAGAGGGTGCTCAGCGGCTACAGCAACATAGGTGACACCCATCAGCGTGTCAGGGCGAGTTGTGTAGATCTCAATGTCTTCCGGGGCGGCGCCGGCCGGGTTGGCGACCTTGAAGGTCATCTGCACGCCTTCGGAGCGGCCGATCCAGTTGCGCTGCATGGCCTTGACCTGCTCAGGCCACTCGTCCAGCTGGTCAAGGTCGGCAAGTAGCTCATCAGCGTAATCGGTGATCTTGACGAACCACTGGGGCAGCTCCTTGCGCTCGACCAGGGTGTCGCAGCGCCAGCAGCGGCCGTCTTCCACCTGTTCGTTGGCCAGTACTGTGGCGTCGTTGGGGCACCAGTTCACTGTGCCCATCTTCTTGTACACCAGGCCCTTTTCATAGAGCCTGGTGAAGAACCACTGTTCCCACTTGTAGTAGTCAGGTTTGCAGGTGGCCAGTTCGCGATTCCAGTCGTAGCCAAAGCCCAGGCGCTTCAGCTGAGCTTTCATGTAATCGATATTGTCGTAGGTCCAGGGCGCCGGCGCGGTCTTGTTCTTGATGGCGGCGTTTTCAGCTGGCAGACCGAAGGCGTCCCAACCCATGGGCTGCAGGACATTTTTGCCCTGCATGCGCTGATAGCGGGAGACCACGTCGCCGATGGTGTAGTTGCGAACGTGGCCCATGTGCAGTCGACCACTGGGATATGGGAACATAGACAGGCAGTAGTATTTCTCCTTGCCGTTGTCCTCAGTGACAGCAAAGCTGTCGTTCTCTTCCCAGAATGACTGGGCCTCAGTCTCGATCTTGTGCGGGTGGTAATGCTCTTCCATCATCGTTCTTTACAGAATCCGGGTTGGGTTCTGCCGTTTGTTCACATGGGCAGGATGCTGCCCGCCCGTTGTTTCGGGGCGGGTTATTCTGAAAAAACGGCAGTGATGAGTATAAACCCGCAAGCATACATCAGAGAGAACCGGGGGGGTAGCAGGAGATTGTCAGATTCAGGCTTGTGGGTGTGGTAATCCGGGTATACAGGGAACTAATTCAGCAATCACAGGCCTAATGCTGCCAGGAGCAGCTGACTATCTGGTGACATGCTGCTGATTAATGTTGTACGCCTGGAGAAAAAAATGAAGAAGTACCGTTGGTTACTGGTCTCTGCAGCTCTGGTATTCCTGCCTTTGGCCAAGGCTGAGAAGAAGGGCAGTGATAACATTGTCGCAGCCTGTTCTGAAATTAAATTTCAGTTAGGAGAGACTGCGATGGCTTATCACTATACCAACCCCCCGCGCAGGCATGGCATAAAGCAGATAGCCATGGACCAGGTCAGCGGATGGCTGGAATCAGAGAACTCGAGGTCCACATTCGATCGCTATTGGCCCGAGCAAAGCGGTTCGTCTGTCAAATGGGTGAATGGTTGTACTTATTCCTATAAATGGGAGAGTAAACAGCCCAATAAACCGGACAGCAAGAAACTCTCAGAACAGGAGAGCAGGAAACTCAATATCATTGAATTCACATTCAATGACAACACAGTCTGCCTGATGGGTTATACACAGAAGTATCCTGATCTGCTGTGCACGGAAGGTGGCAAGGAATTCCTGAGGAAAACAGCCAGAAAGAGAAAAAACAGGTATGAGAGTGGCCTGCCGAACGATGAATATCACTCAGGGAGCTGGGGATGGCACGGGCATCATCACCACGGGCATCACCACCACGGGCATCATCACCATGGTCACCATCATAGATTTGGGAACGATTACTACGACGGGGGCGATGACGAGTACGACGACGACTATTACTGGTAGCCTTTTTATTGTCACAGGAGATCTGCGGCCGGCTGATAGACAGCAGGCCGCAGATCTCCGCTCAGCTGTCAGGCAGACAGTTCCGCAAAACGGCGGGTATGGAAACTGCTGTTGCCAAACATCAGTTCCAGTGTCGTCAGTCTTTTGAAATAATGGCCTACATCCAGCTCTTCAGTCACGCCAATACCACCGTGAATCTGCACCGCTTCCTGGCCGACTATGCGAGCCGCCCGGCTGATACGGCTCTTGGCGGCGGCAATGGCTTGTTCCACGTCTTCCCCGGCATCCAGTTTCATGGCGGCCATGAGTAGAATGGATTTTGCTGTTTCATGTTCCATGAACATATCCACCATGCGGTGCTGCAATGCCTGAAAACGGCCTATGCTGACACCGAACTGCCTGCGGGTCTGAGCGTATTCCACGGTTTTCCTGTAGGTGACTTCCATGTTGCCAACGGCTTCGGCGCAGGCTGCCAGGATCGCCCGGTTCTGGACAGCAGCCATCACCGGCAGAGCCTTGCCTTCTTCTCCCAGAAGAGATGCGGCGGACACCGAAACATTCTCGAAGAACACTTCCGCTGCACGACCACCGTCAACGGTTTTATAACTGTTCAGTCGCACACCTGCGGTATTGGCGTCCACCAGTAGCAGACTGATGCCATCTTCTTCGAGGCGATCGCCAGAGGTTCGTACGGATACGATGAACTTGTCTGCAATCGGAGCGTTCAGCACAACGGCCTTGTGGCCATTGATGATGTAGTTGTCGTCAGTTTTCTCAGCCCGGGTTTCCACGGAAGCAAGGTTATAGCGGGAGCCCGGTTCGTTCTGGGCATACGCCAGCTGCAGTGTTCCGGCCATAAGTTCGCCCAGCAGTTCTTCTTTCTGCGCCGGGCTGCCCGCTTCGGCAATCAGGCCGCCGCCGATCACTGCTGTTGCCAGGAAAGGCTCAATGACAATACCTTTGCCCAGCTCTTCCATGACCACCAGCAGGTCAACGGCAGAACCGCCAAAGCCGCCATCTTCTTCGCTAAAAGGTGTCATCAGCCAGCCCAGCTCGGCAAACAGCTGCCAGTGTTCTTTGCTGTAGCCCTGTTCGCTGGCAACAATATCGGCCCGGGCAAAAAAATCGTAATCGTTCTGAACAAAACGACTGATGCTGTCTTTCAGCATCTGTTGTTCTTCTGTGTAGGAAAAGTCCATGTCTGTCCCCTGAATCGCTCAATAAATTGCTCTATTAATCGCTCAATAAATTGCTCTATTAATAGTGCTTAAAGCCCGAGCACCTGCTTGGCGATGATGTTTTTCTGGATCTCGTTGGAGCCGCCGTAGATGGTCACCTTGCGGTTGTTAAAGTAATGCGGGGCGGTGTCACAGGCACCCGGAGGGCCGACATACTCACCATCAAAGCCGGGATCGAACTGTTCCTTGACAAAGACCAGACCGTAATAGCCGGCTACCTCCAGGTTAAGTTCGTCAATGGCCTGCTCGATTTCAGTACCCTTGATCTTCAGGATGGAAGACTCTGGTCCCGGAGCTTTACCGGTGCTGACACCAACGAGTGTTCGCAGTTCGGTGTACTCCAGGGCCATCAATTCAATTTCCACTTCCGCCACGCGGTAGGCGAAATCCGGATCTTCAAGCAGACTGCTGCCGGCGTTATCGGTCGCAGCGGCGTCTTTTTTCAGTCTGGCGAGCCTGGCTTTTGACTCTGGTACCCGGGCGATGCCGGTACGCTCATGGGTCAGTAGCAGCTTGGCGTAAGTCCAGCCCTTGCCTTCTTCACCAACACGGTTTTCAACAGGTACCCGGACATTGTCAAAGTGAACTTCGTTGACCTCATGGCGGCCATCAAGAGTGATAATGGGAGAAACCGTAATGCCGGAGTCGTCCATATCGATAAGCAGGAAGCTGATGGCGTCCTGATTCTTGGCTTCCGGGCCGCCGGTGCGCACCAGGCAAAAAATCCACTCACCGTATTGGCCCATGGTCGTCCAGGTCTTGGTGCCATTGACCACATAGTGGTCACCATCACGAACGGCTGTTGTCTTCAGGCTGGCGAGGTCTGAGCCGGCATTGGCTTCAGAATAACCCTGGCTCCACCAGACATTGGTGGCGAGGATATCGGGCAGGAATCGCTGTTTTTGCTCTTCATTACCAAAGGTGTAGATGACCGGCGCCACCATGCCCAGGCCAAAGGGAATAGCCCGGGGAGCGCCGACCTTGCCGCACTCTTCGTAGAAAATGTATTTCTGGGTGGCGCTCCAGCCTGTGCCGCCGTATTCGACAGGCCAGTTAATGGCGGCCCAGCCCTGTTCGTACAGGGCCTTCTGCCAGATGACGTAATCGTCCTTGTCCAGGTGGATTCCCTGTTCAACCTTGGTCCGCACAGAGGCAGGAAACTTTTCTTCCAGAAAAGACCGGACTTCTTTCTGGAAGGCCAGTTCTTCCGCAGTGAAATTCACATTCATGGATGGCTTTCCCCGGGTGAATCATTTTGTTGTTATTGCTCAGACTGCCAGGAATGCCCGAATTTCAGCGCATATCAACCAGTCTGGCTGGAAACTTTAACCAGCATTGTGCAGCTTAACAACTTGCAGTGAGTTTTTTTCGACACTCAACGTGAAAAATTATTGCGTCGTCGTTTTTCGAGAGAGTGGCAGACTAGTCTCAGGGTCAATGCCATGTTGCAGAAACAGTTTCCGCCCATGGTCGGAAAAACGGAACCTTCCGATCACATCGGCCGTGACAGCCATGATCTTTTCACTGTCGGGAAAGCTTCTCTGGATACAGACACGCACCGGGCTGCTGGAAAGTACCGTGGACTGGTAGTCGATACCGGCCTTTTTCAGAAGAGGCTCGATGCGTGATTCGAAATCGATGATATATCGGTAGCGACCGGAGGCCAGCAATTCGGGTAAGAGACTTGCCCTGACGGCCTGATACCTGGCGTCACCGGGCACGACATAACTCAGATAGGCTGTGCTTTCGTTGGGAATGGCGAAGTCATAATGGGTGTTCAGGCCCGAAGGTGTGTCAGTCAGGTTGTATCGCCGGATGACCGACCGTGTGAATGGTTCCGTGCAGATGATGTCCCTACCGAGGTGGGGAAGCATGCTGTCGGAAAGCATGGCCATGGTGATACTGCCCCTGTTCAGCTGCTTGACGATCCTCAGGGCCGGAGCAGCCTTGAGTTCAAAATCCGTAATGTTCAGTTCCATCATTGCCTGTCGGTACATTTCAGCCAGCAGGCCTTTTGCTGACTCTCCGGGGTTTACAGGATAGCTCCAGGGTGGGGAGACAAAGAGACCAATGCAAAGTGTACCGTTTACAGCGGCATGACTGCTGGTAAACGTCAGAAATACCAGTAACCAGAGTTTCTTAAACGCTTTAGCAATCTGGAAGCAGAAGAATGATACAGACCGCAGTACAGAATAACCGGCGGTAACAAGCAATGATTTTAAAATGGTCATTTACCTGTTCCGGTGGAGATCCTTAACCTTCCCTGATTAAGGATTAATCGATCATAGTACTGTGGTTGAGCTGGTATGTCAGGCGTTTATACTCCGCTCAGCCACCTGATCGCAAATGTAGCCGCCAATGGGCATGGCGGAAGTGGCGGCAGGGGAGGGAGCGTTACAGACATGCAGGCTGCGGGGACTTTCCGCAAACAGGAAATCATGCACCAGGCTGCCGTCTTTCATCACTGCCTGGGCGCGGATACCGGCCGGGTAAGGCTCAAGGTCAGAGAGCTGTAACTGGGGACAGTATTTCTGCACCAGTTTCAGGTAGCCGGGCTTCCACCAGGAGTTGAAGGTTTCCGTAAGACCGGTCCGAAAGTTGTTTTTCAGTACCTTCCAGAAACCGGCGAAGGTAAACATTTCCCAGGTGTCTTTCAGGCTGAGATTGATACGGCCATAACCCTCCCGCTTCCAGCCCTGCACGGCATTGGGACCAACAGTGACACTGCCGTCAATCATGCGTGTCAGGTGTACACCGAGGAAAGGCAGTTCCGGATCAGGAATGGGATAGATCAGATGATTAACAATGTTATTGTGCTGGCTGGCAAGCCGGTAGTATTCGCCGCGGAAAGGCACGATCTGGAAATCGGTTTTTATCCCGAGCATTTTCGTGGTTCTGTCCGCCATTAACCCCGTGCAGGTGATAACGAAACGGCCTGTCACAACATTCGAATTGCCTGCGTTTTGTGTAGTGATGCTGACGGCTTCATCGCTCTCCTGTAGAGCAATGACCTCTGTATCCAGGCGGATCTCACCCCCACCCTTGACGAAACATTCCCCCATCTTTCGGGTTACCAGCCGGTAATCTACTATACCTGTCGTCTTTACGAAGATCGCGCCGACGCCGGTAATGTTCGGCTCACGTTCCTTGAGCTGCGGCTGATCCAGCCACTCCACGTCAATACCGTTTTCCTGACAGCGCTGATACAGCGCCTCCATCCGCTGGTATTCAATGCTGTTGGTCGCTACCAGCAGTTTGCCGCACTGTTCAAAGGGGATGTCGTGTTTCTGGCAGAACTCTATGGTTGCGCTGACTCCGGCCTTGCAGAACTTCGCCTTGAGACTGCCGGGCGCATAATAAACGCCGGCGTGGATGACACCACTGTTGTGGCCGGTCTGGTGCTGCGCCAGCTCAGATTCTTTTTCCACCAGCAGGATTTTCCGGTCGGGAAATCGCTGTTGCAGCTGCCAGGCAGTGGACACGCCGACGATGCCACCGCCAAGAATGATGAAGTCATACATCATAAGTCTTACTCGCTGAACTGGCCGCGTTGACGCAGTAACTCTCTGTACAGGCCCTGGTGGGCAATGAACTTGTCACGACCATGAAGCCAGACATGATTCTGGATTACCAGCATGGCGCCGGGCTGCAGACGCACATTGAAGCAGTTATCATCGCTTTCCAGTGATTCGCCCATGGCGTGCAGATAGAGACCCTGTGCCATATTCCTGGGCTCGGCAAACTGGTCAATAAACAACATTTTTGGGTTGCCGTTGTCGTCTTCCTCGAAGAACACCGGATGGCTGATCTTGTAGTCAATATTCTTGCTAGGTGGTGATCCCCAGAGAATGTCCCTTTTGGCCTGCGGATGGCTATAGAAGTGATCCAGATCGCGCCAGTCATCCATATGCAGCAGCAGTGAATCGCCCCCTTCGACATTCTCTTCCGCCAGTTTCATCATCAACACAAAGTCCGTGCGCTCATCAACGTAGGTGCCGTCGTTGTGCAGCTCCATACGACGGTGTGCCTTGCGCAGGTAACTGTCGCTATTGTCCTGGTTTTGTACGGCAAAGCGTGCATAGTACTTGCCATACATGGAGTCAAAGTTGGGTACGCCAACCAGATGGGAAACCGCGGTTGAAAGCTTGACGTTAAAATCGGCGTTTTCACCATCCACTTCTCCCTCATACTGAAGCAGAAAGGCGCCGGTCTCACGATTCTTCAATATATCCAGAAGACATTTGCCGAGTGTTTTGCCACAGGCCCGGTCCAGGGCATCCGCCACGGCGAAGCGCAGGAAAGGTTTGTATTCAATAGCTTGCAGATCCCACTGGGCGATCAGCTCCCTGAAACGGCTGATGGTGGCGCTCGACAGGGTAATAACCTGTAGGCGCTGGTTATTGCTGTGGGGCACGATGCTGTAACCCTTACTGCTGGACAGGCTGCTGAAGGGGGCTGGCTGGGCAGTCATCGAGTTTATGTCCTGAATATTTATTGTTGATGTTTTTAGATAATGTATACATTTTATAGATACGTCAATAAAATAATCAGGTAGACATACTTATCAAAAATGTCTGGCTGCTCTAGAATGGGCACCAGAAACGTTATACAGGTCAGTGTTGAATGCCAGACAGTACCCAGCCAAACCCTTCTGATAATCACGCCGCCCAGGTCATCGAGCGATTGAAGGGCGATATTCTGACCGGCTATTTCTTTTCCGGAGAGAAGCTGGCCATGGCTCGCCTGAAGGAGCGTTACCAGGTGGGGGTTGGCCCTCTGCGTGAAGCTCTGTCCAGGCTGATCGTCGAGCAACTGGTGGTGGTCGAAAACCAGCGGGGCTTCCGGGTGCACCCGGTATCCATGGAAGAGATGGAGGATGTTTATGAGACCCGCGCTCATATAGAAGCACTCTGTGTCAGGCTGGCAGTTGAGAAAGGCGGGGATGACTGGGAAGCGGGGATAGTCGCTGCGGCTCATCGACTCAAAAAGTCAGGAACGCTCATGGGCGATGACATCAAGGACACCCAGGAGTGGGAATTCCGCCATCAACAATTTCATCTGGCTGTGGCCGAGGGTTGTGGTTCCGATTCTCTTCTCCAGGTGCGGCGCTCACTTTATGAAAAAGCGTCCCGGTACCGGAACCTGTGGTTGCAGCACAACATGGTGAACAGTTCCGTTTTTGATGCCAACCAGAGAGAGCATGAGGAACTGGTGGAAGCACTGCTGGACCGTGACCAGGCTCGTGCCTGCGAGTTGATCTATCAGCATCTGCTTGGGCCCAAAAGAGAGTTGCTGAAAACACTGCCTTCGCTTATTGCGCAGGGAGTATAAGGAACGGGGAAGTCAGGGAAGGGAGACTGAGGAAAGGACAGGTTCTGCCGCCACAGCGGCAGAACCGACTGGTGCTTATTCCTTGAAGAATTCGCCCAGCTTGGAAGCCAGCATCATGTTGCCTTCGGTGCGCAGCTTGCCGGTCATGAAAGCCTGCATGCCGTTCACTTCACCGGTCATGATGCCAACGAAAGTTTCGCTGTCCATGATCAGGACAACGTCAGGGCTGTCGTTAGCACCTTCAGCGACATTCAACGCGCCGTTTTTGATATCCAGGTGATAGGTGTCAGCATCGGTGAGATCAAACTGGATCACCATGGTCTGACCGGCTGCCGCGTCAGCATCGTAACGGTCATTCAGTTGTGCAAGTACTTCCTGAACAGTTGCCATTGTTATTGCTCCATGTAAATGGTTCTGGGCATTAGGTGACGAAACACCCTGTTTTTATATTTGTCTGTCCGACTTCCAGGCCTGAACCCTATGGTCAAAGCCTGACGCACCCGACCATGCAGATGCAGGATGATCTTATCGGATTTCTGTCACCATTGCCTGCATTTGGTGCATCGGCAGGGGCAGAAACCGGATTCCTCCAGGTACGCTGTAACAAAGACTGCCTGCTCAACCTCAGCCAAACATCGTCCGAATGGGTTATGAATCTGTAATACACGATACCGAAAAAAACAGGCTGGCAGCAGATGGTGCAGTTTTTTTTGGGGGCACTATCATGGGCGTTCGACCAGAGCAGGAAAATAACCGCAGCAAGCGGTGCCCTTTCAAGGGTGAAAAGCCCGAAGTTTTTACAATAAGAGCGCAGTTTTATGAGCCAGATTAACGAAAGCAAGCTTCAGCAACTGCTGGATCGCCAGGACATCATTGAATTGGTCAACGACTACTGTAACGCTGCAGATCGTCATGACCATGAGAAGATGCGCAGCCTCTACCACCCCGATGCACTGGACGACCACGGTTCATTTTTCTCCGGGCTGGCCATGGAGTTCATCGATATGCTGCCGGAAATCCAGGCGCCCATGGAAATTCTGCACCATAACGTCACCACCGTGAACATCCGACTGGATGGGGATTACGCCGAGGGTGAAATCTATATCCTGGCCTTTCACAAGATAAAGACCGACGATGGCGCGATGGATCTGTTGATTGGCGGGCGATACTTTGACAAATACCGCAAGCGGGATGGCGTCTGGAAATTCTCTCACAGGGCCGTGGTGGCAGACTGGGCCAACCTGCACCCGAAATCCATTGTGAACCTGGACAATCCCATTATCGAAGGCGCCCTGATTGGCAAACCGGGCCCCGTTGATCCTTCCTATGACTTCTTTACACTGCTCAAGCGGGGGGAAAGGTCGGGAGGGTAATCTGCCCTGTCTGTGCTTATCTGCACGACCTCCAAGGTGGTATAACCGTAGGTCGGATTAGAATCGATAGATTCGTAATCCGACGTTTCTGGCAATAGAACAGGCTTCACTAAGGGACAAGTGGATGGCGGGTTACGGGCATGAGCCCTAATCCGATCTACGAGAATACGGAGAGTTTTAGCTCTTCCTTTTGCCCCATCCAGATGGCGTGATCCGTATGGTCTTTCAGGTCATCGCCGGTCAGGGAATGGATAAATATGGTCAGCCCCCGTCGGTTAAATGAAAGCCAGGGCACAATATCTCCGAAGCGCTCGGGCTCAAAGGCCAGCTGGCAGCTCCAGCGGGGATGTGGGCCTACCGGCATACGGTGAATGGTGCCAACGGTGACCGGGAAGGTTTTGCCGGCTTCGGAGCAGAGTGTGGCCGCCTGGTCCAGGGTGTCTGCGTCAAAATAGACGTGGGCGTGATAGCCTTTTACTTCTTGCATAACGCTTGTGCCGCTTATTTTTTTCGTACACACGGCAATGGTATAGCGATCAGTCCTTCCTTTCATTAACTATTCGCGGCAGCCTGCCAGTTCAGCTTTCTTTCAGAAACAAAAGAGCGGTTCCTGCCGGAAACCGGATCAGCGAAGTCGACCTGTTTTGCCAGCAGTTGCAGCGGACTGGAGAAATCGTCGGCAGATTCATCCTGAAGTTCCGGATAGAACCTGTCGTTGACTAGCGGAAAGCCCAGGCTGGCCATGTGCAGTCGCAGCTGATGGCGTTTACCGGTGATGGGGTGAAGCTGAAACAGCCCCAGACTGTTACGGGTTTCAATACTGTGAATGATGGAATGGGCGTTCGGCTGCCCTTCTGTGATCGTCATCCTGAACTTTGGCTGTCCGGAAGCTATACATCCGGAAGCTATACGGTTTTTGACAGACCAGTTCCTGTTATCGAGTGACATGAACTCTCTGCTTTCTGGCAGGTGAGCAACCGCCTGGTAAGTCTTCGAAATACGACTATTAACGAATAGATCGTGATATTGGCTGCGGGTAGAGGGATTCACTGAAAACAACACAATACCGGCTGTTTCTCGATCAATCCGATGAATGGGGGTGAGTGTTTCGATGCCCGTGCGTCGGCGCAACCGGTTCATCAGGCACTCCTGGACATACTTGCCTCCTGGAGTGACCGGCAGAAAGTGGGGCTTGCAGGCGACCAGCAGTTCGTCGTCCTGGAACAGGATATCTTCCTGGAAAGGAATAACAGGCTCATTCTCGACTTCCCGGAAATAGAAGACTCGCTGATAGGGCGCATAGGCGGCATCCACCTCTATGGCTGTGCCACAGTCCCAGTGCACTTTTTTTTCCACAAGTCGCTGTCGCCAGCCAGCTTCAGAAATGACCGGAAACCGGTCTGTCAGAAAATCCAGCACCGTGGCAAATCGTGTTTCTTCCGGTGGCATGGTGACGACTGATGGCTGTCTGGCTATTCCCATTCAAAGATTCTCGTGATGTAAAACGTTAAAACTCCTGAATAACAGAATTCTCCGGAAAAAAGTATGTCAGAAACTGCTGATCAGCTGGAAGCTGGCCCTTATGACCAGATACCAGAGAGCCAGGGAAGAAATCAGATAAACAACAAATCGGTGCATGACATTGTTGTAGGTACAGTGCACTAGGCTGTGCAGGGTACGGAACGCCAGGAAAACGCAGGCAGCAACGATATAGCCAGTATCTACCAGTGAGCTGACGTACAGATAAAGACATAAGCCGTAAAACAGTACGGGCAGCTCGAACAGGTTTTTGAAGTTATTGCCGGGGGCCGCCACATGTTCGGGTATTAACTCGGCGACCTTTTCGGGGGAAATTAAGTCCTGTGGGGCAATGTTCTTCTGGCTCATGTAGGAAGTGCGTCTGGCGAACAAGATGCACCAGACCAGCAGGGTCAGCAGCTGCATGCCGAGAAAGGGGATAAAGATGGCTTCCTGTTCCATGGGTTACTCGCTTTTTATGGTTAGTTTTTGAATGTAGGGCTCGGCTTGGAAAATGACACTAAACAAGTGGCAGGTGTCCGGTTTTCACCAGGATCACGGTTTCCTCTTCAACAAACGGGTGATGTCGGCTCATGTGCGGGCTCCTGATCCAGGTGTGAGCTGGATACTGGCCAAAGTCGTCCCTGAAAGTGCCCGACAGAACCAGGATCTCTTCACCGCCAAAATGGCTGTGAGGTTTGAAGACCTCTCCGACAGGCCATTTCACCAACGCCACATGCTCGTGTTCAAAGTCATGCAGTGGCATAACTTGCAGGCCTCCTGCACCAGGAAACCAGGATCTCTTAGTGGTATCCATCCGTAACAGGTCATTGTCGTCTGGTGAAAACTGGTCAAGCTTGACGAAGATAAGGCAGCCGGGCTTGCTGAAAGGAGCATGTGAACTGCCGGGAGGGTTACGGATATAGGTGCCGGCACCGAAATCCCCTGTTTCATCAGAGAACACACCATCAAGCACAAAGATTTCCTCTCCCAGCGGGTGACTGTGGGAAGGAAAACTGGCATTGGCAGCGTATTTCACCATGCTGGTGACATGGCCACTGTCTTTGGCTGAACGCTCAAGAGGCTTGCGCATGACATGGGGAGATGGGCTGGGCACCCAGCCCATGGTTTGGGTATTCATGACCAGTCTCTGGCTGAAATCCATGTTCAACATGTCTGCTGTCCCTCCCAGACTTGGATAAGAGAGGGTTAACTATACCGCCTGTAAAATAATAATGAACAGAAGAATTAATGAAACACCCTGCCAGACCAGAACAGGGTTTCTTTCTACCAGTGGCGGGCGGGCTTTATTCAGGAACTTCTTGTTGGGATGGCGCAATTCGTAGGCGAACTCGGAGACTTCTGAATAACGCTTTAATGGCTGGATATGAACGGCTTTTTTCAGTGTTTCATCCAGCCAGGCCGGTATTTCCTGGTCGTCACTCAACACCGATTTGTAGATCAGCTTCCTCTGTGCTGATGAGCTGCGAGCCTGGGAGATGCCAGTGCCATAGGGCAGTGTTCCCGACAGCATCTGATAGGCGATCACGCCCAGCGAAAAAATATCGGAACGACTGCTGCCGCCTTCGCCTAAAAAGTATTCCGGAGCCGTATATTGTGCGGTGCCCTGTATGCTCAGGTCCCTGCCGATGATTTCTGAAACACCGGCCACTGCTGTAGCGCCAAAGTCGATGATTTTCACTGTTCCGGAGCGATCAATCATGATGTTGTTCGGACGCAGGTCCTGATGGATCATTTCCTGCCGGTGAAGTGCCTGCAGGCCTTTTGCAATCTGCTCGATAATGGTGCGAACACTTTCAATGTCGGGTGCAGGATTGTCAGTCATCCACTGGGATAGCGTTTGTCCTTCAATGTATTCCACAGCCATATAAAGATAACTTCGCTTGCGCCTGGGCTCGATCACTCTCGCAACATGGGCATTGCTGATGCGTCTGGCTATCCACTCTTCCATCAGAAAACTTTCGAGATAGTCCTGGTTCTCACTCTGTTCCGTGGAAGGGGTTTTGATGACTACCTCTTGCCCTGTTTCGGTATCAACGGCAAGAAAGACATGACTGCGACTGCTGATATAAATCTCGCGGCGAATATCATAGCCATCAAACTGCATCCTGGGCTGCAGCCTCGGTGGCAGGGGCAAGGAGCTGACCTGCTGATGCACCTCATGCACTTTCTGGTCTGGCAACTGCCGGATTCTGATGATCTGGAGAGTGAGATTGTCTTCGCTGCCGGCTTCAAAGGCCTGGTTCAGAAGACTTTCAGCTGCCAGGTCAAGATTTTCGTCATGGCTTTGAATGGTTTGAACCATGGCTGTGTCACTGACAAATTCATAGACTCCGTCTGTAGAAAGAACAAACACGTCACCTTCTTTCAGTGGTAGCGCCATGAAATCCATGTCCAGATTTTGGTGAATACCCAACGCACGAGTGAGATAGCTGGTTTCTGCCGATTCCTGACGACGATGATCTTCCGTCAGCTGTTCCAGACTATTGTCGTTTAACCGGTAAATGCGTGCGTCACCCGAATGAAAAATATGGGCGGTGGTGGATTTGAAAACGATGGCGCTGAAAGTGCAGATATAACCTTTGTCCTTGTTGAAACGGTGCGGGCTGTTGCGGGTCTGGGAATACAGCCAGGAGTTGGTGGCCTGCAGCACTCTCAGGGCCGAGGTTTTGACTGACCAGGTTTCAGGGGTGCAGTAGTAATCGGAAAGAAAGCCGGACACTGCCGTCTCGCTGGCCACCTGGCTGACATCGCTGCTGCTGATGCCATCTGCAATAGCCACGGCTATTCCCTTTGAGCTGCGCAGGGGGGCTCTGGGCGTGCAGGCGCCATGAAAATCCTGGTTAAGCTGTTTGCGCCCAGGGCTGGTGTGCTGACCAATGTCGACTATTAGCTGTTTTCTCATATTGAAAAAATTCCAGCCGCAGGAAGTAAGTACTGAGAAACAGCAAGGACAGTGCCAGATTAATTTGCCGGCCTATCGCGCTGATTTAGCGGGGGTTTTTATAGAGCTGGGTAGTCAATTGATAACTTTTTGAAAGAATACCCTGCCCAGGATTGTAGAGCGCCCTGTTTTGGCGCATTACTGTACCCGGTTGACACAAACTGGTAGAGAACCAGTCAGCACGGATGTAATTGAGAACAGCATCGAACCCGGCAGGTCTGAAACAGGCCATGCCGGGCCTGTGACAGACAGAGCTAGTTGCCTGATGGAACATCTTTTATGCTGAGCTTCATAAGGCTTTCAGCGCTGAACAGGAAAAGAAAATACCGTTTGTCAAACGGCCGCTCTTTCCGGATTTCAGGCCGAAATTGTCTTAAGTCTGACAGGCTCCTAGGCACTTCATGCAATATCCAGGTTAAAGAGAGCGCCCGCAGGGCTTATTCGCACCCTTCTCAGGTGTCAATTGATTCTTCTGTATTCCACATCAGTTCTAAAGGGGGTGTGAAGTAAACTGAATAACCTTATGATCTCCCCAGAGACGACCCCTTTGGGTAACGAAAGCCACAGTGGCAGGGATAGCTGTGTTGATAAAACGGAATAGAACGATGTTTTCGACCATGCTAAAGACTTCCACGAGAGCATTGACGTAGTGGAAGCTATAGAAGGATATTGATCCGTCAGTGTTGCTTAAAACAACCCCTTTCTCAAACGTGTCGCTTTGATGGTTATAGAACATCACGAAAAAGCAATCTGCCATCCAAAGTTCAGACGCCCGCACTGGATTGGCTATGACCAAGTGCAGTGACAGGGTTATGGGAAAAATCAGACGAAGCATAAGAATTGCTCAATGTTAGTCTCTAAAGGTTATAGGCGAATTTCCACCAAAATCAACCGCTCGACCGAACAGGATCTGACTGATCAGTAAAAAGGGAGAAAGAATCCTGGGCTGACTATGCTGCTGCTTGTGGCCAATACCTTTCTGTTGATCTACAGAGCAGTTAGGCAGAACCTGGAATCATCACTTCTGCAGACTCTTCAGGCATTGTGCGACATCACCATAGAAAAAGAGGAGCCAGCCAGTTGACTGGATGTAGTTGTTAGATGTTTGCCGATTGACTACTATTGAACTTTGCTCTTTTACCGAGATCTTTTACCGAGATCTTTTACCGAGATAGTTGCTTTATATGAAGTTGTATAAAGTTGTTTTTATCTTTTTTTGGATGGTGAGAATGTGTGTGGCAGATGAAAGAAATATCTTGTGCCTGCCAGAGAATAAAAATAGTTATGGTTACACTTACCCGTTGGAGTGGGTGCCGGTCGAATCTGGTTTATTTGCTCATATTGGCTCTCAACTTCAAGGGCTAGTGCTAGATGTGTTTGCATATGTTTCATTCATCAAGTGGCATGTAGAGTGGTGTTTGATTGGTGATTCATGTTCGCAGTATGACCAGATTCCTCAAGGTGTAGAGAAAAAGGGGTTGATCGTTTTCTTGCACGCATTGGACCATCCTGTTGGCATGTGGAAAGAATATATAGACCAGCTGACAGCTTATAGGGAATATGATGTCTGGGCTCCCAGAATCAAAGACTACGGCAATACTGGTTTGGAGTCTGCTTTAAGTGAATTGATTCGCCCGCTGGAGAACTATTTGACTAAATGGCCTGAGAGGCCGGTAGTTTTGATTGGCTCTTCCAATGGTGCAAGACTTGGCCTGGCACTGGAAATAAGAATGAGGAAATACCCCAATAGAATTCTCTTGATAGCCATTTCTGGAGTTTTTAATGGAACCAACAGGCTTTGGATTCGCTGGCTGTTTACTAACTCCAATTTGTATCAAGAGTATAAGCTCAGTAGTAGACACAGTCTGTTACTTCTTGATAAGGCAAGAAGACCTGTTTCAAAAGCCGGTTTTAGAGAATATATATTTTATGGTGCTGGTAAAGACATTGCTATATCACCCATTAACTCTTCATTTCCACTTTTAGGAAAGAGGGAGAAGGTTTTTTTTGTTCCTGAAGAGGGACATGTGTCTATTGTGAATACATTAAAATTCGTGATATTAGGTCAGGCTATGAGGTGGCTGAATAATATCCCCGACTTTGATTGACAGGCAGGACGCACTTACTAAACTGTTAATTTGCTTTTGTTGCTTCAAAGTAGCCTGCTGCTGTGGGGAGCTTCCCAGCCTTTCTTATTGATAGAAGCTTTAATTCGTAGTTTGATTTTTTAAATTCAAACTCAATGGTTTTGCCGACATATATGGTTTCATTATCAATGATTATATCTCCTTTATTGCGAGATGATTTTGATGTGTTAACGATTATTTTCGCTTTACTCTTTTCGTCATTTATGTAGGTGGGCCACAGGTATAATCCTTTGTCAATTTCAAGATGATAGTGTCGACCAATCCAATCAGAAGGTTTTACCCAGCTTATAGGAAGAACCTGAGTTTTCTTTATATTGGCTTTTTCAATTTGCCTCTCAATTCTTGTTTGGCTGTTTTCTAATGACTTGCTCACTTTTTCAATTTGCTTGAGCTCTGCTTCAAAAGCTTCTGCTTCACATTTTTTCTTTGATGCCTGTAGCAAGGTGTTTTTAGCTTGTTCTAACTCATCCTCTAAAGTCTTGTTTTCTACTCTAAGTAAATCCAGTTCTCTTTTGTATTTTTTTTCAGAGTCTTTGAGTTCATCCTTTGCTCTGGCAATATAGAGTCGTTGTTCTTCAATCTCCAAAAGAGCCACTTTATTTTGTTGCTCGTTAACCTTTCCTTGCGCTGTCAAAATAGGATTAAGATAACCAATAATCCAAGCGGCAAGTAATCCTGAACCTGCTATGCCTCCTATGATTGTTTGAAGAACGTACTTTGGCTTTTGAGGTTTTGTGTTTTCAATATTGTTATCTGGCATGGAGTAACATCCTTGTAGTCTAACGTTTACTTGTCGTATCAGTACAATAAATAGGTAGAGCTTGAGGGTAATAATTGAATGTGACAGGGAAAGACATCAGCAACGCTACCGCCCTCTAGCAGACCTAGCCTAGATAGAGATATATTCTGCATACAGCTTTAATGTTGTACTAATGTCCTGACAGGAAGATTACCGGTCTTACTCTAATTCGTCGAGAACATGTCAGTATTTGTCAGTTTTATCTGTATCTACACAGCGGACACTAGTCCTAATAAAAGGCAAATGTCGTAAGATGCCTGGAGACGTTTTATTTGTTGATCTCCTTGTATGTCTCTCGACTTATATTGCCCGGCAAGACCTGACCATACGATAAGTCGCTGTAATTCCTGATGGACAGCTTATGGTCACTTGCTGTCACATGACATCGCTACCCCAAATAAAAAAGCCCTGTAAATCGATGATCTACAGGGCTTTATATTGGTGGAGGCGGCGGGAATTGAACCCGCGTCCGCCAGCACTCTGCCTTTGGCTCTACATGCTTAGATCCGCCTTTGGATTTAACTCGATAACGACCCAGCGGTCAGGGTTCTATCAAGCGATCCTGTTGGGTTTTAGCTGGTCAGACACAGGCAGGCTGAACCTCGCGAGTCTGCTTACGATGACAGTCTGAAAACCGGCCAGCAGACGAACCGGACAGACTGGAAGTCTCGTAGGGTTTAGCTACGATTAAGCGGCAAAGGCGAACTGACGTTCGTTAGCTGCGACTTCGAAGTTGCTGTTATTGGCAACTAAAAGGTTTGTAGTGTTTTGATTAACGAGAACCACTACGTCCTCGGCATGCACCTCAGGGTTCGATACCGTCGTCGAATCCAGATCGCCCCCGGAACTTACATCTCGAACTACTAGTTATAGAGTACATATGCCCGCGTGGCAATGATTAGCGATAAGCCTGTGTCCTTGACGGCCCTCCCTGATTCTATGATTGGCCCGGATTGTCCGGGAATCTGTGTTGTCTTTTGCTTCTGCCGGCATTCAAAACGGGACAGGTTGTCATAATCATGCCGGTTATGAACGGGAGTGAGGGATTTTGACGCCTTTCCCCCGCTAGTACCCCGTCCCGCTGCAGATGATAGGTTCAGTGGTTCGTAAAGCGGTCATATGCAAGGCAGACTTGTGCAGGCGTAGCCATTCTACGTCAATCAAGTCTAACGCAGTCAGATGGC
>JBPCXN010000192.1:0-17685 GCA_051008495.1 Endozoicomonas sp. | reverse complement strand
CAGTGGCACCGGGTATCCCTGGTGCTGGATGCCGACAATAACAGCTTAAAGGCTTACCTCAACGATGTTGAGTTCGGCTCAGCAAATGGCTCGGCCATGGCGACCCACGGTGACGAGGCGTCCTTCGGTCGCCTGTCCATTAGAAGCAATGACACTTATGGCACCACTCAGTTCCACGATGGCAATTCCGGACAGCAGGATTATGGCTTCACCGGCAAGATTGATGAAGCTTACATCTATGGAATGGCGCTCACACCCAATGAGATCAGCGCTCTCGACAATCCGTTAGAACAACTGGTGGATACATTCGACTATGAAGTGTCGGACAGTACCGATACTCGTACAGCCACGCTTTACATCAACGTTAACCGCACACCCGAAGCCCTGACGGGGTCGCTAGCCGCCACCGAAGACGGCGGGGCTGTCAGTGGCCAGCTCTCTGCTATTGAACACGATAGCAACGACACCCTGACCTACAACCAGGAGACCGGTCCCGCCAGGGGTACGCTTTCCATTAATGCAACCACCGGCGCATACACCTATGACCCTGGTTTAGAATTTCAATACCTGGCCCAGGGCGATACCGAAGATGTCACCTTCTCCTACCGGGTCACCGATGCCCAGGGTGATTACAGCACGGCTACCATCACGATCAACGTAACCGGTGTAAATGATGCACCCACACTGGCTACAGCCCTGACTGCCCAGAGTGTCAACGAAGCACAGACATTCAGTTACCAGATACCGGCCAATACTTTTACCGATATAGATAACGTCACATTGTCATATATAGCCACCCTGAGTGACGGCTCTCCTCTGCCGAGCTGGCTGAGTTTTGATCAAAACTCACGCACTTTCGCCGGGACTCCTGATAACAATGATGTCACCACACTCAGCATTAAAGTTACAGCCAGAGACCCGGAAGGCCTGTCTGCCGATGCAACATTCAACCTGGTCGTCAATAACGTCAATGATTTACCAGTAACTGTCTTCCAGGAAAGTGGGGGGCTGCTGTCCATTGAAGCTGAGCACTTCCACTCCAATATCGGCCGTAGCGGCAATGCCTGGGCAGAAGAGAGTCAAACCAGCGCTTCCGGAGGCAAAGCTGTCGGCACCACCGATAATAATCAGGCTTTCAATGGCAGCGTCGTCGTGGGCAGCAGTCCTGAACTCATCTATGAGGTCAACTTTGCAACCACTGGGACTTATTACGTTTGGATAAGGGGCAGGGGTGCTGATGGCAGTGGGGACACGGTGCACCTTGGCCTTGATGGACAGTACCTGGCCACCAGCCATTCCATCTCCGGTTTTACGCATTTAGAGAGCCCAAACTGGACTAACGAAACCTACCATAGCCCTGCTGCAACCATCAATGTAGTTGATGCAGGAAGACACCAGATCAATCTATGGGTGCGGGAGGACGGCTTCAAAGCTGACAAGATTGTTCTGACCACTGACTCGACATACACGCCTTCAGGTGCAGGGCCAGCCGAATCCGGTTATATCGGAGCTGAGGCTCAGACTGCTACGGAAGAAACATCGTTCAGTTATACCCTTCCTTCCGAAGCCTTTTTTGATCTTGATGGTGACACCCTCACCCTGAGCGCCAGTCTGCAAAATGGCGACCCTCTACCCGCCTGGCTGAGTTTTAACGCTGCAAATCAAACCTTCGAAGGCATTCCGGATGACCCAGATTTGGGCACAATCACCATTAAGGTCACAGCAGAAGACGGTTTCGGAAGTACCGATTTAGACTTCACTCTGAATGTCGCTCCGGTCAATGACGCACCTTTACCGGTCGATGACACTGACAGTGGAAACGCCACTGTCGCTGGCTCACAGGTTGTCGGTACCAGCAGTGCTCTCAGCAATGACTCTGACGTTGAAAGCGATCCGCTGACCATCACAGGCGTCAATGGCAAAACAGTTGCCACTGTCGGCAATACAACAATCAACGGTAACTTTGGCGACCTGACCATAGATGCCAGTGGTAACTGGATCTATACCCCGGCCAGCCCCGATATCAACGCCAACCTTGTCGGTCTCTGGCATTTCAACAGTGACTCTCTCGACAGCGCTCCGGGTGATACCATCTCCGATCACGGTACCCTTCAGGGCGCGGCTTCTACTGACAGTACCGGTCTGAATGGAAACGGACTTACCCTGACTGCAAACGGCGATGCCCTGCTCATCCCGTCATCCACCGAAATCAACAGTGGTGCAGTGGCTGATCGCACCATCAGTCTGGCTTTCAGAGTAGACCAGGACAACGACCTGACATCACGACAGGTTCTGTTTGAGGAAGGAGACACAACAAGAGGGCTCAATGCCTATATCGAAAACACCACCCTGTACATGGGCGGTTATGACAGCAGCATTGGCTGGGATGGTACCTGGTACAGTATCTCCGTTCCTTCCGGTAATGACTGGCACAATGTTTCGCTGGTGCTGGGCAACAATACTCTTTCCGCCTGGCTTGACCGGGAACAATTGACGACAGTCGTTCAAGACAGCAGTACCGGCAACAAATCCCTCAGTGCCTCCCACGCCAGTCTGGTTTTTGGTGGACTGCATGGCGACACTGTCTTCCACGACACTGTCCAGGATTCTGCCAACAATGACCAGATCACTCACAGTTTTATCGGCCAGCTGGACGAGGCCAGGGTCTATAACCGGGCGCTGACCAATCAGGAAGTCAACGCCCTGCACTACCAGTTCGAAACCACCAGCCTTGCTGACCGCTTTATCTATACGGTATCGGATGGCACCGACAGTGCAACAGCCACCCTCACTATTGATGTCAACCGGGCTCCACAGGCACTTAACGGCACCCTCTCTGCCAGCGAAGATGGCAATTCAGTACACGGGCAGCTGTCGACCATTGATCTGGATAGTGGCGAGACTCTTTCCTATGAACTGGTCACAGACACCAGCGAGGGCAGCACTACAGTCAACAGCGATGGTACGTACAGCTACAATCCTGGTTCCGGTTTTCAGGATCTTGCAGCCGGCGCTACCCGTGATGTTTCCTTCGTCTATCGTGTTACCGACAGCCAGGGAGATTCTTCAACCGCATCGGTCACTATTACCGTCACCGGAACTAATGATGCACCGATACTGCAGCCACAGACCCTCAGCGTCAATGAGAACAGCGCCGACAACACCCCGGTAGATACCGTCAGCGCCACTGATCAGGACCCTGACACCACGCTGACTTATTCTCTGACAGACAGCGCCGAAGGGCGTTTTGCCATCAACAGCAGCACCGGTGAAATCACTGTGGCGGACGGTTCCCTTCTGGATCACGAGAGTAACAACAGTCACAGCATCACCGTACAGGTCAGTGATGGCGATCTGACCGATGAGCTCAGTTATAACGTTTCGGTCAATGATGCCAACGAGGCACCTGTCCTTGCAGCCCAGACACTCAGCGTCAACGAGAACAGCGCCGACAACACCCCGGTAGGGATCGCCAGCGCCACTGATCAGGATGCTGGCACAACCCTGAGTTATTCACTCACCGACAACGCCGGTGGACGTTTTGCCATCAACAGCAGCACCGGTGAAATCATTGTGGCGGACGGTTCCCTGCTGGATCACGAGAGTAATAACAGTCACAGCATCACCGTTCGGGTCAGTGACGGCAGTCTGACCGATGAACGCAGTTATACCGTTTCGATCAATGACGCCAATGACGCGCCGGTACTTGCAGCCCAGACACTCAGCGTCAACGAGAACAGCTCCGACAACACCCCGGTAGGTAGCGTCAGCGCCACTGATCAGGATGCTGGCACCACGTTAACCTATTCACTCACCGACAACGCCGATGGACGTTTCGCCATCAACAGCAGCACCGGTGAAATTACTGTGGCGGACGGCTCCCTGCTGGATTATGAGAGCAGCAGCAGTCACAGTATCATCGTACAGGTCAGTGACGGCGATCTGACCCATGAGCGCAGTTATAACGTTTCGGTCAATGATGCCAACGAGGCACCTGTCCTTGCAGCCCAGACACTCAGCGTTAGCGAGAACAGCGCCGACAACACCCCGGTAGGTACCGTCAGCGCCACTGACCAGGATGCTGACACAACCCTGACTTATTCACTCACCGACAACGCCGATGGACGTTTCGCCATCAACAGCAGCACCGGTGAAATCACTGTGGCGGACGGCTCCCTGCTGGATTATGAGAGTAACAACAGTCACAGTATCACCGTACAGGCCAGTGACGGCGATCTGACCCATGAGCGTAATTACGCCATCAATATTACCAATGTGAATGAAGCACCGACAGCTTCTGACAACACCCTGCTGGTTAATGAAGATACCGTTCTGCCTCTGGCACTCGCACATTTCGGTTTCAGCGATGTAGACGGAGACAGCCTTGATAAAATCCAGATTACCAGTCTAGCCGTTCAGGGCTCGCTTCAACTGAATGGCACAAGCGTTAGCGTAAATGATGAAATCAGCCGGGCAGATATTGCTGCAGGCAACCTGAACTACCAGCCAAATGCACATGAGTCAGGCAGTGATTACGCCTCTCTGGGATTCAAGGTTCACGACGGCACGACATACTCTGAAGACGCCAACACCCTGACGTTCAATATCACGGCCGTAGCCGACACCCCGGTTCTACTGACCAGCAACCATCAGACTGATATCGTTGACACGGAAATTTATACCTCCAGCCTGGGAACATCCGGGAACGGGTTCGATGGATGGGGTGGCACAACCGTATCTTTATTTGACCAAGGCATTATTTTTGAGGATATGTCCCGCTCTTTCGACACTTCTATTGCCAATGAAACCGGATACACACTTACATTCGGCCATATCGGTCAAGCGGGCCACCACTTGTCCGTGATTTGGGCCGGAGAAGTGATCGCAACATTCAATACGGATGACAGCGCCTACCAATTCGAAACGCTCTCTCTGCCAGCACCACCTGATGACACTACTGAATTGCGGATTATGGCTTCGTATTATATTACGACCGCTGATATAACACTGACCCAGCACACACCCAGCACCCCCTATTACTCCTTTGACGAAGACCAGTCGGTTGCTATCAATCTCTCCGCCCAGCTGGTTGACACGGACAGTTCGGAAAGCCTGTCGGTTATGGTAAATGGCCTGCCCAGTGGCTCTGTGTTAACCGATGGCGGAAGTAACCATGCCACCTCAGACGGCTCAGCAGTGGACATATCCGGATGGGATTACAACAACTTATCCGTCACTCCTCCGCTGAACAGGAACGGCGAAATCAACCTGACCTTTGTCGCCACGGCTACAGAGTCCGCCAATGCTGCCCAGGCCTCCACCAGCCAGGAAGTTATTCTTAAAATCAATCCTGTTAACGACCCGGCGGTCATTGACGGTGATGATACAGGCTCCGTAACCGAAGACAACTCTGATTCAGCTACCGGAACCCTTACCATCAGTGATGTAGACAGTGACAGTGAAGCCATGTTCGTTGCTGAAACCATTGCCGGTACTTACGGTGCTTTGAACATCAGTGCCGCCGGGGTCTGGAGCTATTCCGTGAATAACAATCTGGCCGTTGTCCAGGCTATCGCCGGGGGGGCCTCACAAACTGACACCCTCACTGTAAGGTCGATAGATGGCACAACCCAGGACATTACCATCACAGTGAGTGGCTCTAATGACGCCCCAGTGATGGCAGCCCAGACCCTCAGCATTGATGAAAACAGCAGCAACGGTACTTCCGTGGGAACGGTCAGCGCCAGTGATGTAGATGCTGGTACTACGTTAACTTATTCCCTGACCGACAACGCTGGTGGACGCTTCGCCATCAACAGCAGCACAGGTGAAGTTACCGTGGCGGACGGCTCCCTGCTGAACCATGAAAATGCCGACAGCCACAGCATTACTGTTCAGGTCACCGACGGCGGACTGACGCATGAGCGCAGTTATACCGTGTCGATAAACGACATCAACGACACACCAGTCAGTGCCGACCGGCTGATCACCATCAATGAAGATTCCAGCAGAACCCTGACAGCAGCTGATTTTGCTTTCACTGATGAGGACAACGACGAAACCCTTGCCATCGTTAAGGTTGTCAGTCTACCTGCGGCAGGTACCCTCGCACTGAGCGGAACCGCTGTAACACCCGGTCAGGAAATCACTATCGCTGATATCAACAGCAGCCTGCTGGTCTATACCCCGGCGTTACATGCCAGTGGCGACATGTATGCCTATTTCGATTTCAAGGTGAGTGGCGGTTCCCTGTTCTCCACTGTCAGTAACAGAGTCACCTTTAACGTCACCCCTGTGGCTGATACACCGACATTGACCGTTGATGGCGATGTAGTCATCACCACCATGAACTTTGACGATGGGCTGGCGTCCGGCTGGACATCTGAAAACACCCTCCAAATAGCGGCATCAGGGGGACAATTCGGCGACTCTTACAGTGGCACCAGTATCCTTGAACTGGACTACAGCGCCAGTATGACGCGGGATGCACTTTTTTACACTGTCGATACCAGCCAGGGTCACAACCATGAGATCAGCCTCTGGGTGAAAGAGCGTACCGGAGCCGATGGTACAGATTCGATAGAAGTTGTCTGGAATGGCGACGTCATACAAACCATTGACCCAGGCACCAACTGGGGAGAGGTGACCGTCACCCTGCCAAACTTGGGCATTGCTACTACCAGCCTGGCGATTCAGGAAGTGGCCACCCAGAATCAGGGAACCGGCCCACTCATCGATGAGATCAGCATTACACGACTGGGAGCAGATAACAGCACGAACCCGCTTTATGACTATGAGCTAAGCGCCCATGAAGACAACTGGATACCCTTGGATATCAATGCAGCCCTGACGGATACTGATGGCTCTGAGGCGCTGACAATATCTCTGGCAGGTGTGCCAAATAAATTCATTCTGACGGACGGTGCCAACAGGGTTACGTCAACTGGGGCAACCATAGATATCAGCGGCTGGACCAATGATAATCTGACCATTATCCCGTTCCGCGATGAAGTCATAGACTTCACCCTGACAGTAACAGCCACATCCACTGAGACAGCCAACAGCCTGGCGAGCGCTGTTACGAAGAAAATCCGGGTGGACATGCAGGACCTGCCAGACCTGACACTCACCAGAGACGGCAACACCGCTGTAGAAGCAGCGCTTCCGGAGAACTTTATCTACGCCGTTGAAAAACGCAATCTTCTGGAAGTGAATATTGAAACGGGCTATAGCCGTATTGTTACCACTACACTACAGAACATTGAGGATCTTGCCTTAAGGTCAGATGGAGTGCTTTATGCCCTTAATACTCAGGGGGTTCATAGCATCAATCCGATCACGGGCAGTTCTACATTACTCTATAGCAACATACCCCCGCTTCTCTATCGTGAATCCATTGCCATAAGCCCTGACGGTATCCTATATGGGCTGACTAATACTAAAAGAATCTGGGGAAACAACACTATAACCGGTGAAAATCTGCTTAATCTCCCTATGATCGGTTATGAGGGGTCAGGTGCACTGACTTATTACAATGGCAAATTGTATCTCACGGAACATAGCACCGACCCAAACGGTAATGACTCTCTTATTGAAATCGATATCAATAACAACTTTTCTGTAAGTGTAGTGGGGGATGTCGGCTACGCCGATGTGAACGGTCTCTCTGTATCAGGCGACAACAAACTCTACGGCATCTCCGGCAACAACGTGCTGGAAATTAATACGACAACCGGTGCCGGAACAGTACAAACTCAACTCAGCAACATTACCCCGGTACTGGGCAGCACGTCGATAGAAGATGCCAGAAAGCCTGTCACAGGCAACCTTCTGACAAATGACCCTAACAATGATGATTTCCTGGTCGTATCCGGTATCAGCGCCGGTGATAATACCGGGTTGTTTTATGGTATTGAAAATTCCACCAGCGGAACATTGGTGACGATCAATCCACACTCAGGTGCAACTACCAATATAGGTAACACCGGAACCAATATGCTGGAGCTGGCCCAGGACAGCAACGGTAATCTCTATGGTGTGAACAGTACCAATCTCTATTTAATTGATACTGCTTCAGGCGACACCACGGAGATTGGAGCTCACAGCCTCAGCGACATCAAGGGGCTGGCGTTCGACAGTAACGGCGTTCTGTATGCACTTAAGTCAGACGGTGGCCTATACACTCTAAACAACACGACTGGTGCCTCCACTTCCCTGGGGCAGATAGGCGTTATTGGCGCAGACAACTCTCCAACAGACCTGACCTTTCATAACGGCAACCTTTACACAGTTGGTCAAAACACAGCTGCCACGGCCAATATTCTTATTCAAATAGATCTGGGAAATAACCTGGCAGTGACTGCAGTTGGCACTGATATGGGCATTCTGGGTGTTCAGGGGCTGGCAATAGGTAGAGGTGATGAGTTGTACGCCATCACCACAAATAAGCTCTATAAGGTTGACGCGTCCTCAGGTTCCGCAACACTCGCTCATACACTTTCCGGGCTCACGAATATACTTGGCCTGGCCTCCGTACTTGGCACGGCTTCAATCCTCCAGGATGATACCGCTGTAGCTGCCTCAGGCACCCAGATTGAGGGTCAGTACGGCACCCTGGAGATTCAGTCGGATGGCTCTTACAGTTATCTTTTAGACCAGAATAATAACCAGGTTAACAATCTGGATGATGGCGATATCCTGCATGATATATTCACTTACTCAGGACTGAACAAACAGCAGCACCATGGTCAGGAGACACTGTCCATCACCATCACTGGCTCGACAGACAATCCAGTGACGGTAACTGGCACTTCAGATGCCGATACCATTTTGGGTCACAGCGGTAATGATAATCTGGCGGGTGCTGCCGGTGATGACACGATCACCGCCGATGCCGGTAACGATATGATTACCGGCGGCAGTGGCGATGATATCCTTACCGGCGACAGTGGCAGCGATCACTTTATCTGGAATGCCGGTGATGCAGGAACTGCTGATGATCCTGCCCTGGACACCATTACTGATTTTCAAGTGGGTAGTGGTGGCGATGTACTGGACCTGAGGGACCTCCTGGCAGACGAAGAGGACAACCCGCTGGATCAGCATCTGCATTTCAACTTCGTCGGCAGCGATACCATTGTCGAAGTCAAGCCGGAAACTGATGGCTCAGTTACCCAGAAAATTACCCTCGAGAACACCGACCTGTCCCTCCTGGGCAGCACCGACTCGGAAATCATTACCAACCTGCTCAACAATGGTAACCTTCAGGTAGACCAATAAGAGCAGGAACCTGTCATGTTAAAAACCACCACGCCTTCCGTCGAAGGTCACAACATCAGCCAATACCTGGGCGTTGTCGTTGGAGAGGCCGTTGTCGGCGCCAACATTTTCCGGGATCTGTTTGCCTCGATACGCGACATTGTCGGAGGGCGTTCGGGCGCTTATGAAAAAGAGCTGGAAAAGGCCCGGGAAGCGGCTTTTGGAGAACTGGAGGCCAAGGCTGAAGAACTGGGCGCCAACGCCGTGGTAGGCATTGACCTGGATTATGAGGTGGTAGGAGAAAAAGGCAGTATGCTGATGGTGAGCATCAGCGGTACGGCGGTTGTGATTGATGGAAACAGCAGGTGAGTTTTGAGTGGCCGGATCAGCCAGGATCAGGCCACTCAATGGAGGTTTCCGCATCCAGACCAGTGTGGTTCATCGTCCAGGCATTAAAGTCTGAATCGCGGATCAATGCGCCCACGAAAAAACTCTGGTCAAACCGAGCATTGCTCAACTCAGCCTGGTCGATGGTCAGGTGATCCAGCCGGCAATGGTTGAAGCTTGGCCCCTGCTCAAGACTGTAACAATCAACCAGAGAGCCGTTCTCAAACACCACCTTGTTAAAGCTGGTGCCTTCCAGCAGGGCTGACTCCAGGTCTACCCGGGTCATGACACTGTTCGAAATACGGGTTCCGACCAGCTTGGGTACATGAAACGAGCAGTCCATCATCACGACATTATTCAGCGACCCTCCGGAAAATACCGGCCCATCCTGGAAGCTGTCGCACCCCCGGAACTGGCATTCGTCCATCAGTGCATTGTCAAAGTGGGTGTTGCTCAACGTGCAGTTACGAAACACCATATTACGCAGTTCCGCGCCGCTGAGATCGCAATCGTCAAAGAAGCCATGGATGACATGGCTGTTGTATAGTCTCACCCCGAGACAGGAACTGTTATGAAAGCTCTGGGCACCCATGGTGCAGCTGTCGATAACGGCATTGTCGAGGCAACTGTTGTCGAAATTGGCGGCAAACAGGTTGCAGTCCACCACCCGGATATCTTCCAGCCGACAGCCTCTCATGTCAGCACCTTCCATATTGCAGCCCTGGAATATGCAGTCTCTCAGGTCTGCCCCCCTGAAATCGGCCCCGGACAGGTCACAACGTTTGAACCCCGCCCCCCGCAGGCATGCTTTTCTGAAATCACAGCCATTGAGGCGATTCTGGTGGAAACGCACCCGCTCAAGATCAAGCCCTGACAACGTTTCTCCCTTGAGGCTGATATGTGGTGGCACATTCACCCCGGGATGAAGCCCCTGGATAATGGCAAGCGGGTCTTCCTGCTGGGACTTGATCAGCTCAGCTTCCTTCACCGGCTTTACGGCTATGCTGTACTCTCCCAGCCCACGAAGCTTGATCGTATTGTCACCCGACAGTCCTTTGGTCGGTTGAACGTCTTTCGCCAGGATATCGCAGCGCCCAGTTTCATTCTCCGCTGACTGGCTACCGTCCTTCTTACTCCCCTTTTTCTTTGCCACAGCAGGCCTCCTTGCCTTTTACCTACTACCTAGATTCGCCCGCCGGAGAAAAAGATTTAATCACCGTTCAATGATCGACACAAAAATGGCACTTTTGTACTAAAAAAAGAAAATCGTTTTATGGAACTGAGCAACAAATCAGTCCTGATCATTAAAGTCTCCCTCCGATGACATGATGTTCCAGCTGGTTAGAAAAGTCTTACAGACAGGAGCTTAAAGAATTCATTGACGGTCCTTGACCCAGCCCTTCCTCAGGGACGCCTGATAGCGACATGGTGATGACTCCAGAAACGAATGATAAGAAACAGCAGACTGGTCGAGGCTGCAAGCAACGCAAGGGAGATGACAGGCGGTGGCAACGGACCGGGCCTGCTACCCATGATGCGGTGGTATGTGGCGCCGGAGTCCACGAAGCATTCTCCGAAGGAGGCTCTCAGAAAACTGATCGGACTGATTAAAAGTGTCGCACCCGAGATTAGATTTGACAGCGATGGGCGAATTTTATGGGCTAAACCCAGATCCACATTCTCTATCAGAAAAGAGACCAGGCTATAACCTCAGGCTTAATTCAGATTCAGTGATTACACTGCTCCAGCACATGACTGGCCAGATCCAGTACCACGTGGCGGATATGGTGATCGTCCAGCTCGTAAAAAACCTGTTTGCCTTTCCGGGATGACTTCAGTATCCGTGCTTCCCGTAAGGCCCGCAGATGGTGGCTGGTCAAAGGCTGCGACATGCCAGACAGTTCCGACAGGGAATACACCGATTGCGGTTCATCAATGCAGGCCATGACCAGGCGAAGCCGCCCTTCATCCCCCAATAGACGGAAAATGGTGGCCAGTTTGCCGAGATGTTCTCCGGTCATTTCCGGCAAATGATTACAGCAGGGTTGTTGCAATTCAGTCATAGACTTCCGTCTTTGAATGTTCTGGTACTACTGGCAGTCTAACTGCTCCTGAGGCCCTTCAAAAGCTCTGGATATAAACCAGACAAAATAGCATTTATGGATGGCTCAGGCCGGGCATCTCTTTCCGTTCTCAGGCTTCGGTGGCAAACTCTGCTCTACCTGGGTCACTTCGGCTCATTAACCGGGTGCAGTTATCATCCTTAAACGGATGTAAAACGACCTCACAAAAAAATTACAGACAAGGCTGTTCTGTCCGTGCAAACCAAAGCTCTGCAATCCGACCTGCTGCTTCTGCTCACTGCCGCTATCTGGGGATTTGCCTTCGTAGCCCAGATCGTTGGCATGGATCATATGGGGCCATTCTTCTTTAACGCCAGCCGCTTTACCCTGGGCTTTCTCTCTCTTCTGCCCGTGTATTTCATCCTTGAGCGGAAAGTTAAGCAAACCACACCGATTGAATACGACAACCAGGCTCTACTGATGTGGGGACCGGTCACTGGCATAGTGCTTTTTGCCGCCTCTTCACTCCAGCAGGTGGGCCTGCTCTATACGACAGCAGGCAACTCAGGCTTTATCACCGGGTTCTACCTTATTCTTGTGCCGATACTGGGCATCTGGCTGGGGCATTCAACCAGGCCGGCCACCTGGGTAGGGGCAGCGCTGGCCCTGACGGGACTGTACTTTCTTACTGCCCAGGAAGGGCCGTCAAGCATTAACAAAGGCGATTTGCTGACGCTCGGCAGTGCCGGATTCTACGCTATACAGATACTTCTGATTGGCTGGCTGGCTCGAAAGGTTCATCCCCTCAGGCTATCCCTGGTGCAGTTCCTGGTTTGTGCCATTCTCAGCATGGTCGTTGCGCTGCTCTTTGAGACAGTCAGTATCGAAGCCATACAGGCCAGCCTGATCCCGCTGCTTTACACTGGAATTATGTCGTCCAGCGTCGCCTTTACCTTCCAGATCATTGCCCAGAAGCACGCCCCTTCTTCCCATGCGGCGATCATCATGAGCCTGGAAGCCGTCTTCGCTGTTATTGGCGGCTGGCTGCTACTGAGCGAGAGCATGGGAACCCGTGGACTGGCCGGGTGCGCCCTGATGATGACAGGCATGCTGCTGTCACAGTTAAGGAGAAGCCCGAAGGCATAGCGATTCTTTCGGGCCTTCAGGACTGCACGGAAGCTTTCAAAAACTGCGGCCAGCGGGCAAAGATCAGGATGTTCCCGGCTATCACCAGGACAAAGCCGATGCCAGCCAGAGCAGTCCATTCATAGCCCTCAAATATGGTCGAAAGACTCAAGGCCACTACCGGAAACATAACGGTTGAGTAGGCGGCGCGATCCGCCCCTATTCTCATGATAAGCAACAGATAAGTGGTGAATACCACCACAGACCCGGGAATGGCCAGGTACAGCAGGCTGGCTATGTACTGGGGGCGCCAGTCAAAAGTGAACGTCTCCCCCTGCAGCAAAGTGACGGCAGAAAGCACAGCAATGCCGTACAGCATGCCCCAGGCATTGGTAGTAAGCGGCTTAAGGCCATTAGTCTGATGTCGTACAGATATCATATTGCCCAGCGAGAAGAAAACAGTCCCCGTTACCGCCAGCATGACACCCCGCAGGACCGTGGAGAAATCCCTGTCCGAAGCCAGCTCCGGCCAGAACATGGCGATGATACCCAATACCCCCACTGCAGAACCCGCCACCACCCTGGCTGACGGCTTTTTCTGGTAAATCAGCCAGCTGAAGAAACAGTTGCAGACCGTCGCCAGGGAAAAAACCACTGAACTCAGGCCACTGTTGATGTACTGCATGGAGGCATAAAAGCAGTAAAAGTTGAAACAGAAGAGGCAGCAGCCCTGGAGCAGGGTAAAAGCATGGTCCTTTACGTTCATGGACTGCAACTTCCGGCTAAAGCCAAGTACGGCAAAAAGCACCAGGCCGGCGAGGGCAAACCGATAAACAATGGACACCGTTACGGGAACCGTCCCCAGCTGGAAGGTGATGGCCAGCCAGGTTGTCCCCCAGACCAGAACAGTCACGGCGTAAAGTACAGCAGTCAGCATGATTGCTCCTGTGGCCAGCCACCCTCGGCGGGGCCTGAATGGTGTTATTGATCTGCTTTTGACAGGAATCCGGAATCGGGGTTCCCGAAGTGGCGATCCTGGGAGCCTGACTGAGAATAGTGGTCGAGCATAAAGTTCAGAAGATCGAGTCAGATTTTTCACTGGATTTGAGCGAATAGTTGACCTATTTAAACAAATTCAGTGGGAAATCTGGCCGATTTTCCTGGACTTTAGGCCGACCATATAAGGCTCCTAGCGTCGGACTGGTCTTTTATCGAGTTTTCTCTGGAGCGTTCGCCTGTGCATACCCAGAGCCCGGGCGGTAGCGGAGATATTGTTATCGTGCTCCTGCAACACCTTCTGGATATGTTCCCATTCCAGCCTTTTTACCGAGGGCGGACTTTCCGGTAACTCCATGCCCGGGTCGGGCTCACTGCTTTCCAGCGCCGCCAGGATCTGCTCGGCATCGGCGGGTTTACAGAGATAATTGGTCGCACCGAGTTTCATCGCTTCCACGGTCGTGGCAATGCTGGAGTAACCGGTCAGAATCAGTATTTTCATGTCCGGGTTGTGCTTCTTCAGTTCAGGCAGCAGGGTCAGGCCGGATTCTGAAGACAGCTTCAGGTCCACAACAGCATAGTCGGGTCTTACCCGCTGTAACTGACAGTCAGTTTCGGAAGAATCTTCGCAGGCAACCACCTCATAGCCCCGGCGTTCCATCGCTCTGCCCAGCACCGACAACAGCGCCGGGTCATCATCAATCAGCATCACGGTTTTACCGGGTTTCATGATCTGTCGCCCCAGATACAGGTATGGACACTTCGGTAATCGTACCACCACTTTCTCGCTGATAAAGCCTGACACTGCCTCCCAGGCGCTCAACTGTGGCCTGACTGAGGCTCAATCCCAGGCCCATACCTTCTTCTTTTGTCGTATAGAACAGGGTTCCCACGGCTTCAGCCTCGGCAATGGAAAAGCCTTCTCCACGGTCCCGAATTTGCAGCAGCAGGTGCTGACGATCCCATTGCAAAGTCAGCTCGATATTGTCCGGGCTGGCATCAGCCGCATTATTCAACAGGTTCAGCAGGGCCTGGGTTAGAGCTGGATCAGCAAGCACTTCTGGCGCGTCTGTTCCCTGCATCTCTATTCCGGGAACAACCTGGGGCCTCAGCAGCCGCCATTGCTCAATCACCTGCTCCAGCAATCTGTCTGCCCGGATCGGCGCCGTCTGGTATCCTGCGGACCTTGAACAGTGCTCTACCAGTTCTCTCAGCCTGGATTTGCAGATGCCAACCTGTCCAGCCAGCAGCTTCAAGTCTTGCTGGAGACCCTTGTTTGAAACGCTGCAGGCCTGCATTTCACCAATCAGAACCGTCATGGTGGTTAATGGCGTCCCCAAGGCATGGGCCGTGGCGGCAGCATGGGTGGCCACAGCCATAATCTGTTCATCCCGCAGCTGCCGCTCGCGGCTATCAGCGATAACCACCTTCTGCTGCCTGATAGCCCGGGCCATCTTCATGACAATGGTATTGATCATCAGCGCAGTGATGACAAAAGTCAGCCACATGCCCTGCAAGTGCGAACCAATTAACTGGCTGCTGGCTTCATGACCGGCCATGAGACTTTCTGAATCAATGACCGGGTGGTAATAGAACATCAGTAGTGTATAAGCCAGAATCGCCTGAACAGTAATAAACCATTGCTGCCTTACAGGAAGCAGGGCTGAAGCAATGACCACAGGCAGCAGAAAGTAAATCACCAGGGGGTTGGTGGAACCACCGAAAAAATACAGAAAAAGGGACAGCCCCAGGATATCCATAGACAACTGCATAACCCACTGACCAACATCCGATGGCACCGAGGCAACAAAGCGCCCCATGGTGGTCAGCACTATCAGCAGCTGAAAAACAATGACAGAGAGCACTGCCACAGTGTTGATGGAAACACCGGCAAAAACCACCATATACCCCGTGGATAGCACCTCAACAAGCACCAGCATAAGGCGGATCAGGCAGAGTCGCCGAAGGTTCCTGGCAGATAACGAGAATGAAGAGACCGCCCCGTCAAACATACGGCCCTGATGACTGTCTAGAGATGCATTTCTCACCATCACCCCTCGCAGGAAAGATTGTTGTTATGATTTTCCGGGAATACTGACCGAAACATCCATTTGGATGCAACTATTTAGATGGAACTATATGGATGGAACTATAGCCGCAGCAGAATTAAATGATTATATCTCGCCTATCACAAGCAGAAGGCATATTCGTTACTAACCAGGGGCCTTGGGAAAGCAATAACCATATTTGGAATGGTGGCCATAAACGGGCCTGAAAAATTGAAATTCATCTTTATGGTCCCGAAAGCTGCACTTCCCGCAGCGTATTGTTCCGTTACAATTCTTGATGGGCCTGAGGCAGCTTCTGACTTCCGAAAAACTGGCCTGGACAATATTTAACATCATTTTGATATCCGTACTGCTCCAGCCACATTTACTTTTTTCACAGCGAATGCAGTCCAGCCGGTCCCCCTCCAGTGAGCAGTACTTGCATGTCTTGCTGAGCTTACTGTAAACCATAAACTCCTTGAAAGAGCAGAACAGGTGCCCTCCCAGATAGTCTATCTGGCTAAGATCCTTGCAACTGGCCAGAGGCAATGAGACTTCATGCTGACCATTCCAGAGCAAGCCCTCGATTCTACAGCTGCACACCAGACTGCCATCAACGATTCGACACTGATCACAGTATTCCTGGTAGTCCCCCTCCGGCACTTCTCCGTCGTAGTTAGAGACCACTGGTCGCGGGAGTTTTGCCGGAACTTCAGCGCCATCCCTGGGCCTCGCGTCTTCATCACAGAAAAGTACCCCCCTGTACAGTCCTGCAATGGGTTTGGGGCAAACGGACATATCCAGGGTTCGTTGGTAGACTTTCCCGTCGGGGGCAGGGCACAGACAGGACAGTTTCTCATCGTTGAAACTGCACTCGGCACACTTTTCGTAATAATTACCCTGTGGAAGACCGCCGGGTGAAGGAGGGGCACCAGGAAACGCCTGGGCACTTGCTGAGAGCAGCACAACTATAAGGTGCAATACCAAGCGTAATAGCATGATCACTCCCTGATCACTGATTTCCGGATACAGCCTTCCATGGCGCTCTTACCATAGAAGCAATCGGCTCAGTGCAGACCTTTTCAAGTCATGATGCATTCAAGCCCGTCTCCAGGCTGCGTTGTCAGGTGCTCTAGCTTGTTTTATCAGTGATTGCTTAACAGGCTCTGGCGGCAGACTATCGGGAAGCACAAGGCCAGGACAAGAAGGGCGGCCATCACACCTTGACCGGACCACTCCAGTTATGAGGTAACAGTTCTTCAAGCTGACTGTTTTTCTGAGTCGGCAGCCTTGTCAGCACATTTTTCAGATGCGCATACGGGTCGTGCCCATTGAGTTTGGCCGACTGGATCAGACTCATGCTATTCGCCGTACGCTGGCCACTGCGAAGCGAACCCGCAAACAGCCAGCTCACAGGGACGGATCTGGTTTTCAACCCAGTTGTTATCAATAGGCATGGCACCATCCTCGCAGTAGCGAGTCAGGGCTTCCCCGCGTTTCAGGCTGTAGTCTAAAGAATACCTGAGATACTGTTGTCAGTGCTGCGAGGCATCTATAAGCAAACAGTCCGTACAGAGTTTTATGAAAGATTCATACCTGTCTGGCGATGACTCGCTTTGTTCGTATCGTATTGATACTCGCCTTCCAGGGCCTGACTGAAAGCTTCTTTAAGTAGATCGGTGTTTGTAGAGAGTGGGCCTCGCTGGAGAGACCTGTCATTGGATGGAATACTTCCTGTATTTCACCCTGTGGACAGCCTGAAGGCTGTCCAAAATCGTTCCAGACGATTTTGTCACTTCGCTAGTTCG
>JBPCXN010000191.1:0-15133 GCA_051008495.1 Endozoicomonas sp. | reverse complement strand
GAGTTTATTGGAACGTTCTACGGCTCTGAAGAAGATTAGGCAGAGAGGTTGCCTGTTCAACCTCTCTGCCTGCCTGTTCAATAACGCCAGAATGTCGGGGTAAACAGAACGATCAGGGTAAATATCTCCAGACGGCCCAGCAGCATGGCGAAGCAGAGAATCCACTTGGCTGCATCGGGCAGCGACTGATAGTTCTCTGCAGCTTCACCCAGGGCCGGGCCCAGGTTGTTCATGCAGGAAGCGACTGTTGAAAAGGCCGTTGTCAGGTCCAGACCGGTTGCCAGAAGCGCCAGGAACATCAGACCGAACAGGAAAATATAAGCCGAAAAGAATCCCCATACAGCTTCACCCACCCGGCCGGGAACGGCCTTCCCTCCCACCTTAATAACAAAGATGGCTTCCGGGTGAACAAGACGACGGAGTTCACGCATTCCCTGTTTGAAGATCAGGAGGACACGAATGACCTTCATTCCCCCGGCGGTAGATCCGGCGCAACCACCAGCGAAACTGGTTAAAAACAGCAGCAACGGCAGGAAGGTAGGCCAGGCGGAGAATGGTGAAACAGAATAGCCTGTAGTGGTGGCAACGGAGACAACCTCAAAAAGGCCGAAGTTGAACGACTCAGACAGCCCATAGGTTCCGGACAGAAACAGGACAAAAACCGTGATCAGAGCGACGCTGGAAAGAATCAGCAGGTAGCAGCGAAACTCTGAATCCTGCCAGTAGTGTGACACTGACTTGTACCGCCAGGCAAAAAAATGCAGGGCGAAGTTCACACCGGCTATCAACATGAAGAAAGTGGCGATTGAGTTAATCAATGGCGACTCGAAATAGGCCATGCTCAGGTCATGGGTTGAGAAGCCGCCGATGGCTATAGTGGTGAAACTGTGGCTGATGGCGTCAAAAGCGTTCATGCCAGCCAGCCAGTAACTGAGGGCGCAGGCTGCAGTGAGCGCAACATAAAGAACCCAGAGAGCTTTGGCGGTCTCCTTGATCCTGGGAGTCAGCTTGCTGTCCTTGACCGGCCCCGGAGTTTCTGTGCGGTAGAGTTGCATCCCGCCAACTCCCAGCATGGGCATGATAGCAACGGCCAGTACGATGATTCCCATACCACCCAGCCACTGCAGCTGCTGCCGGTAAAACAGAATGGACTTGGGCATGTCATCAATGCCGGTAAGAATTGTCGCGCCAGTGGTGGTCAGGCCGGACATGGACTCAAAGATAGCGTCCGTCAGGCTCAGGGAGGGCTCTGTCATAAACAGTAATGGCAGGGAACCCATAGCACCCAGCACCACCCAGAACAGTACTGTGATGATGAAACCGTCGCGGTTTCTCAGGTCAGAGCGAACCCTGCGGAACGGAAACCAGAGTATTGCGCCGATCAGGAAAGTCAGAAAGAAGGTGGACAGAAACAGGGAAATTTCTGCTTCTCCGTAGATCAGGGCAACGATTAATGGGGGCAGGCTGGAGAAACTGAATAACATTAACAGAATGCCCAGCACGGGCAGTATCACCGAAAATTGCATAAAACCCTGTTATTTCCTGAAAAAGGCAGCGGCCATGCTGCCCTGATTGTATTTTTAAAAAGTTGATCCCAGACTAACCCGAATATTTCATAAACATGCTCCCGACTCTCGCTGGCCCCTTCCCGCCCCAGGAAAGTTTGGCTCGGTCGACCGTACTCCCCGGTACGGCACTCCCTCACCAAATTCCCTGAGACGACAAGGTTCTCGGCTTTGGCATCCTGCGTCACCCTACCTCCCACATCCTTGTGGTCGTGCGCGATAGCCGGGGCAGTTTATGAAACATCCGGGCTAACAACGGGACTGAACACATAGCGCCTGCTCATCAGAAAAAGCCCAGGCCAACCTGAAACAGCTGCTCCACTTCATGGATACGTTTTTTATTGGTCAGGAACAGAATGATGTGATCCCCGGACTCTATGCGCGTTGTATCGTGGGCAATCAGCACTTCATCGTTGCGGACAATGGCGCCAATGGTGGTTCCCGGAGGAAGCTCTACCTGCTGCACGGTTCGCCCGACAACCCGGGAAGATTGCTCGTCACCATGGGCAATGGCTTCCATGGCTTCAGCAGCGCCGCGACGAAGGGAGTGAACATTGACGACATCACCCTTGCGGACGTGTTTCAGCAGGCTGCCAATGGTGGCCTGCTGTGGAGAGATAGCGATATCAATTTCGCCACCCTGCACCAGGTCAACGTAGGCCGGGTTATTGATCAGAGCCATGACTTTACGAGCACCCAGACGCTTGGCCAGCATCGCGGCCATGACGTTGGCTTCGTCATCATTGGTCAGGGCGCAGAAAATATCGGTTTCCTCAATATTCTCTGAAATCAGCAGCTCCTTGTCGGAGGCGTTGCCGTTAAAAACCATGGCCTTGGTCAGGGTTTCCGAAAGGAACTGGCAGCGGTTCATGCTGCGCTCAATGATCTTAACCTTGTAATCATTCTCGGCCGCCTGGGCCAGGCGCAGACCGATATTGCCGCCACCAGCGATGATAATGCGCTTGTAATCGTCATCCAGCCTCTGCAGCTCACTCATGACATCCCGGATATGGCGCCGGTCGGCAATGAAAAAGACTTCATCGTCCGCTTCAATGACCGTTGTGCCCTTGGGCATGATGGCCTTGCCCCGGCGGAATATCGCCGCAACCCGGGTATCGACATTTGGCATGTGCTCCCTGAGATAGCGCAGCTCCTGCCCGACCAGTGGGCCGCCATAATAAGCTTTCATGGCGACCAGCTGGGCCCGGCCATCGGCAAAATCCAGTACCTGCAGGGCCCCGGGACGTTCCAGAAGACGGCGGATGTAGTTGGTTACCACCTGCTCGGGGCTGATCAATACATCGATGGGCAGTGCGTCGTCACCAAACAGGTTCTCCTTGTTCAGATAAGCGGCCTGACGAATGCGGGCTATCTTGGAAGGAGTATGGAACATGGTATAGGCAATCTGGCAGGCCACCATATTCACTTCATCACTGTTGGTGACGGCAACCAGCATGTCGGCATCATCGGCGCCGGCCAGTTTCAGCACCGACGGAAAGGACGCCATGCCCTGAATGGTGCGAATGTCGATCCGGTCCTGGAGTTCCCGCAGGCGTTCAGAGTCGGTATCAACGACGGTTATGTCGTTTTCCTCGCTGGCGAGGTTTTCCGCCAGGGTGCCACCCACCTGTCCGGCGCCTAGAATGATGATCTTCATGGATGCTGTTCTTTTCTATACCCGCTGCATGAATCTTACTGAAAAAAACATCGTAGGTCGGATTAGGGCACTGGCCCGTAATCCGACAATAACAATGTTATGCCCCCGGTATGAGGCTTGTCGGATTACGAATCTGACAATTCTAATCCGACCTACGGTCTACATTGGCTCTGGTGCTTTCTCAAGCATCATTTTCCTGAGGGCGTTTCTTTTCTGATCAGACTGTAGAAAAAACCGTCCCCGGTTCCCGGGAATATCTGTCGCCCAAAACCTGTATCCTGCCCCCATTCACCGGTCAGTGGCAACAGAGCAGCCTCTTCCTGTTCTGACAGAAAGGCTTCTACCTGTCGACTGTTTTCCGCCGGCATCACCGAACAGGTTGCGTAGAGCAGCGTACCCCCCGGCTTCAGCAATGGCCAGATGGCATGGAGAATTCTTTTTTGCAGGCTGGCCAGGGCATCTATATCTTCCGGCTGGCGCAGCAGCTTGATGTCAGGGTGACGTCGTATAACGCCAGTGGCGGAACAGGGGGCGTCCAGCAGGATATGGTCATACTGCTGACCGTCCCACCATTGTTCAGGCTGGCAGCCATCACCGCTCATCAGGCGTGCTTTCAGGCCAATACGGTCAAGGTTTTCCTGAACCCTGGCCAGGCGTTTTTCATCGACATCCAGTGCATCCAGTTCAATATCCGGGTGCAGCTCCAGCAGGTGACAGGTTTTGCCGCCAGGCGCACAACAGGCGTCCAGCACTCTGTCACCTTTCTGGATTGGCAGCAGTGTGCCTGCCAGCTGGGCGGACTCATCCTGAACGCTGACAATACCTTCCGAAAAACCGGGAAGCTCTTCTACAGAGGTGGCCTTGGCCAGTGTCAGGCCCTGAGGGGCAACAGCCGACTGGCTGGATTCAATACAGGCATCCAGCAGCTTTTTCAGATACCTGTTCCGCTTGATGTACTGCTCGTTGACCCTGAGGGTCATGGGGGGCTGTCGGTTGTTGGCAGCGACTATCGCCTGCCAGTGATCGGGCCAGGCTTTCTTGAGCTTGCCTGTCAGCCAGGGCGGGTGAGCTGTGAGGCAGTCCAGATCGGTTTCATTCATTGCCTGGAGTTCATCGGCCTGACGCTGGGCTGAACGAAGAACGCCGTTCACCAGGCCGCGAGCCCATGCTTTACCAAGAGTACGGGTGACCTGGACGGTCTCACCAATGGCAGCATGAGCAGGAATGCGGGTATAGAACAGCTGATACAGGCCAACGAGGATCAGACTGTGGATGTCCACCTCTTTGGCTTTCAAAGGCTTGTCCATCAATTTGCTGAGCCAGGCGTCCAGGCGGAAGTAATACCTCAGGGTGCCGTAGCAGATTTCCGCCAGCAGGGACTGGTCCCTCTGGTTAAACGCTTCCTGATGAGCCGGCAGGGCCTGGCTCAGAGAGTCACCGGCAACCACACGACTGATGACTTTGGCGGCGGCGAGCCGGACAGAAGATTGTTTGGCCATCAGTTGAACCGGATTCCTGCGGGGAACATTTCCCTGCGGCTGTTGAGCAGGTCACTGACCGACATGGCGCGACTGCCCGGCATCTGGACTTTGCTCAGTCGCAGAATGCCACTGGCACAGGCTATGTCCAAACCTTTTTTATCCGCTTTGATCAGAGTTCCCGGTGCTTCATTGCTTTCCAGGTCAACTGCTCTGGCTTCCCAGACCCGGATGGAGACTTCATCACTGTCGACATTGAGTGACGTGGTAGCCACTGGCCAGGGATTGAACCCTCGCACCATGCAGTCGAGTTCCTGGGCCGGCTTGCTCCAGTCGATCTGCGCTTCTTCCTTGCTCAGCTTGTGGGCGTAACAGGCACAGTCGTCATCCTGTTGTACCGGAGTGATGGATTGCTCTGCAATAGCGTTGATTGCTTCCACCAGGGCGGGCTGACCGACTTCGATCAGGCGATCATGAAGGTCAGAGCAGGTATCAGTGTCATGGATCGGGCAGCAGGCCTTGATCAGCATGTCGCCAGTGTCCAGCCCGGCATCCATCTGCATGATGGTGACGCCTGATTCTTTGTCGCCGGCAGCAATGGCTCTCTGGATAGGAGCAGCTCCACGCCAGCGAGGCAGAATCGAACCATGAACGTTAACGCAGCCATGGGTGGGAATATCGAGAACGACCTGGGGCAGGATAAGACCGTAGGCGACGACGATCATCAGGTCAGGCTTGAGCTCGGCCAGCTCTTTCTGGGCTTCTTCCGTTTTCAGTGACTTGGGCTGAAACACGGGAATATCGTGCTGCAGGGCCAGCTCTTTTACCGGGCTCGGTTTCAGCTTTTGCCCTCGTCCTGCCGGTCTGTCAGGCTGGGTGTATGCCGCAATGACTTCATGCCCGCTGTCGAGCACGGCCTGTAAATGGGCGCTGGCAAACTCCGGCGTACCGGCAAAAACAATTCTAAAGCTGTTCATTTCTGTGTTCTGTGGCTTCGCGACTGCGGAAGAAAGGGAGTGGCGGCAAATGATAAGTAAAGACGCTGATGGAGTAAAATCAGGCCGGTGGCTTTCCGGGAAGCATCGGCCTGACAGGCTCCTAGTCAGGCGGAAGCCAGCCGTTTGTTTTTCTGCAGCTTCTTGCGGATGCGGTCCTGCTTCAGGCGCGTCAGGTAATCCACAAACAGTTTGCCATCAAGGTGATCCAGTTCGTGCTGGACACAGACTGCCGGCAGGCCTTCCAGATCCATACTGAATTCTTTGCCGTCGCGATCCAGAGCCGTCAGGCGGACGCTGGCAGGACGGTCCAGCAGTTCGAAGAAACCGGGAACAGAGAGACAGCCTTCGGAGACATCCGTAAGTTCATCGGTCAATGGCTCAAAGTCCGGGTTGATCAGAACCAGGGGTTCATTGCTTTCCTCGGAAAAGTCCATCACGACAATACGCTGGTGAATGTTCACCTGCGTAGCCGCCAGACCAACACCCTTGGCGTCGTACATGGTCTCAAGCATGTCATCGACAATCTTGCGAACATCATCGTTCACGTCGGCCACCGGCTTGGCGATGGTGCGCAGTCTTTCGTCAGGGTATTGCAGGATTTCCAGGAGTGCCATTCGGTTTCTCGATTCAAAATTTCGATTAGAAATTAATTTTAAATTTCTTTTTGGTATATAGGTAATTTTAATTACCAGACTGGAGTCTGGTAATCAAGAGGGCAGACCTTTGGAGACATGGGTTGACGGAATGGGAGAGGTGTTCCGTTTCTCTGAATCAGAAACAGATAAATACCGCGCAAACCGGATAAAAGCGCGTATCTTCAGGAGAAAAACACTGGTTGGAGCTTTACTGTTGCGCCTCAGGCCACTGCTTCGAAGCCGTCCAGACGGCTGACAGGTCGCACTTTCCTGGTCCACCGGCGTGATCAATCAATAGTTTTGACAGTCTTGTGGACGCGGTCTGGCTGTAACCTTTCTTTTTCAGTAGCAGCACCATCTTCGGCATCATGGTCCGTTTGATAAACTCGATCTGTCTGCTGGACTGGCTGGCTGGCTTTTGTACGCTTGGCGGCAGACGGTGAACCCAGTTGATGAAACCGAGTCTCTGTTTCCGGTAATGCTTCAGTGCCCTGGTAATGGCTGGCCTGACAACCTTGGGTGAGTAACCCTTGGCCAGGAGTTGTTGGCTGGCCCACTGATAGAGTGCCTGAAGGTCTTCAGTTTTCTTTTTCTGGTTGCGTGAAACTGTTGATTCCATTGACTGGAAGCCTGCCTGATTCCATAGCGAATACTATCGGCAGGAAGCAGGGGAGCTTGCGGTTTAGGAGCCTGACCGAGAATAGCGGTCGAGATTAAAATTCAGTAGAACGAGTCAAATTTTTCGATCAATTCGTGCGAATAGTGGGCCTATTTAATCGAATTTATCGGAAAATTTGGCCGTTCTTTCTGGATTTTAGGCTGACCTGTCTATTCTCGGTCAGGCTCCTAGGAGCCTCTTTCATCCACCATGTGGTAAAGCTGGTGGTGTAGGCGGGTTGAGTTTCCGGCCAGGCAAAAATATCCCGATAAGCAATGCGCATAAAATCGGAGTACCACTTGGGGATGCCGTAATGATTCCAGAGCAGTATGCGGTCCAGGTTTTTCAGAAGGGTTATGAGTTCCTGCTGGGAGGAAACGGATTCCAGCTGTTTCAGGATTGCATCAACGGCAGGATTGCTGATACCTGGCAGGTTTCCGGAAGCGTTTTCCGTGGCACTGTCGGAATGAAAATAGCCCGCGAGTTCCCTCCCCGGGCTTAGTGTCTGGGGCAGAACCTGTTCCAGCATGTCGAAATCCCTGGATTGGATGCGCTGATAATACTGACTGGCGTCCAGTACCTTGTACTTCATATCAACACCAATGCTTTTCAGCTGTTGTCTGAATGGCAGGATGTAACGGTCAGTCCCTGAAGACCTTGAGATGAACTCAAAACTGAGTGGCTGCCCATCGCTGTTAGTCATCTGGTTTTTATTCAGCCTCCATCCCGCTCCCCTGAGCAGAGCCAGAGCTTTTGTCCTTGGCTGGCGGTCACTGCCGTTTCCGGAGTGCTCTGCAAGCACAAAAGGTTCAGTCATCAGGTTCACTGGAATCAGCTTCTTCAGAGGCTCAAGGGTAGTCAGTTCCTGCTTTGCAGGGCTGTCAGCCCCCTGGAAAGGCGTGTTGGGGAAATAGCTTGAAGAACGTTTATAGGCATTATGGAAAATAACCCTGTTGGTCCACTCGAAGTCGAACATGATGGACAGGGCTTCCCGTACGCGAACATCCTTGAATACTGAACGACGAAGATTAAAGAAGAAGAAAGAGCTGCCATAAGCCATTTTGTGAGGGATAACTCTTCGTTTAACCTGACCTGACTGCATGGCTGGAAAGTTGTAGGCCGTTTCCCAGTTTTTGGCGATAACCTCCGGGTGAATATCGTGACCGCCCGCCTTGAAGGATTCGAAGGCGGCATGCAGGTCACGATGGAAATACACGGTCACTGTATCAAAGTTATATTTTCCTTTATTTACCGGCAGGTCTTTACCCCAGTAATCCTGAACCCTGGAGAGGGTGACAAAGGCACCAGGTTCTACCGCTGTGACTTTGTACGGGCCACTTCCAAGAATGGGTGTCAGGGTTGTCTTTCCGAGACCTTTCCCTTCCCAGTAGTGCGCTGGCAGAACGGGTAACTCAGCAACCCGAAACAGCTGGGAACGATCGCCGGGATTCCTGAAGTCAAACCGCACCTTATGTATTGAGAGTGCTGTAACACTGACCACTTCTCCCAGTTGCATTCGATAACGTGGGTGGCCTTTCTCGCGAAGTTCGTTAAATGAAAATACCACATCTTTCGAGGTGATCGGGTGACCGTCGTGAAAGCGGGCTTCAGGCCGCAGGTTGAAAAGAATCCAGCTGTTGTCTTGAGGGTACTCTACATCCCTGGCGATCAATCCATAGACTGATCTGGCTTCATCTCCTGAAGGGGCATAGGAACCGTAGCCCACCATGAGCGTTTCATTAAATTCTGAAAAGCCATATCTCATGTAAGAGTATGACGGCAGAGTGGATGGAGTGATTCCCGAGATGGCATAAGGATTTACAGAGTCAAAAGTGCCGTGGGCAAACAGCCTCACCCGGCCTCCCTTTGGAGCGGAAGGGTTTACATAATCAAAATGCAGGAAGTCCTGGGAATACTTCAGATCATCAAAGCGGGCGATTCCGTGAGACTTGATGATCTGTGGATTGTTTTGTTCACAGTCCTTTGCCTGTCCAAACAATGGACTAATTGCAACAATCAGGTAGAGAAGTGTCAGAAGAGGGTGATGCATCCTTATTCTGTTTCAATGCTGGTTATTTTGCAGACAAGTCAATATAGCATTCAGTTCAGATTCCGTGATGCTGGTCGAACTCTAACTAGAACATTGAATGGTGTGGATTGCCCCCTGCCAAGGCCAGTTGGTAAACTGCAGAAAACTATAAGATCAAGGGATCTTGACACCCATGAGAAGCATCGTATTTGGAGTCTTTCTGTCAGGCCTCGTCTCACTTGGATTCGTGACCCAGGGGGTGGCCAGTAACAGCCCGATCAGGGCCGATTCACCGAAAAATTACCAAGTGAAGAAAGGCGATACTCTCTGGGAAATCTCCAGCCGCTTCCTGCGGAGCCCCTGGATGTGGCCGGAAATCTGGCATGCCAACCCCCAGATCCACAATCCGCACCTGATTTTCCCCGGTGATCTGGTCAGTCTTGTTTATATCGACGGCAAGCCCAGGCTGACGATTGCCCGCAGGGGGGAAAGTGGCCGGACCATAAAACTGAGCCCGAGGGTTCGCACCCTGCCCGGAGATTCCGCCATTCCTGCCGTTCCTCTCAGTTCCATCAATTCTTTCCTGAGCCAGAACCGGATTTTCGATACTCTGCAGGATATTGAAAATGCACCCTACATTTTTGCCTCCAGGCAGGAGCGCATCATCAGTGGCGCCGGAGACAAAGTCTATGCCCGTGGGCGGATTGATGCTATTGCAGGAAATATGACCATTTATCGCCCTGGCACTACTGTCACTGACCCGGAAAGCGGTGAACTGCTGGGAGTGGTGGGGCATGATGTTGCAGACAGTTCTGTGATGAGCGTGACTAATGGAGTGGCCAGCCTGAGGATCACCAAAAGCCGCCGGGAAGTGCTGCCGGGGGATCGGGTGTTACCGGAAGATGACTTCAGTCAGCTGACGACTTTCCACCCGAGTGCCCCGGACGCACCGATTGACGGCAAGATCATCTCTGTTCTCGATGGTGTGAAAAAAATAGGCAAATACAGCAGTGTCACGATCAACAAGGGACTGCGTGAAGGCCTGAAGCAGGGTGATGTACTGATTATCCGCAAGAACATAAAGGTGAAAGATCAGACTACCGGGGAAATAGTGGCCCTGCCTCCGGAGCGCGCCGGTATGTTGATGATTTATCGCCCTTTTGAAAAGATGAGCTATGGTATTGTTCTGACCGCACTGGAAGAAATCAGCGTGGGTGATCAACTGAAAAATCCATAAACTTATGGCAATAGATCAACAGAATGAACACTGGCAGCAGCTACGAAAATGGCTGCTGCTTTCGTTTCTGCCGGGGCTTGGCGCCGTCAGGTTTCGGGCGTTGCTGAAACAGTTTGGTTCTCCTGAGCGGATATTGGGTGCCAGCTACACAGAGTTGCGAGCCGGGCTGCCAGAGAAGTTGTCCGAAGCCATTGCCGGCAATCCGGAAACAGAAGCGATACACCAGAAGATTGAACAGGCCCGCATCTGGCTGGAATCCAGCGAAGCCCACCACATTATCAGCCTTGCCTCACCCGTTTACCCTGTCCGTCTTAAAGAGTTGCCAGACCCGCCTCCCCTGCTCTACATCATCGGCAGCCCTTCCCTGTTGTCTCAGCCGCAGCTGTCTGTGGTAGGTAGCCGTCGTCCAACTCCGCAGGGACGTAGACTGGCGCAGGAGATTGCCCTGGACATAGGCAAGGCCGGCATAGTGATTACCAGTGGTATGGCGTTAGGTATCGACGCAGCAGCGCACCAGGGAGTTCTGAGCAGTTATGGCAGTACCATAGCGGTTCTGGGGACAGGGGTGGATCAGGTTTATCCCCGCAGTCACGCGAAGCTCTACGGACTTATTGCCCAGCAGGGCACACTGGTCAGTGAATTCCCTCTCGGTACGTCGGCCAGTCCCGGCAACTTCCCAAGAAGGAACCGTATCATCAGCGGACTCTCCATGGGTGTGCTGGTTGTTGAGGCAGCAGAAAAGAGTGGCTCACTGATATCTGCCCGGCTGGCGGCTGAGCAGGGGCGGGAAGTGTTTGCCGTACCCGGCTCGGTGATGAACCCGCTAAGCCGGGGTTGTCACAGGCTGATTCGTGAGGGGGCGGTTCTGGTGGAGTCGGCACAGGACATCCTGCTTGAGCTGGAAAGCCACCTGCGGTCTCTGCTACTGGAAGACGACACAGAGGAACAGTACGAAAATATCTCTGACACGCACAAAAGAGTTCTTGAAAGCATGGGCTATGAAACGGTCAGCATGGACATTCTGACTCAGGCCACGGGCCTGCCCTGTGATGAGCTTTCCATGGTGTTGACAGAACTTGAACTGGAAGGCCTGGTTGAGTCAGTTCCGGGCGGTTTTATCCGCAGCGCCCGAGGGATGTTGTAGATCCAATGTAGCAAGTATCACTACTTCTTCGTGCCGGTGTTATGATGCCTTAAGTTCCTTCATGAAAGCTCTGACAGCAGGCAAGAGACACCGGATGAGCGACCAGCAACAGAAAACGCCAACCACCATCGCCCGTTTTTATAAATGTGCCCTGCAGGTGAATTCCGCCAGGTATCTGAAATATCGGGGGCAGGAGCAGACGCTTTCGGACGAGGAGTATAACTGGCTGTTGCTGGCTTATGCTATTGACGCCGGGGTGGAAGTTATCGGTCTGGCAGATCATGGCTCAGTAGAAGGCTCCGATCAGCTGAGGAAGTTGCTCTGGGCGATGAGCGGGAAGTGTTCCTGAATGTGGCGCACGACGGACAAGAGGACAAATTCCAGAAAATAGATAATCTTTCAACGGGTCAGCAGTGTACGGCTGTTTTGCACTTGCTTCTGCAGGACAATGATGATCCGCTGATTCTTGATCAGCCCGAAGATAACCTGGACAACGCCTTTATCGCCGAACGTATTGTGGCCGAGCTGAGGCGCGCCAAACTGACCAGACAGTTTCTATTTACCACCCATAACGCGAATATTCCGATACTTGGTGATGCGGAGTGGATGGGTGTTTTTACTGTGGGTGACGGCAAAGGACACATATTGCCGGATCAGCAGGGGGCAATTGATGTGTCGTCGATTCAGCTGCTGGCTGCGGATATCCTGGAAGGGGGGAGAAAGCGCCTTCAACCACCGTCGGGAGAAGTACGGTCATGCAAAGTAATATTTCCAGGAAACAGACATGCTAAAGACAGAGCTGCTGGAAATCATCGCCAACGGAGAAAGTTCCGGGGTTGAATTCAAGCGAGATGACATCCGCCCTGAGCAGTTGGCCAAAGAGATTGTCGCCATGGCGAACTTTCAGGGTGGAAAGGTCTTGCTGGGCGTTGAGGATGATGGCGCAATAAGTGGCGTTCATCGGGAGAATCTTGAGGAATGGGTGATGAATGTTATTCAAAACAAGATCCACCCCATGATTCTGCCATTCTATGAAGAGGTTCTGTTGGATGCAGGCAAAAAGGTCGCAGTGATCCATTTTCCTATGGGAATTAGTAAACCTTATGTCGTACGCGATCGCAGCAAGGAAGATATTTATATTCGAGTGGGTTCTACCTCACGGCTGGCCACCAGAGAGCAGAAAATGCGCGTGTTTGAACTGGGAGGCATGCTGCATACAGAGGTTCTTCCTGTCCCGCGCACTGATATAAACTGCCTCGATGATGCGCGTTTGCAAAACTATCTGCAGGATATTCTTCAGGATCCGGATATCCCCTCTTCCAAGGCAGAATGGCAGGCCAGATTGTTGGGGTTGGGGTTTTTGACAGAAGCTGCTGGAAATGTGTGCTGCACCATTGCCGGATTGGTATTGTTTGGTAAGAATCCGCGTCGTTACCTGAAGCAGGCAGGACTCAGGGTGTTTGCATTCCAGAGCGAAGATAAGCAGTATCAGGCTACGCTGGATGAAATTCTGGATGGCCCCATGGTTGGCCGCTGGGATTACAAGGATGGAAACAAAAGCCTCGTAGATAGCGGTCTTATCGAACGCTTTGTGAATGCCATTGAGCCATTTATATCTCGGGAAAGTAATGAGATTGATAGTGGTTTACGGAGGCAAACTGACTGGTACTACCCCGTTGAAGCAGTCAGGGAAGCATTGGTTAATGCCCTGGCTCACAGGGACTGGACCCGCTTTGTGGAGATAGAAGTAGGCAGCTACAACAACCGCCTGGAAATCATCAGCCCAGGTTCGTTACCAAACTCCATGACCATTGAGAAAATGATGGCCGGGCAGAGGTCACCCCGTAATACCATTGTTATGGAGGTACTCAGAGATTATGGCTACGTTGATTATCGGGGTATGGGCATCAGAACCAAAGTTGTTCCTCTTACCCGCAACCTCACAGGGAAAGAGCCTGAGTTTTTGGTTTCTGAAGACAGCCTGACCACTATTTTGTATTGTTGATGATACGCTCACCTCTATCGGCATGGTTTTAGGATATCTCATACCTGTCCTTTTACCGTGCCTGCAAAGCTGGCCCGATAACCGGTAAATGGGCAGCTTACAACAGGGCCTCCAGCGTTTTTTCCAGTGCCACCTGTATCGTCTGGAAAAGAACCTCTTCGTGATCGCCCTGCTTTGTTATTTTGTCGTATTCCGACTTATAAAGTTTTCCCAAATCTTCCTTTGTCGAGCTTGAATGGTGAATATTTAGCACCAGAATCATCATATCAGTTACATCTTTGAATTGTTCTCGTTTCGCACTTGCTTCACGCTCCTCATTATTACTCGGCTCAAAGTCAGGGTTTATGGGCTGAAACATTAGTGCTACTTTTGAGTTGAGCTGATTTTTCATTTCCTTCATATCCTCGGCTATGTCATTCAGAGATACCGAAAGGTCTTGACCACCGTAGTAATGGTAATCTGATCTGAGTTCTTCCGAGCTAAAAAAAAGTTCCATGTATTCCAGAGTCTCATCCAGTTCCTTTCTTTTGATATTCGTAGCCTGACAATGCGTTACTACCTTACTCATTCGTTTAAATATATCTAACTCTTGTCTTGTCCCAAGAATATCCCGGGTTGTCTCGTCTGCGATCGAGCTTATAGGGCTAATGGTGTGGGTGGAACTGGATATTTTATTGCTGAGCCCGGGAAACTTTTTCAAAACCTTCCACATATTCTCCGTCAATAAACCCATAGACGTGTTGATGTATCTAGCTGGTGAAGATGTCTGTGTATGTTCCTCACTCATAGCGGTTGCAAAGCTCTGAAGAGCACCAGTTTCTATCGTATCCCCTACGCGCTGATAAATATCCTCTAGCAGAGTACAGTTGGCAATTACGGCTGCCCCATTGGACTCCTGAGTATTACCGGCAGCAGCGTAAGCCGATAGACACGATATAGCCATAAAAAGTGCAAATGGTTTCATAGAACTCGAGTTTAGAGTGAGCAGGCCATTTAATAATTGTCAGAAAAAGGCGCAAAATGACGACCCCGAACCCGCTAACGTTTGGAGCCGCCATGCTCACTCAAGAACAGAAAACCATCCTCGGCAAGCTGGGCTATTACATCTCTTTTCTGGCTGCGGCGCTACCCTCAAGATCAGTACCGACGTTCTGCGAACTGCTCGTTGCCAGTATGATCACCGCCGAGGGCTTTGTCACACAGTCATGGTTACAGGGGAAGCTTCATAACTTCTGGGGCAGCTACCACAAATGGCTGGAGACTGGACGCTGGCGGAGCTATCAAGTGGTCGCCCGCTTTATGCAATTATGCTGCCTTGCCGTTCCAGAGACGCAGCCCTTATTTCTGGTTATTGACGATACTCTTGTGCTTCGTTTCAGTGAGAAAGCGCCTGGCAGTGCCATTGCCTTCGAGCATGCCCACAAGCTAAATCAGGCGCGCTATGTACTCGGGCAGTGTTTCGTTTATTTGACCATGGTTCAACACCGCCCAACGGATGAGGTGCCAACTTCGATTCCCTGGCTAGCTCGAATGCCTTCTGAAACTGGCAACACCAGCAAGCTGTTTACAGCCAAGGCATTGCTACGATTTACTCACGCTGTCATTGGTGAGCGGTTCACTTATGTGCTGCTGGATTCCTGGTTTATGAGAGGCCATGTAATCCGGCATACTCAGGCTCTTGGCTATCATGCCATAGGTCAGGTTCGCCACGATCTCGCCTTATTCCT